>JAUWJK010000116.1 GCA_030607735.1 Candidatus Bathyarchaeota archaeon
AGAAAAAATCTAATTCGTTTTCAGCATACAAAACCAGGTTAACTCTAACAGATTTTTGGAGGAACCATCTGAGCCCTTCAAAGGTTTTATCTAAAGCAGATTTGCACAGTTATCACAATTATTTATGGTATTGCTCTTAACCAACGACTAATTTGAAGACGCAACTCTTTAGCTATCTGCATTTTGTTTTTCAGCTTTTCTCCAGCTCCCTCCCAGATGTGCTCTACTCCAAGAAAACCCTTCCATCTCAAACACTCTAAACTTCTCATAAGCTCGTGAGCAACTCGCGCTAGATCCTGAAGATTCTTGTTCTCAATAGTATAAGCTGCAAAATGAGAATATCCTTCAGGATGATTTATTTCTCCAATTAAAAATGGGACTCCGGTTTTCTTCAATAATTTTTTAATTTGTTGTAGTTTTATGCTTTCATCTTTTTTTCTGAAAAAAATATAGCCTACTGGAAGTTGGTTTTTTACAATTTTGTCAATGGCTAATAAATTCAGGGGTAACGCATTTTCTAGTGAAGCAGTATATGCGATAATTGGTTCTTTCTCTATTTTTTCAAACTCATTAGAACTTTGAAGTGAGGTGATTGCCCATAATTCATCAACACCAAACACCTTCACGTAAAGATAGGGTTTAAAACCATGCTTCTCAGTCATTGTTTTAACCGTTGATAGTGGGCGATCCCAATCAAAAATTCCAATATTTGAAAACTTGAAGCTAATTAGGCCTGTTTTGTGAACTGGGAGGCTTTCTTGATTGGTTAGTTTTTCATTCATCTCCAATTTTCCTCTGCAATTCAATTCTAATTGAATTTAATTGGAGCTGTTTTATAAATGTTCTTTTTCTAATAAAACTAAAAAATGAGTTAAATAACCCTTATGTTTTTAAGATAAATACCTACCTTTTTAGTGTAGAAACGCTACTTAATTCATAAAAAAAATATAGTAAACTGTGATAACTTTATGTTTATACACACTAGTATTCGAACTCGTAATATGGATCAATCTATTAGGTTTTATTCTGACTTTTTAGGTTTAGAGGTTATAGACCGCAAACAGATTTCAAGTAATAATGCTGAAATAGCTTTCCTAAAAGATCCAACTGAAAAAGGAGCTACATTAGAACTTACTTTTTATCGAAATCAAAAAATTTTTAGTCAAGCAGATTATGAACAACGTCTATTTGATCATTTAGCTTTTGAAGTAACAGATATGGGTAAAATTATTAATAAACTAAGAAATGCAAAAATAACTATTACAGATGAACCGTTTAAATTAGGACCTAAAGGTGCATTAATAGCGTTTATTGAAGACCCAAATGGGATATTAATTGAATTAATTGAGAGAAAAAAACCGATATAAACTTTTTTTATGTTACTTGGTTTTCTACTTAATCCAAAAAAGCAGTTCTTTTAAAGTTTTTACGTTTATATCCGGAATGATAAAATTTTTCTCTTTTTGAACACGTCTTTCAATAAATATGGTTGTCATACCTAAATCATTAGCACCTCTAATATCAGCATCTAATGTATCACCAACAAAAACTGTTTCAGAACCAGTTACTTTCAAAGAGTTCAAAGCGGTTTTAAAAATTTCTTCATTGGGTTTTCGTTTATTAACAGCTCCTGAAACAATTATAATACTAAAAAATTTCTCAATATCTTCCCTTTTTAAGAGGTTAATAACACATTCTGGGATTGCAAAATTTGAAACAATTCCAAGTTTGTATTTTTTATATAATTCAGTTAACACTTTTTTTGTATCTTTATCTATTCGAACATATTTCATGAACTCCTTGCAAAAGGCTAGTGTACACTCGATTACAATAGAACTATTTTTAGAATATTTATAACCTAAAAAAAGAAGCGCTTTTGCTATTCGTTCATTAAAATGTGGTTCTTCATTTTTTAAATCTGCTTTTTTATATAATTCATTTCGCGCTTTAGTGTAAGCATTTTTAAAATCATCAAAAGATACGTTTATTCCTTTATTTATTAAGGTATTATACATCATTTTTATTGAAGGAATATAGAACTCGTGATCATGTTCAATCATCATTAATGTATCAAACATATCAAATAATACAGCTTTAATTTCCAATTCAGTAACCACAAAGACACGATTACAACACTTTAAATGGATTATGCTTCATTTTTATGCCACTTTCCATTATTTCCCGCTAAGTAATTAATCATACTCTTAGAACGTGCTAAAACATTGATTATTCTCAACAAAGGGTATAGTGGAGTGTAAACAAGTAATAATTTAGGTTTTGATTTACCATAAGCAAATTGAAGTGACATTGCTTGAATAATTAGTCCAATAAATAATCCATAAGGAACAAACACAAAAAGATTAAGAATAAACAGTGTTGGGTCTGGAGAGAACCACAACAAAAATGGGAAAACCGACACGGATACTAGATCCATTATTGCTCCAGCAAACTCAAAAATATAGCAATACCACAGAAGAGAACTTACCCAAGAAAGTTTAGTCATCAAATCTCGGTGGATGGAGAGTGTATTGTGTAACCAACCAGTAAACCAACGCAAACGTTGATGCCATAAAGTAGATATGTTTGTCGGTGCAACCGTCGTACTATTTACAAAACTATAATATCCAATTTTGGCACCTTTTTTATGCATTTCCAATGTTATTTCTAAATCTTCAGTTACACTTCTAATATCGCGCTCATCAATTACTTCGCGAAGTAAATCAGCATCATAAACACCAATTGCTCCAGAAACTACTATTACATTATCTCCTAATCCTTGAGCACATCGTCCAACTCCTAGACCCTGACTGTACTCTAACCTTTGCAAGGTTACAATCAAGTTTCCTTCAGAACCTTGCCCATTGGGATGTGTGTACCCTGTTACGACATGTTTATTATTCGATAATTTGAAATCTACTAACCCAACAAGTGTATCCTCAGTCCATTCAGAATCTGAATCAACAATGGCAATTAAACCCCCTAATGCTCTATTAATTCCTGTCTTAAGAGAATCAATTTTTCCCAAATTCGAAGAATGCCTAATCACTTTTCCACATATTCTGGGGTATTTTTTACGATTATTAATAATAGTTGACCAAGCTATTTCATAAGTGCAATCATTGCTTCCATCATCAACTACCAAAATCTCACATAACCCTTCATAATTATTGGCAGAGCTAAACAGACTATTAATACAAGCTGCGATATTTTTTTCCTGATTAAAGGCAGGTATTACAAAAGAAACCATCGGGTAAAATGATTGACTATTTTTGAATTCTTTTTTTCTTGAAATATAAGCTGCTACTATCCACATACCCGCCAAACCAATAGCAATAAACGTATACCAACTGTAAAAAAATCTAACAATTCCACTCCAGAGATAATTTTCTATAACCGAACTACTTTCATAACCATAAATATTGTTTATTAGCCATTTAGCAAAAACTGGAAAATATAACCAAGACAAGAAACAAAGAACAAAAGGAAGGAGAAACAAAAAATAAATAATCTTGAAATGTCTATCTTTTTCCAATAAGAAACACAGTCTCCTCTAGATCCTTCTCCCTTGGTAAAATTAGAGATAATTTGGTAATAAAATGGTATTCCGATATAGATAATATTACAAAACTTATTTTTGAATAACTTTCTTTAAAAAGAAAGGACAAATAAAAAATTCAAAAGAATTTACTATAAATAAAATTACCTTAAAAGATTAGCTGGAGGCACTTTTACTTGATTTTTAGAGATTTCTGCGTTTTGAATTAATTCAGTTAATTCACTATGACGCTGCAAAAAATCTTCACCTTTTTTGGTTGCACCATATATGTCTTTTCCGTTTGCATTAAATTTGGTTAATAACTGAGTTTTAAGCATAAATCTAAGATATTCATTAAGTTGTGTAAAACTTAAGTTAGCTTTATACATAATTTGTGTCTTTAAAGTTCCATTTCTTGAAATTTCTAAAATTTCAGCCATAATACTTAATTTATCTCTTCTTTTAGATTCTGTTTGATTTAACCATAA
>JAUWJK010000114.1 GCA_030607735.1 Candidatus Bathyarchaeota archaeon
GCTGAAGGGACTATGAATATTTCTGCTCCTTTGTGGGCCATTTTGCGAAATAGTTCTGGAAATCTTAGATCAAAGCATATAGCTAGTCCTACTGTGAAGTTTTGGATTTGTGCTATTGTAATTTTGTCTCCAGAGGAAAACAGGTTAGATTCTTTGTGTCCTAGTGCATCAAATAGGTGGATTTTTTTGTAGGTTGCTTTGATTTTGCCGTTTTCTGCAAGTATTGCAGTGTTAAAGATTTGATTGTTTTCAGCGAGAAAAACTGTAAACACAACGGCTGTTTGGTGTTCTCTTGATTTTTCCAGGATCTTTGAAATAAAAGGACCACTTATTTGTTCTGCGTTTTCTTTTACAAAAGATTGAGTTAATCCATTGTGTGGGGTGCCCATTGAGTATTCTGGGAACACATGAATCTGAGCTTTAGTTTTTTCTAAAACGCGAAGTATTATGTCTAAATTTTGTTTTTTGCTTGATTGAAAGTTGATCTGATGAGCAGCTAGTTTTAGTTTCATGTACACCACTCTTTTTGTTAATATTATTTTGATCTATTTAAAAAAGATTAGTGGTATGTTAGATTTCATCCAATTAACCTGTTGAATCAACTATTATTCCATAATTATCTTTATCTCTAATTTTTTGGTGATTAATATTTGTGTAGAAAATCTAAAAGGGTACCTTTACTTTTCTCATTATATCGAATTTTGATGTCCATTGGTTTGAAGACTTGATTTAGCGCGGTTATTAGATTTCTTTTGTAGTCTTCTATGTTGATTTCGCGTGGGTTAGTTAGGTGATCTGTGGGTTTGACTGTGAATTTTTTTCTTTGATACTTGAAAGGTTTGACTTTTACAAAATGCATCGTATCGCCCCTCTTTACGGTTTTGCCTGTGTTTAAGAGTTGAATTGCGCATTGGTAGGGTTGATGAAAAAATTTTCCTTTCAATTTCTCTTTTGGGTCATCGTGAATTACAACCGTGTACTCAAGATCCTTTATTGGAACATTTCCCTTTGTAAGATCACCCAAAGCTTTTTGCACAATTATTTTTATCCTATCTTTAGCTTTAATGAGGGCCAGTTTATTTTTTATGTTTGTTAATTCTTGAATACAATTGTTGAAAACGTTGTGAACAAAAATTGGGGAATTAGATTTTATTGCGGTTAGTCCTTTGATGTCAATTGTCGCGTCTTTTCTTATTCCAAAATAGGCTTTTGCTGCTTTGGGAAGTACGCATAAGTTGTATCTTTCTTCAACTGACAGATCTAGTTTTAGCTTATTTTTTATGGTTTTAATTAGCCAGTTTATTTCTTGTTCGTTTGGGTTTTCTAGAAATAGTGAGTCTGTGTCTCCGTAGATTGGGTTTAATCCTTTTTGTTCTGCGATCTTATATGCTTCTCCCAGGCTGTATCGACCATAAGCTGTGATAGATTCAGCTAGGGAAGGCCGTGATAAACCCTGTATTCTAACAACTACTCCATAACTTGAAACCAATATCAGTTTGAGAAGATTAGAAGTGGCTTTGGCTAGTTTTTGTTCTTGTGTTGACAGGGTTTTGTTGTTGGATCGGGGTTTAAACCAATGGATCCTTAGGTCTTTTAGTGAACCAACTAGTATGGAGTAGATGCCTCTTCTTTTTGTACAAACATAATGCGAGAGGTTTGGTACTTTATTGCTTTTGCATTCATCATCAGCGCAGTCTATTGTTTCGTGGGAGAGGTTAAAGGAGTCTATTAAGCTTGGGTACATGCTGTCAAAATCTACAACTACTGTGTTAAAGTAAACTCCGGGTTTTGGAGTTAGGGTTAGAGCTCCTTTGATTGTGTGTACTGTTTCGCCTCTTCTCAACTCGTCTGGCGTTGGAATTAGAATGTTTTTGTTTCTCAGGTAATTGTGAAGATATGATTTTATCCATGTACTAACCTGTCGATTTTGATATGTTTTAGAAAGGGGCGTGTTTGTTAGTCTTGCTAGCGTGAACATTAAGTATAATTGTTCAAGGTCAACTTGTTTTGTTATTCCAAGTCTTTCAAGAGAAACTTGTGGGACAGGTTGAGAACAAAGAATGAATAGTTTTTTTGAAAGCTTGTATTTTTCGGGATCAACTTTTTTTATCTCAAAGAAAGCGCTCTCAAAAGCCTCCAAGTCTTTTTTTGGAACATTATAAAGAGGAATAATCTGTTTATCTTCTATTTTGTATTGAGCTCCAAAAACTAGGTTTTTGTCGTACATGTAACTTAAAACCACGCCAACATCTGTTTCCCACGACTTGCTTAATTTCTTAGATAACTGTTGACGATTAGAGAAATCTTTTAGTTCAATTCTTGTTAATTTCAATGTTTGACCAGTGAAAAAATCTTTTTTCTCAACTACACTTGTTCTTATTTTGTGTTCTTGTATTACTTTTAGATCATCTTGGGGCATTGGATAAAGAGCGAAAAAGTATGGTCGATAATCGGTGTCAAGTATTTCTTTATACTTGTTTTGAGATGGGTCAAAAAAAGTTAGTCGCATACCCTGTTCTTTTTCTAAAACGGTAGTATCTAAAAGATAGTAAATTATCAAACAACACACCTTAGGTATTCTATAATTCTTTTCCCTTTTTTATTTTCGTTATTCAATTTTTTAGTTAAGATTTATTGATAGTTTTGTTTGAAGAATGTTTCACGGTTGGAATATGAGTTAAGTATGTTTTTGAAGCGTTTTTGTTGAGGATGTTAGGAGAGGCTTTATTTCTTGTTGAGAGCTAATAGGGCACATTTTAGCTTCTTGTTTTTAATTGTTTTATTAGGCTTTGGTTTGTTAGCTGGTTTGCCAAGTTATGGTAATGCTACTGGTTCGTTTGGTTTGCTGTCAAGTCTTGATGTTGAGGCTGATGTTGGTTCTTTGTATTTTAGAGGTGAGATGGTAGAGTTTTATGTTTTAGTTTCTCTTTCTGGTGAGACTGTTGAAGCTGATGTGGGAGCAAATCTTTATTTTGACGGAGAGTTAGTCTTGGATCTTTCTGGCGTTGTGGAAAGTGTTGATGTTGGGTTTTACAGGATACAATATGATGTTCCCTGTGATGCTTTGGTTGGGGTTTACGCGTTGGTTGTAAATGCTTCTTATCCAACTTGTTATGGATTGGTTGATGGAGTTGATTTGGAGAGTTTTCAGGTAAGTCAAACCCTTAGCGAGTTGAATGCTTGGATTGTTGATGTTCAAGGGGATGTGGCATCAATTAGAACTGATGTTGGCACTATCAAAGTTAGTCTTGGGGACATAAATGCAAAGTTGATAAGTATTGAAGGAAAAGTTGTTAATATTCAAAGCGATTTGGGAATCGTTAAGATTAACTTAGACCAACTTGAATTGGAGATAAATAGTATTCAGGGAAATCTTGTGACTCTAAATAGTGTTGTTGGAGTTATCCAAGGAAATATAACGTCAATTTATGAGGAAGTTATTGTTATAAATACTGTTTTGGGGCCAATTGAAACAGATTTGAGTGGCATAAACGCTACTCTTAGCAGTATTGAGGACTCCCTTTTTATTATTCAAAGTGATGTAGGGCAAATACAAGTTGGTTTGGGCCAGATAAACGGTAGACTTGTTGGGTTAGATGGAGAGTTAGCGGTTATTCAAACAGATTTAGGTTCACTAAGGACAAGTTTGGATAATCTTGAGCTTAAAGTTGTAAATATTCAAGATGACTTGGTTGAAATTAGCACGGTTTTTGGGGATTTGGAAGGGAGTATTTTGTCAATTCAGGGTGATATTGCAACTGTGAAAACAGATATTGGTGAACTTAAAGTTGATTTGTCCTCTATTGACGATAATCAAGGTGGGGGCTTGTTTTGGTTGGGAATTTTGGTGGTAGGAGCTAATGTGCTTGCTGGAGCTGGTTGGGCTGCTTTTATGCTAAAGAAACGTTGAGAAGAACAAGTTTTTAGAAATGTGAATAATCCATTTTTTACCTGTATTTTAGAGAGTTAATGTTTTGTTTTTGTGGTTTTTGTATTTGTGTTGTGTTTTGGAAAGAAAATTTTTATTAAAACGTAAGATTACACCTTTTTGTTTTTCTCGCGTATTTCTTTTCGTTTTGGGTTCATTTCAAATAGATAAATAGGCATATTTGGTTTATCTGTAAACTATTAGAGGGTGATTTTGTTTTGGATGTTTTTGAAGCTGTAAAAAC
>JAUWJK010000015.1 GCA_030607735.1 Candidatus Bathyarchaeota archaeon
CACTGTCATAGCGATAACTGTTAAATTCCATTGTGAGTAGTTCGGTAGACAAATGTCGACCCGTGAGTTTGGATTGGAAAATCTTCCAAATGATTTTCTTCTAAAAAAAAGAATTGAAAATTGGAAATCTAGACTCATGGACCTTTCAAAAAGAAACCGTTTATTATATTTCAAACCTTCAAAACGAGGTACTCTTTCAATTTCTCATCCAGATATGGTTACAATTTATAGTAAACTGCTTCTCAGGAAAAAGAAATTAGAATTTTGGTTGCCTCCTGAAAATCCAGAAAACAATGAAGAAAAAGAAAATTTTAAACCCGATCTATACCCTTTTACTGTTGATATTAAACCCAAACTAACACAAATAGTTAGCAAAACAGCCAAAAGAAAAGATGTAGAACGAACTCTTAAAAATCTGAGTAGACGCTCGCGTTCAGACTATCGTGAAAGAGGAGTACGTGTATTATATGTCACTTTTGGAAAGTTAGTGTGGAAAGAAGAACCATCTTCTGAAGAAATTAGATCACCTATATTACTAGTGCCAATAATACTCACCAGAGATTCTGTTCGTGATCCTTTTACTATCTCCATTCCATCTGTTGAAGAAGAAATATTGTTAAATCCAGCTTTACAAGTTAAATTAGAAAATGACTTAAAAGTGGAATTTCCACCTTTACCTGATTTTCTTTTAAAAAGTAGTTTAGACGATTACTTGAATTCAGTTGAAGACATTGCAAATAATCTTGGATGGAAAATTGAGCGAACTGTCGAAATTGGTCTTTTTTCTTATCACAAGCTTGTTATCTACAAAGATCTCAAATCTAATGAAGAATCGATATCAAAACATCCGCTTATACGAGCGATAACAGATAATCAAAAAACTGGTTTATTGAAGGATTCTTTACCCAGTGAACAGAATATAGATGAGATAGAAGATCCGAAACAGGTTTTTCAGGTATTAGATGCTGATAGCAGCCAAAGAGTAGCAATAAGTTATGCTTTAAATGGACAAAGTTTTGTAATGCAAGGTCCACCTGGTACTGGAAAAAGTCAAACTATCACTAATATAATAAGTGAGTGTATTGCTCAAGGAAAATCTGTTCTTTTTGTTAGTGATAAAATGGCTGCATTAGAAATTGTGTATAAACGATTACGATCTGTAGGACTTTCACATTTTTGCCTTGAACTTCATAGCAACAAAGCCAATAAGCGTGAAGTAGTAGCTGAGCTGAAAAAAAGTCTAGATGAACAACTTGTCCCTACAAAAATTCCTTCATTAGACGAATTTGAGCGATTAAAAGATCAAAGAGATAAACTCACTGAATATGTTACTTTGCTTCATAAGAAACATACAATTCTAGAAAAAACTCCATATGAAGTTCTAGGTTACTTATCCAGTCTTGAGAAAGTTCCATTTATTTCAGTAAAGCTGCCTGATATTCAAAATCTAAATATTTTGCGAATAAGTGAAATTTTGGAGATAATGACTACCCTGAAAAGCGTTTGGAAAGTCGTTGATGAATCCGATTTTCCCTGGTATGGTTTTTTAGGCAACAATTTTGATATGGAAATTTGTTCTGATCTTTCGAAATCTCTGGAAACACTACTGTTATCAATTAAAAAATTACAATCAGAAATTATTCAATTTTCCAGAAATCTTGGCCTTTCTCCAGTCTTTACTTTTAATCAAATAAATTGGCTATTAAAAATAGGTACAATTCCTCTAGAAAGCCCAAAACCCGAAGCTAATTGGGTAATGAATCCAAAACTTGATTTACTTTTAGACGAAGCAGAAAACCATAAAAAACTAAAACTTTGGTGCAAAAAAACCAGAGACATTTTAATGGAAAAATACAATTCTTCGATTTTTAGTTTAGATCCAATTAGATCATTAGAAATTTCCAAAATCTTGTCTGAACTACCCAAATTTTTAGGACCTAATATTTTAAATGAAAATCAACTTTTCAGAAAACGTGAAGAACTTTTAACATTTGTTAAAAATACCTCACTAAAAATTGGCTGTTGGATCTCAACAGCAAATGAATTATCACAATTATTTGATCTGCCAAATACAAATTATTCAATTAATCGGGTTAAGCAGCTAACACAATTGGTAAATCTCTGTTTTTCCGATTTCAAACCTGAGTCTCACTGGCTAAATCCTTTAAATTTACCCAGTAAACATCCAAAATTTCAAGAAATAAAAGAAAATTATGTTGAGTACCTAACACTAACCAATAGAATTAAACAACTATACACAAATAAGATCTTTGAGTTAGATGTTGAAGAATACATCCGACGCTATAGTGGACCCTACAACAGTTTTTTGCGTTTGTTCCGTTCAAGTTATTATCAAGACCAAAAAAGCATTGCGTTGCGAAGTTTAACTGGAAAAACTCCCTCTTCAGTTTTAGAAGATTTAAGACAAATCAGACGAATTAAACAGCTTAAATCTTCAATCGATTCTTCTAAAGAGTTAACTAAGAAATTAGTTGGTCATTTCTATCAAGAATATGAAACCAATTTTCAACATGTTGAAAAAGCAATTGAAAACGCCTCAAAAATAGTTGCTCTTTCAGGAACTAATAAAGTTCCTGAAGTATTGATTAAACTTACGACTTTTCCTTCTGCTCCCCTAGAAAAAATTAAACAAATAGGATTACAACTGCAAGAATCAGTAAAAACTTGGAATCAATTATTGAATAACTTGCTTCCGCTAATTCCCGAAAATTGTTTTTTTAACTCAAACATATCGATCTACGAAACAAATCTATCCAAACTAGAAAAATGGGCTATTGAATTGGATCGCAAACTCTCAACACTTTGCATATTAACTGATGAACCAATAAAAATGCAAAAAATTGACAATCAAACAAACTATAACGAATTGCTAAATGAATTAAAAAGATCTGAACTAGTTAGAGAAAAAGAGCAAGAATTTAAAAATAATGAAACTAAGCTGAAAAAGAAATTTGGTTTTAGATTTTCGGGTTTGAACTCAAATTGGACTGAGATTATTTCTGTACTTGAATGGACAAAAAAAATACAAGAACTATTTAATGGTATTTCAATCTCAAATGATTTTGCCCAAATTCTTTACAAAGGCCCAGAATATGCTCCTTCAAATGTTGATTTATCAACTTGTAACGATAATACTGTTAAATTATTGTCTAAATTTGAATCTCGGTTTGAAAAGCCTTTAGTATTAAAAACTGTACCTCTACCTGATCTGGATTTAAGTGAACTATTTAGCAGAATTGGAGAGCTTCGAAACAGAATTGATGATTTACAGTTATGGATTGATTTTAAGAAAATAAAAAATGTTTTTTCAGAAGTAGGTCTAGGTTCTTTTTTTAGTTTATTAGTTGAGAGTCAACCTCCTGGTTCTCAAATAATCGATATATTCAAAAGAGGGATTTATCAAGAATGGATTGATTGGTTATATACTGAAAATTCAAAATTAGGTAATTTTCGAAGAGAAAATCATGAACAATTGATAAATGATTTTAAGAAATTAGATCGAAAATTAATTCGGCTTTCTTCCAATAGAGTCATAGTTGAAGCAAATAGCCGAAAGCCCCAAGATATTTTAATAAAAGCCGTTGATTCTGAAGTTAACACTCTGCTAAAAGAAGCGTCAAAAAAAAGACGGTTAATGCCTATTAGGAATTTAATGCAAAAAATACCCCACCTTCTTTTTAAACTTAAACCTTGTTTGCTTATGAGTCCACTTTCTGTTAGTCAGTTTCTAGGATCTGAGTTGATGAAATTTGATTTGGTTCTTTTTGATGAAGCCTCCCAAATAGTTCCTGAAGATGCTATTGGTTCTATTTATAGAGGAAAAACTGTTGTTGTTGCTGGCGATAACAAGCAATTGCCTCCAACATCATTTTTCCAGAAATCCCTAATTGAAGATTATGATTGGGATGAAGTAAATGATGAGGAAGTTGAAGTTTTTGACAGTATTTTAGATGAATTTTTGGGAATTGGTTTACCCGTAAAAACTTTGAGGTGGCATTACCGCAGTAAACATGAAGAATTGATTTCTTTTTCAAACTCTAGATTTTACAATGATTCCTTAATCACTTTTCCTTCAGCGTTAGCAAAAAATGAGAATTTTGGAGTAAAATTACACTTTGTTAAAGATGCTATTTATGATCGTGGTGGTTCAAGAACAAATATTTTAGAAGCTGAAGCTGTAGCAGATCTAGTTTTTGAACATTTTTGCCGCAATTCAAAAAAAACTCTTGGTGTTGTAACTTTTAGCATTGCACAAATGGAAGCTATTGAAGAAGCAATTGAACGGCGTCTAAGAAAAAAACCTGCCTTTGAACATTTTTTCAAGGAAGATCGACTTGAAGGATTTTTTGTTAAAAATTTAGAGAATGTACAAGGTGATGAACGAGATGTTATGGTTTTCAGCGTTGGTTATGGTCGTGATTTTAAAGATCGCATAACGATGAATTTTGGTCCCTTAAACAAACCAGGTGGCGAGCGTCGATTAAATGTTGCTGTTACTCGGGCAAGGGAAAAAATAATTCTAGTTACTTCTATTAGAGCAAATAATATTAATTTGTCAGATTCTAGCCCAGAAGGTGTAAAGACTCTTTATCACTATCTAAATTATGCCGAAAGAGGTCCTAAATCTCTCAAAATAACTTATGACTTACCAAATGTTTTCAATTCCAAAATAGAAAAATCAATAGCATATGAAATTCAAAATTTGGGATATCAAATAAATCCAAAAGTTGGTTTTAGTGGATTTAGAATCGATATAGGAATTTTAGATCCTTCAGACCCTGAAAGCTTCATTTTAGGAGTAGAATGTGATGGAAACACCTATCGATCTAGTTGCAGTGCAAGAGATAGAGATCGACTAAGAGAGCAAATTCTTAACCAATTAGGATGGAAGATTCATAAGATCTGGTCTCCAACTTGGGTTTCAAGAAAAGACTCTGAAGTAAAACGGTTAAAAGAAGTGCTTAAGAAAAGACTTGAAAATAAATCAAAATCAAATGATATTTCCACTCAACTTAAATCAGTTGAATCAATGAATTGTGTTTCAGAAAAAGTTGAGGTAAAAACAATTAAATTTAGTGGAATTGAAAAGATAGGCGTTCCCTACAAAATTCATCCATTAATTGCAGTTTTCAAACCAACTGTTACCGTTAGAACGTCTACTTATCCTTACAGTTCAATTCAAAAGAATGCTTTCCATTTTGATTTTAACCGAGATTTGCAAAGTAAGCTTTTAGAAGAACTAGTGAATAATGAAGGTCCAGTTCACTTTGATTATGCTGTTAAAAGATTAGCTTCAGCTTGGAAGGTAAGACGATTGGGTCCACGAATAACTTCTGCAGTAAGAGAAGCTTTGGATCTTCTATTAGATGATGAAAAAATTATAGTTAGAGAAAATTTTCTTTGGCCAAAAAAACCGATTAACATTGCAGTACGTGTACCGGTTTCAGATATTCCTGGAACTAAAAGAAAACCCGACCATATTCCACTCGAAGAAATTGCAGAAGCTATGCGATTAGTTGTTCAATACGCAATTGGAATTAGTCCTGAATCCCTTCTTATTGAGACGGCAAGAATATTTAATGTTAATCCTAAAACTGAGAGAATCAGAATAATAATTTTGAAGATTTACAAAGAAATGTTATCTTCAGAAATTATTGTTTGCAAAAAAGATGTAGTAACATTATCCTCCAACTAATCTTAATAAGAAAATTTTTCCAATAATTCTTTATTCCAACAGATAACTTTTGAATATACTTCAAGTTAAATTCTTGGATCCCCATAGACAATATCTCAGTAAACCTTATTAATAAAATACCTTAAACAGCTTACCTGAGGGATTTTTTATTGGTCTATTGTCAAAAATGCGGTACTAAAAACGAAGATAATGCTGAGTTTTGCTCCAACTGCGGAGTTAACTTGCAAACTGGAACAAATGCATCTCGAAGACAAGAAAGAAAAAAGGCTGAACAAGATTGTTTTGGTTTGCCAAACGGCGGAGCTATTGGTGGTATAGTTTTAGGTATAATGATTCTTCTTTGGGGTCTAACAACGATGTTGAACATAGAATTTAATTTTTGGTTCATCGTTCTGATAATCTTTGGAATTCTGATGATTACAGGAGCACTTTACAAAATAACCCGACCAAAAACAACCGATTAACCCATAAACTTCTTGTCAAGGTCACAATGTTTTTTTGGACAGTTCAAACAAGTTAATCTATGTTCTCTTTGAGAAAGGTTGATCTTCGTTAAGACCCAAAACATGCTAATAAGAACATAAAAAAGATCAATAAAGGTACTGTTGATTACTTGGTCTAAACTCGCAAGCAGTATAAAAGCGCCTGTAACTAATGATTTTCCAGCAAAAAATCGTGGCAAAGCTCTTTTCATTTTTGGTAGAACAGATTGAAATAATCCAAAGAAAACGCTTATCATAGCCAGTGGGGCTAAAATTGATATCCTTTCTACTGGGAAGTATCCAGAAAAATACCAAATAGAACCAATAATTCCTAATATAGCCCCGAATAGAAGTCCTGAGCAGGTAGCGCAAAAATACTTTTTACCTGTTTTTAAAGTGTGGTTTGAATATTTTTCACATGGATAATGATGCCCCTGAAAATTTAGTTTTTTTGCAAAATGGATCTTATTTGAATTATTTATCATTTTGGAAGAAAGAATTTTTCCACATGGATTCGGATAAATTGAAGCGATGGATCCAGTGAAACATACGCTAACAAATGTTGACCCTACTATTACATTATGAAAAGGATATCTGTCTTCAAAATTTTTTGGATACATGATTAGATATGCTGTTAATATCAAACTAAAAATGGATATTAAAATCAAAAAAAGTGTAAACATGTTATTGTGTTTTTCTATTTTGTATAAGTTTGATGTCATTGTTTATTCCTTTTTTCGTTATTTTAACTCTATTTTTCAGTTTTTTTCTCTTACTTTCAAGGTATTTTCATAGGTACTTATTGTTGTCATCGGAGTGAGAAATGCGTTGCATTTCGTAGCGACTTTTAGTCTACTTTGATGTGTGTTGAATTGTGAAAAATAGGTAATGTAATGCTTAATGGAATAAGTAAGTAGATTTATTCTCTTTTTGTTTTTCTAATTCCGTTATTCTTTTTTCAAGTGTCTTTACTCTTTTTTGTTCTCTTTTCTGTTTCTCTTTTTGTTCGTCAAGGTAGAAGTAAAGAACTACTAATACAAATGGTATTCCTGTAAGAATTATCCAGATAAAGACATTTTCGCTGAATATCCACATATTATGGTTGTATCGGTTTTTTTGGTTGTTATGTTTTATGCTTCTTTTTCTTTTAGTTGGTTTTCTAATTTTTTTATTCTTTCTTCAAGCTTTTTTTCTTTTTGGTCACCAATATACCATAGGATACATACACCGAGAATTAATGAACCTGCTATGAGCATTCCTGTGGAAGTAATGACGGCGATTATAGTTTCCATAGTTTAGGTATAATATTTTTTAATATTTCTGTTTTTTGTGTTTTTTATTGTTTTTATTATTTTTGTTGGTTGTTTTTTTGTTTATATTTGTTATTTTATTTTTTCATATTTTAAAAACAACCAATATTTATTCGATATATTAGTATCTATATTTTATTACTATAATTAAAGACTAAACAAAATCCGATATATTTCAATCCTAATATTTTTGATCTAAATAATAATTTAAATTATTATTATTTCTGAATTTAGTTCTGTTACAATCTTGAAATGCTTATACTGGTTTATTAACAACAAATATTGAAACTTTATTTAAGAACGAATTCTTTTTTTATTTATGGTTTGTGTTTCATTTGACAAAGGCTCTCTTCTAATAAAAGGTAATGTTAAAACTCCTTATGGAAAATGGGATTCTCGAGTAGGAGCTTACAGAGCTAAATCCCTGTATTACATGGATATTCTGGATTATTTTAGAGAAAGCAATTTTCCCATTCAAGATACTGTGTTAAAAGTTCCTCCACTTGAAGTTATGTTGAGTAAGATTAGTTTGAGATCATACCAAAAACAAGCTCTACTTAACTGGAATCGAAATAAAAATAAAGGCATTATAGTTTTACCTACTGCTGCGGGTAAAACTTTTGTCGCTTTAAAAGCGATAAGTGACATGAAAACACCGACTTTGATTGTTGTTCCGACATTAGATTTGATTGACCAATGGAAAAGCAGAATTCAGGAATTCTTGGGTGTAGAAGCTGGAACTATAGGTGGTGGGGAACATATTGTAAGAATGATTACAGTATCAACCTATGATTCAGCTTATTTAAAAGCAAGTGTTCTTGGCAACAAGTTTAACTTTTTAA
The DNA here is from genome assembly GCA_030607735.1 of Candidatus Bathyarchaeota archaeon. GTDB lineage: Archaea > Thermoproteota > Bathyarchaeia > Bathyarchaeales > Bathycorpusculaceae > AD8-1. The sequence continues at coordinate 8,351 of JAUWJK010000015.1, forward strand.
TTTTTGATGAAGTCCATCATCTTGCTTCACAGAGTTATATGCAAATTGGTGAAATGTATGTAGCTCCCTATAGAATGGGATTAACTGCAACATATGAGCGAATTGATGAACGTCACAAGCTTCTTCCGAATCTTATTGGTAATATTGTCTTTAGTTTGGATGTTGAGGATTTAGCTGGGTCTTATCTTTCTCCGTACACTTACGAAAAGATTTATGCTAAATTAAATTCTGCTGAGCAGAAAAAATATTTAGAAAAGATGAGAATCTTTAGAAATTATCTTGCAGATAATCGAATTTTTTTGAGGAGTGCTCAAGATTTTCAAAAATTTATTATGCTTACAGGAAGGGATCCTCATGCACGTAAAGCATTATTAGCTAGAAATAGTGCGTTAAAAATTGCTTTAAATTCAGAAGAAAAAATAAAAATATTAGGTACTCAGCTTGAATCTCATACAGGTGCAAAAACTCTGATTTTTACTTTGCATAACGATTTAGTATATATTATAAGTCGTAGATTTCTCATACCTTCAATAACTTATCAAACACCTAAAAACGAAAGACGTGAAATTCTTGAAAAATTCAAGAACGGCGAATACAACACTTTAGTGACTTCACAAGTTCTCGATGAAGGAATTGATGTTCCAGATGCGTCAGTCGGTTATATTTTAAGTGGAACTGGCAGTTCAAGAGCGTATATCCAACGACTCGGACGACTTTTAAGGAAAGTTGAAGGTAAAAAAGCTAAGTTATATGAAATCGTATCTGAGGAAACTGTTGAAGTTCGAATAAGTAATAGGCGGTCTAAAAAGGAAAAGAAGGCTGTGTAATTACATGTTACCCAGTGATCTATTGGTTGTTTGGAAAAGACAAGGTAAAATCTATCCGAGATATATAAAAAAAACTAGTGCTAATCTAGAACTAGCGCTAAACCTAATAGGCGTTTATAAAGACGGCATAGGCAAAAAAAAGAAGACTTTAAAAAAATATGTTACTGAATTTGAAGAACACGATTATCGGTTTATTAGAGGTCTATCTGTTCTCCTGGATCGTAGATCAAATTTTAAATGTAATTCCGACATTGATCCAAAAAAATTAAGGCATGAAGTTTTCGAATTAACTGGAAATCTTGGAGCTGCAACAACTCCAAAAAAAAGAATTCAAATACTTAAAAAAGTTTCTAAAAAATTAGAATTACCCACTGATACCATTGAAAATAACATCTATGCAGATTTAGATAGTGAATTAATCATAGAATCTTTTAGAGATCTCTCTCCAAAAGAACTCTTAGAACTTTATAATCTGAGCTTAACTCAGACACTCTTATTTGATTCAATAGAACTTAGATTCACAACTTCACATAATTGGCAAAACATCTTCTTCATTGCAAAAAAACTGGGATTGATATATGAAGCCTCCCAAAACGGTAATTTATGGGTAAAAATCGATGGTCCAAATAGCCTCTTTAAACTAACCAGACGTTATGGATCAAACATATCTAAACTAATTCCATCAATACTGAAAAGTTCAAATTGGCAAATTGAAGCGAAAATCCTTTGGAAATACACAAATGAGATATATTCTTTTAGAATTGATAGCTCTAATCACAAAGACTTGTTTCGAATTCAAGATAACACTGAAGTTTATGATAGCATCGTTGAAGCAGATTTTGGATCTCGCTTTCAAGCTTTAAACACTAAATGGGTGATGAGACGAGAACCTGAACCATTAATTGTAGGAAAACATGTAATGATACCCGATTTTTTATTCGAAAGAGATAATCTCAAAATCTATATGGAAGTTGTTGGATTCTGGACAATGGATTATCTTTCAAGGAAAATAAAAAAACTGAAAGAAATTAAAGTTCAAATGCTTATTGCAGTTGATCAAAGTTTAGCTTGTGAAGCTCTAAATCAGTTAAAAAAGTGTTCGCAGATAAATATTCTTTATTATAAAAAAAGAATCCCTCTCTCTCCAGTACTTAATTTTTTAAAGAATGCTCACAAAGGAACACATTTAAAACAATTAAATTTTTTAAAAAATATTAAGGTAAATTTTACTGAACCAATAGTTAATTTTGAAGAATTTGCCATACGAGTAGGCGTTTCTGTTGAAGTTGCGAGGGAAGTGATAACCCGTAATCCCCCAGAGAACTATATTATCTGGTCAAAAGGTCTTCTCAGAAAAGAAAAAGCTGAACATATAAAGCGTCAAATTAATAAAAAAATGCAATTAAAAAAGAAACTTCCATTGACTACTGTCATCGAACTTCTTACTGAAGAGGGAATAAACGAAATATCATTACTAAATTCACTTGGATATAAAATAATATGGCATAGCCTTGATCAAAAGAAAGCAGAAGTAGTTTACAGTTGAAAGATAATCTTTTTATTAAGAAAATTATAAAATTATTTAGTTTCAAACCGATTTGGATTATTTTTATATATTCTCATACAAATATTTACTTTGGAAGTATTCTTATGGTATCCAAAAAGCTTTTAGAATTGTTCAATAAGGGGGTTGCAAGAGATCTTCAAGTTTCAATCCAATACATGTGGCAGCATGTGTAAGTAACAGGCCTAGAAGGGGTTTTAGTAAGGCATATTTTTAAAGAAATAGCAATTAGTGAGATGAAACCTGCTGAAGAACTCGCCGAAAGAATCTCAAGCCTAAACGGTATTCCAACTGAGAAACCAGAACCAATTTTCGTTGGTGGGAGTTTAATTGAAATGTTAAAACAAGATCAACAAAATTAGGAAGATGCAATCAGGCTTTATAAAAACACAATTCAGGTTGCTGAGCTTGAAGGTGATATAACAACCAGAGATTTATTGGAGAAAATTCTTAGCGATGAAGAAAAACATGTTGACATCTTTGGAAAAATGCTAGTGGGGAAGCCTGATCCATTCACCCAGCCAAATTTGTAGAAACTCTTGATTTCATTGACATTTTCCATATTCACCCACTTTTTATCAAAACCTTTTTTCTAATATCTAAAAAAATAAAAACGAAATCCTTTATTGTCGGATAATTCTCATTCTGTAACGAGCATTATGACAACTAAACCTGATAAAACAATAGATTGCCAAAGTCTTTTTTGTCCGGAACCTGTTTTTAAAACTCGTCTGAAACTCGACGAAATGCAAATTGGAGAAACCCTGGAGGTTATAGCCGATGATCCAGCTGCAAAATCTGATATTGAAACCTTAGCAAAAAATTTGGGTCATGAAATATTAAGCATCAATGAAGAAGATGATGTAGTCACAATAATAATTAAGAAATTAAAATAAATTAGGAAAGAAAAAGGAATTGACTATTAATAATGTAAGGCAAATTTACGTGGATCACTCAGCTGGTAAACCTGTCGATTCAAGGGTGGTAGATGAAATGCTTCCTTATTTTAAAGCGTCATATGGGAATCCCTCATCTTTTCATAGGTTTGGTCAAGAAGCGAAACAAGCATTAGATAATAGCAGAGAGGATATTTCCAAATTAATTAACGCAGAAAAACCCGAAACAATTATTTTTACTTCTGGAGCAACAGAAAGTAATAATTTAGCTATAAAAGGAATGGCAATTCGTAATAGAAAAAAAGGGACAAAAATAGTAACTTCAGCTGTTGAACATATGTCCGTTGTAAATTCCTGTAAATCATTGGTACGACAAGGATTCCAAACCACATTCTCCCCAGTAGATTCCTACGGGCTTTTGGACTTAGCAAAACTGGAAGAGAATATAGATGAGCAAACAAAGTTAGTTAGTGTAGTTTATGCTAATGGTGAAATAGGTACTATTCAACCAATTAATGAGATCAGTGAGATAGTTCATAAAAAAGGTGCTTATCTACATGTTGATGCCACAGCTGCTTGTGGACAAATCCCTGTGAATGTGAAAAAAGATGGGATTGATCTGATGACGATTTCTTGCAATGACATGTATGGACCAAAAGGTGTTGGAGCACTTTATTTGAAAGATTCCTTAAGAATTGATCCTTTACTTCATGGTGGTGGACAAGAGCGTGGGCTGCGATCTGGAACGGAAAATGTTTCAAGCATAATAGGTTTTGGCAAGGCAGCTGAAATAACTAGGCTAGAAATGAAATCTGAAAGCAAAAGATTAGTGAAAATTAGAGACTCTCTAATTCAAGGACTTATAGATCCAGTTCCATATACTTTTTTAAACGGCCATCCTAAAAAACGATTACCAGATAATGTTTCTTTACGCTTTAACTTTATTGAAGGTGAATCCATTCTTCTAAGTTTAGCGCTGTCTGGTGTGTTTGCTTCTTCAGGGTCTGCTTGTGCTGCAAAGACATTACAACCTTCACATGTTTTGCTAGCGATGGGTTTAAAACATGAGGAAGCTCATGGTTCATTGATGATTACTTTAGGTAGACAAAATACTCAGAAAGATGCTGATTATATAAAAGAATTAATACCTAGTATAATTGATAGGTTAAGGAATATGTCTCCTTTAACACCCAAAGAGTTGAAAAAATAATGTATTCAAATAAAGTTATGGATCATTTTACACATCCTCGTAATACCGGAGAAATAATTGATGCAGATGGAGTAGGTACTGTTGGAAATCCAACTTGTGGCGATCTTATGACCATGTATATCAAGATAAAAGATAATCGAATAGAAGATATAAAATTCAAAACTTTTGGTTGCGGTGCAGCTATTGCTACTAGCAGTATGACAACAGAATTAGCGAAAGGAAAAACTATTGATGAAGCAATGAAAATTAGTCGTGCCAGTGTTGCTGAATCTCTTGGTGGGTTACCTAAAGTTAAAATGCATTGTTCGAATTTAGCTGCTGATGCTCTTCATGCTGCAATAGAAGATTATAAAGGAAAACTAAAAAAAAATAAGGAGGAACAAAAATGAAATCAAAATTTGTAAAGTGTAATTCTTGTAGTTCAGTAGTTCCTTTTGAGACATGTGAGTTAGCAGCTTACAGTACAGTTATTGATGACAAAGAACATACTTTCTGTTGTAAGACTTGTGCTAAGGATTATGAGTCCAAAAAATCCAAGTAATTTTTTTCTTTTTGTTGTTTGTGAAATTATTTGATTTTTCGATATACATCTTGTATAACAGCATTATATTTATGTTGGTGATAACCGAATAATATTTCTATAAAAATATTCATTATTATGATCAACGAAGAATAGTAAAATTGATAAAAACTAAAAAAATAGCTCTTGTAGTGCAAAGTGGAACTATAGACAAACTTTATTGTGCTTTTATTCTAGCATCAACCGCTGTTTCAATGAACTGGGAAGCCCACCTTTACTTCACATTCTGGGGTCTAAGCAGTTTAACAAAAGGTGCTATGGAAAAAGCCACCCTTCCAGGTGATTATAAACATCTAGAAGAAACAATGAAACAAAATCTCAAGAAAATGAACTATCCTACGCCATACCAAATGCTAAAAAGATTGAAACAATCTAATTTGTTTAAAATCTACGCATGCACACCAACAATGCAAATGTTTGGAACAAAAAAAGAAGATCTAATACCTGAAGTTGATAGCATGGTTGGTGCTGCAACCTTCCTAAACATAGCTGCTGACGCTGACGTAAACCTATTTATCTAAAATTTTAGGCGAAGTAACTTTTCGTCTCAAATCCTTTCATTTTTTTATTTTTCGCAAAATAATTTGCAAATGGACTAACAAAGTGTTTATATTTATTTTTTCATAGATTACCTTAATTGGTGAATTTATTGGCGGTATCATCTGAATTTTTTATTGCCTTGTTACTTTGGTTTGTTCGCGCTTTTGTTTCAAGTATGTTTTGTCTGTTGATAGGACTTATAGGAATAAAGAGTTTAACTCATATTACCACTAAAATCTCGGAATTCAAAACAATTAAAGGAAATCCCATAGCTACAAGTCTTTTTGTTAGTGGTTTTTTGATTTTTGCGGGTCTTGTAGTATATGGATCGATGGTTAATCCGTTTTTCTTAGGGCAATCAGTAATTTTTAGTTCCTATTTTAATTTCCAGAGACTGCTTATTGTAGTGCTAAGTTTTTTTGTTAGTTTATTTTTTGGCTGGTTATTCTACAATGTTTTTGCGAAATTAACTCCTTTTGGAGTAGATTTAGATGATATCAATAAATCTCCCGTTGCAGTGGGTGTATTTCTTTTTGGGTATGAAGTATTTTTAGGACTCTTGATCTTTGGAAGTTTAATGATACCTCTGGCTTAAATGAGGTGAATTTATGTTCTTTCCAAAGAAACTATTAGCTGTTCTGCTTTTAACAGCTTTTTTTGTTTCTTCAAATATTGTTAATGGATTTCCTAGTGGTGGCGAATATCCTCCAACCTTTACCTCTCAGAGTGGGGATTGGTATGATAGTTGGGGTTTTAATCGTAATGTGTACGGGGGTGATGATGGCTATCTTCCTAATATCGCATATGAGTCTATAGGTTCTGATAGAGAATTGGCTTATAGTTTAGGTGAATGGTTTAGAGATAATTATGATCAAAGAGTTGAGAGAGCTGAAGCAATTTTAGACTATGTTCAAAGATGGACTGACTATGGATATGACGCTGATAATGTATTCAAAGACAATATACCACAAGAAGAGTGGGCCTGGAATGCGGATGAGATGGCTCACATGATTGATGAAACCAACAATATTGTAGCCATAGGGGATTGTGAAGACATGTCTTTCTTATGCGCAACTATTTATCTATCTGCTGGATTTGATGTTGCTATAATTTCTCCTCCTGCACATGTTGCGCTATTGATTTGGCTTCCTGAATATGATAATGCTAACTATTACTGGGATATTCCTGATGATGGAAGAGAATACGGTTGGATTTGGGTTGAAGCTACTGGAGAAGCAAATCCTCTGGGTTGGACTCCTCCTGATTTTGATGATGGTGATTGGATTAGTTATCCTTTAAGTATTTCAAGAATTACTGTCAATTTTTTTCCACAATATCCTTTGGTTGATGATGAGGTATTAGTTCAAGTTAAGGTTGATTCTTCTATTGGGACCGCAACTAAAGTGTTGTTAACTTATTCAGTTGGCGTTAGCAATAATGTTGTCGATATGAACAAAACTGGTTCAATATATGAAGCGTCTATTCCTAAACAACCTGAGAATACACACGTTGTCTGTAGCGTTTCTGTAGAAGGCATAGAAGATTTGACAAGTCCATATGAATTTGAATATACAGTAGGACAAACAGCAGAATTTCCACCTGTTGTAATAGAAATTGCTATTGTTTTAGTAATTATTATTTTTTTAATACTCTTTATTAAACGATTATAACGTAAAATCTCCTCTTGTTTTGGTATTGATAGTGAACTTATTGTTGAAAAGATTTAATTATTATTTATTCGAATGTTAATTTGAGGTCCCCAATTGAGAGAACCATTTATCGAGTTTGTTAAGAATCAATTAAATTTTAAAGTTTTAATAATTACTTGTGGTCTTCCTGGAACTTGGAAAACTGAAATTGCTGCAGAGATATCCAAGATAAAAGGCTACCGTATTTTTCGAAGCGATATAGTTAGACTTGAAGTGTTAAAGAATGAGGATATTTTTGATCCTAAAATTGCTTCAGATATGAATAAAAGAATGGCAGTTTACTATGAATTGTTTCGTCAAGCAGAAGACTTCATTAGTACGTACAAGAAAACTGCAATTCTAGATGCCACTTTTGTCACTCAAGAATTGAGAGAAAAAGCCGCTAAAATAGCAGCAAATCATAATATGGTTTTTCTAATTCTCCAAACAAGTTGTTCAGAAGAAGCATCCATTAATAGGATTATGCGAAGAACTAAAGATAATTATGAATCAAATGCTTTAACTGCAGAAGCATATCAAAATAATAAGAAAAAGTTTGAACCAGTTGAGATAAATGATTTAAAAAAATTGAATCCAAATCTTAAAATTATGCATTTGATCGTTGAAACTGAATATGATTCGCCTGAGAAATGGTATTTTGTAGGCATGAAGAAATTATAACTTGGTAAATATTAATAATGATAATTGATCTGCATATTCATTCAAACAATTCTGACGGTTCTTTGACTGTCAAAAAAATTATTGAAATTGCTAAACTTCGAAATATTTCCATGTTATCAATAACCGATCATGATTCAATATTTTGTCAAGAACTAGCTTCATCGATAGCAAAAAAAAATGGAATTCGTTACATTAATGGTGTTGAATTAAATGTCACATTGACACCTTCTCAAACTCATAGTCAAAAACCAATTTATTTAGATTTTCTAGGTTACAATTTCGACTCAGATAATAGTCAACTGCAGAATAAATTACAACAAATGACAAAGTATCGTCAAAATAGAGCAGAGAAAATATTAAAAAAATTAAATACTGAATTTAGAAAAGAAGACATCAGGGAACTTACAAAAGATGATTGGGATAATATTCAATATTCAGTTGACGGTGTATTTGGACGACCTCATATAGCCGATTATTTAGTTAGAAAAGGAATTGTTCAAAACAGAAACGAAGCTTTTGATAAATATCTTGTTAACTGTAATGCTCCAAAATATCCTCTGTTCCTTGAAGATGCCTCTAGATTGCTGCGAAATGCAGGTGGAAAAATTATGCTTGCTCATCCTAATGATCCTCATGGAACCTCATTAATGAAATTAGCCAAAATTTTAGATAAACAAACAGAAATAATAACAGGCTCGTTTCTTCAGTTTATTGATGGTATAGAGTGTTGGCATTCTAGACATGATGTGAAAACAACAAATCACTATGTAAATTATGCAAAAGAACATAGTTTAATGATGACTGGTGGAAGTGATTGCCACCAAAAACCCATTATGATGGGAACTGTTAGTGTTCCAGATTTTGTGGCAAAACAATTTTAGATCTACTTCTCTTCATTAAGCTAAAATCTTAGCATATTTAGCTGCTAAGTTAAAGTAAGCTTTTGCTTCGTTTGCTGCTTTTTCTTTTTCATTAATTCCAATATTTGTATCTTCTAATCTAAAACTGACAACTTTTCCTCGTACATAAGCCCTGTAACATTTATAAAAAGGAAGTAGTTTTTCAGATTCTTTATCTCCCGAATATTTAATATATTTTTCAACAAGATAACCAGCTAGCTTGGATTTATTTTTGAATTCTAAGTCCATGGCTAAGAAACCAATGTCAGCTGCTACATCTGAATATCTAATTCTATCGTTAAATTCAATTGCATCAAAAATGTAAATTTGATCTGCTACAAATATGTTCCCCGAGTGAATATCTCCATGGCAATATTTCACTCTGCCATTAATCATCCGATTTCTAAATATGGTTTTTTTGTTTTTTATGAAATCATTAATTATTTTTTGTATTAGCTTAAAATTTTTTTGTGATATAGTTTTTCCAATAAACGGTTGAGTTTGTTCAAAATTCTCTTTCCAATTAATTTCTACTATCGGATCTATTTTTGGACGATAACCCAAATTACCTGAATTACTTTTATATTCAATTTTAGAATGAAATTTAGCTATTATTTCAGCTATCCGATTTATAATTTTTTTATCTATTTTGTTTTCTTCAAGAAGCGTATTCATAAGGTATTTTTGAGGTATGCGTTTCATCTTGACAGCATATTCTATGGTTTTTCCTTTCCCCTCGATTTCGATTAAATCAGCTTTAGTAATTGGAACAACTTCAAGATACATATCTTTGCATAATTTTCTGTTTATTTCAAGCTCTTTTTCACAGAATTTTTTTCTTTTTTCAAGAGAACCAAAATCTAAGAAGCCAAAATTTACAGCTTTTTTTACTTTATACACAAATTTTTCTGTTAGAAAAACAAAAGAAATGTGAGTTTGAATTAATTCAATTTTACCTGGATTATAATTATAGGCACTCGGTTTTTTTAGAGCTTCAACTATTTCATTTTGGTCGAGCAATTTATTTCTACTTCCACATTCAACTATCTGATCTTAATTTTTCGGTACAATCCTATAAAGATATAAAACTATTGGTTTGATTTTTATTCAGATTAAACATAATAACTAAATATGAACTATTTTGTTTATCTAAAGGATAATAGTTTTTCATCCAATTTATTGAGGTTTTATAAATGAAAAAGAAAAATGATTCTTCAATTGAAACAAAAGAAGATGGACCCTATGTTGGCTCTGATGTTCCAATCCTTAAGACTTCCAGAGGTGAGCAAGTAAAAATTACCAAAACTATAGTTTTGTGCAGATGTGGAAAATCTAGTGCCAAGCCTTTTTGTGATGGTACTCATAATAAAGTAAATTTTAAAAGTGCAAAAATTGAAAGCCGTCAACCAGACAGATTGGATGATTATGTTGGACAAGGAATCACAATTCATGATAATAGAGGTGTTTGTTCACATATTGGGTATTGTACTGATAATCTTCCGTTAGTATTTAGAATGGGTCAAGAACCTTGGATCGATCCTGATGGTGCATTTGTAGATGAAATTATCAAAGTTATTAATATGTGTCCATCTGGAGCATTGAGTTATTCTATTCATGGTGTCAAACACAATAGTTTGGAACGTAAACCTTGTGTTAGTCTAAGACGTGACGGGCCCTATCATGTTGTTGGAGGTATTAACCTATCTGATTATAACAAAACAAAACCTGAATCCAACGAACATTACACCTTATGCCGTTGCGGGGGATCTAAGAATAAACCCTTTTGTGACGGTACACACTGGTATATTAAATTTAAAGATGACGAATCAAACATACCTTTGGAAAACTGTCGGGAAATTACAATTGAAGAGTACTTAGGTAATCTCAAACGTTCTGAAGATGATTTTGAAGAGGTTATGAAAGATATTCATCAAATATCAGTGTCAGGTAAATCAATTATAGAACCTATGAGAACGAAGAAAAAAGTAATTTCATGGAATGATATACTTATAAAAGGTGCACAACTCGCCAAGACCCCTTTAAATGATGATATACTTATTTCCACAAAAACAATTATTGGGCCTAAAGCAAAAAAACCATTAATTATCCAAACTCCTATTTATGTCACTCATATGTCTTTTGGAGCTCTTTCAAAAGAAATTAAAATTGCTTTAGCCAAAGGGTCTTCAAGAGCTAAGACAGCAATAGGTTCTGGTGAAGGTGGACTGGTTGAAGAATCACTAAAAAATTCACACAAATATATCTTTGAATATGTACCCAATAAATATAGTGCAACTGATGAAAACCTAAAACGAGTTGATGCAGTTGAAATTAAGATAGGTCAATCCGCAAAACCTGGTATGGGTGGCCATTTACCTGGAAAAAAAGTAACTTCCGAAATCGGAAAGATTCGCGGTTATCCTGCTGGATCAGACATTATTAGCCCAGCCCACTTTGATGATATTAACAATCGTGATGAGCTAAAACTCGTTGTAGATACACTGAGAAAAAAGACAGAAGGTAAACCTATTGGCATTAAAATTGCTGCAGGAAATATAGAAGCTGATTTAGAAATTGCCCTTTCTTCAAATCCTGATTTCATAACAGTAGATGGTCGACCAGGCGCTACAGCTTCAGCGTTAAAAACTGTAAAAGATTCTACATCCTTGCCGACAATATTTGCTCTCTATCGTGCAAAAAAATATTTTGAAGAACATAACATAAAAGATGTTTCTCTTATAATTACTGGTGGATTGCGACTTTCATCAGATTTTGTAAAAGCTCTTGCTATGGGTGCAGATGCAATTGCTATAGGAACTGCGGCATTGATGGCTGTTGCCTGTCAACAGTATCGAATTTGTGATACTGGTGATTGTCCAGTTGGTGTTACTACCCAAAAGTCTGAGCTCAGATCGAGAGTTACTATTGAACATTCTGCAAAAAGACTTGAAAATTTTTTGCGAGTATCAACTGAGGAAATAAAAACTTTTGTACGCCTTACTGGAAATAAAGCTGTTACGGATTTGAATATGAATGATCTTTTCACAGTTAATAACGAAATTTCTAGGTATACGGATATAGAACATGCTTAATTCAAAGAATATTAATTCCCTTGTTTAAGCTTGTAATTGTGTAGTTTCTAAAAACCTATTTCTATTCCAAACATTTTTTTTAAATATAGAGTTCTTTTTTCATTAAATTACGCGATAATAATTTAAAAAAAATGATTAGATGGGAATAGTCTACAATTGTCTATTCCTTTTTCTTCTGATTTGGCATGATGTTTTTTGCCATTTCAGGCATTTTGCTGATAGACTCTTTAAGAACATCCATCATTTCCTCATTTATATCTACATCAAGAACTATCTTTACATGTCCTTTTTTTTCTTCAACCATATTATCACCCCCATTTTTTTAGTTTATATAATATTTTTCAAATAAATGTTATAGTCCCAATTACAATCTTTGTTTTAATTAATTTGAACATTAACTATAATATGTATCGTCTTTTTTTTACTTACTGTGAATCTGAATGCTGCGGATATGATAGTATTCTGTTGTTTCAGATATCTTTTTATCATAATGATTCCTTTTTTTATGGTTGATTTTATGTTTTTTAAACAAGTTCAACAGCATGGAGATAATTTCTCTTACGTTATAGCTGACAAAGATTCTAGAGAAACAGCAGTTGTTGATTCAAGTTTTAATGCAGGTAAAATAATGCAGATTCTGATAGAAAATAACTTAGTTTTGAAATCCGTTATTAATACTCACGGACACTCAGACCACATAGCTGGAAATCCTGAATTGCGTTCAATATTGAAAGCGCAGATATTAGGACATAAATATTCTAGAGCCCGTTTCGACGTTGGGGTGGATGATGGTGATGTTATTCAAGTTGGCAAAATATTGATAAAAGTAATTTATACACCGGGACATACTAAAGATAGCATCTCTCTTTTGGTTGGGAAAAAGAAACTAATTACTGGTGATACCTTATTTGTTGGAGAATGCGGTAGAACTGATATGTCTGGGGGAAGTTCTGAAGAAATGTATACTAGTCTTAATAAAATTATGAAACTTCATGATGATGTGCAAGTTTTTCCAGGTCATGATTACGGCAATGCTCGTTTTTCAACAATTGGAGAAGAGAAACATTCTAACTACACATTAAAACCTCGAAGTCTTGAAGAGTTTATTCAGTTCATGAATGAGCCATAAGAAAAATAGATCATAAAAAAAAACCATTCAATATATTTAGTGAGCTATTTTCAAGTTCAAAGATTAAGGAAATAAAATAAGTATCAATAGAGTTTTTCTATACTAAAAAGGTGATAATTAATTTCGAATAAAGGAACAAAGTTCTCTGAGACTTTAGACCCTAAAGATTGGGAAAAAACGCGTCGTTTAGCACATAAAATGGTTGACGACATCCTAGACTATTTAAAAGATATTAGATCGCGTCCAGTTTGGCAAGATACACCTATTTGTATAAAAGAACATTTTAATTCTTCTCTTCCTTTGGAAGGACAATCATTAGAGCTGGTTTATTCTGAATTTCTGGAGAGGATCCTTCCCTATCCGATGGGTAACATTCATCCTCGTTTTTGGGGGTGGGCTCTAGGTACTGGAACTATTACAGGAGCTTTAGCAGATTTTTTAGCTAGTTCTATGAACTCCAATATAGGCGGAGGAAATCATGGGGCAGTACTTGTTGAAAGACAAGTTATAAATTGGATAAAAGAAATGGTTAATTTTCCCTCTTCAGCTAGTGGTTTATTGACTAGTGGGTGTTCGGCTGCAAACTTAATTGGATTGCTTGTTGCTAGAAATGTAAAAACAGATTTTAATGTTCGAAATAAAGGTCTTCAAAATATTTCATCTCCACTAATTGTCTATGCCTCTGTAGAAATTCATAGTTCGATTCAAAAAGCTATAGAGATAATGGGTTTGGGAAGTAATCAACTTCATCTAATACCAGTTAATGATGATTTCCAGATAGATTTGGATCTATTGGAATATGCGATTATAGAAGATAAGAAAAAGGGATATCACCCTTTTTGCATTGTTGGAGGCGCTGGTACTATCAATACTGGTAGTTTTGATGATCTAAATGCTCTAGGGACAATTTGCAAAAAGGAGAACCTGTGGTTTCATATCGACGGAGCTTTTGGAATTTGGGCTGCTTTAGTCCCTAGTGTAAAAAAGAAAATTTTGGGATTGCAACAAGCTGACTCTTTGGCTTTAGACTTGCATAAATGGATGTATATGCCTTACGAGATAGGATGTGTTATAATACGTCATGAAACAGATCACCTCCAAACTTTTAGCGTAATGCCAGAATATCTATCTCATAAGAAAAGTGATGGTGGGCTTGTTGGAGGTGAGTTGTCTTGGTATAGTGATTACGGTTTTCAACTGTCACGAGGGTTTCGTGCCCTTAAGGCTTGGATGTCAATAAAAGAAAATGGTATTAGAAAATATGGTCGTTTGATCCAACAGAATATTGATCAGGCTAAATATTTAGCTGAACTAATTAAAACTCATTCCAATTTGGAATTATCAGCTCCAGTTTTTTTAAATATTGTTTGTTTTCGGTATATAAATCAAGAACTTTCTGCTGAAAATTTTAATGAATTAAACAGGAAGATTGTTATTGAACTCCAAGAAAAAGGGATTGCAGTTTTATCTTGGACAAATTTGGTAGATCAATCTGTTATGAGAGTTGCAATATTTAATCATCGAAGTAATGAAAAAGATTTTGATTTTTTAGTATCCAAAATTATAGAAATCGGAACTAGGCTTTCAGAAAAACTAAAATTTAGAATTTTGTAATACGTAACATTTATAGTAATTATACTCTGGTTTTTTCGATAATCGTGATTAACAATCAGAAGATATAATTGAACATCCTACTTAGTTTATTAATAACATTAGAAAAAATATTGTATCAACAGTCAATTTAGAAAATTTTTAATTTAGGGACCATTTAACATTTTTTCAATTTTTTTGTGAAATTCCTTTTGACTCTTTATTATCGATTGGATTATGGTTCAAGTGAGTTTCGTTATATGAAATATTCCTGATTCGCAATTTCTCTTATATGCTATTTTTAACTAAATTATGATGAAGATAGAGGAGGAAGGGAGAATCTTCAATAAAGATTTAATTAGATTTCTTAATAGGAAAAAAAAATTGTTAGAAATTCGAGAAGATACTGTTGAAAAGGTAGTTCATCATGATAAGCTAAATAGTGCAGAATTTTGGAAAGTTTTCGATTTATTACAAAAAGAAGGTCCAAAAGTAAAATACTCTAATCCTGACAGTTGGTTAAATAGCTCAAATGTTTAATTTTTGAGTTTATTACTCCTATTTTCTCTAAACAATAGTTTATTCTTTTTGTTTTTTCAATCCTTTAAATTAATAAATATACGACTTAATTTTTGCTTCAATTTGAGATTTTTGGGCTGCTCCTATTATTTTATCTATTACTTTGCCTTCTTTGATTATTAGTAAAGTAGGTATACTTTGAACTCCAAATCTGTGGGGAATTTCCTGGTTGTCATCGGCATTCATCTTTCCAAAAGTTACTTTACCAGCATATTCTACTGTAAGTTGTTTTATTGTGGGATTAATCATTTTGCAAGGTCCACACCATGGAGCCCAGAAATCGACTACTATTAGTTTGTGTTTTGAAATCTCATTTGAGAAGTTGTTATCAGTTAATATGATTGGTTTATTGTTTAAAGGTTGAATTACACGTTTTAGCATTTCTTCATCTCTGGTAGAGTTTATCGGTTTTTTCACCTTCTTACAATTTTAGAACGTATGTTAATCATAAAAAAGTCATTGAATAGTGTTTTTGAAATGGAAGATATCTGCTCTATTAAACAAGGGGTATTTGGAATAACAGTTTATATTAAGAAAGTCTACACTCGATATTGGGAGTCAATAATGTTTAGTTTATTTAACAAGAAAAGCAATGCTGTCCGGAATTGGAGGTCACGTGCTTGGAGTATTAATCCACAAAAGACTCGATTGTCAATCTTGACAACAAAACCGTCAATTAGGCATGTTCCACCTTGGATGTCCAAAAAAAATAATGGATTACTTTTGATTTCATATTAATAAATTGGTTAAAGTAAAAATTGAGGGGAAAGCCTAATGGAGTTATAACTCCATTTACTTTTTTATCGATGAAAAAGAAGTACTTTTTCTGATCGTTGATTTTAGAACAGAATTGGTTTTTGCACTGAATACTCTTCCATAATTGGCAGGGCTTGCTTAAGTTCTTTAAATGCTTTAAGAACTATTTTACCTTGTTGAGTTATGGCATAAACTATTCTACTTTTTCCAATAATTCTTTCTTCAATTAATCCTTGCTTGATTAGAAAATCTAGATATCCCTTTA
Source organism: Candidatus Bathyarchaeota archaeon (assembly GCA_030607735.1). GTDB lineage: Archaea > Thermoproteota > Bathyarchaeia > Bathyarchaeales > Bathycorpusculaceae > AD8-1. Next base: position 24,647 of record JAUWJK010000015.1, read on the forward strand.
GGACACTACAATTTAGATTTGATTTGTACATAATATGAGTTAGTTTTAATGGTCCTCTTTGAGAAAGTACTGTTAGTACATCTATATACATCTCGAGTTTAGAACGTCGCATAAAAAAACCACAATTAATCTAAAACTTATTGTTCCTCAGAATGAGTTATAACTGGTTTGCATTGGAATTCGATATTGTCATTATAATCCACTTGATCTTCAAAGTCTAATCTATTGAAGACTGCGATCCTATTTTGGAATGCCGTAACTAAGTCATCTAGCAACATTTCTTGATATTCTTTTGACAAACTCCTGATTTCTTCTTGAAAAGCAATAGCAAGTTTGCATGTTATTTCTTTTTTTTCTTCAGACGAAATTATTTTATTCAAGTTACATCTCCTGTTTTCCCTGAATTAGGTTGATAGTATTTAACTAGCTTATTATCTTTCAATATGAATTCTAAATCCACATTTAGGGATATGACATGAGAATCAGCGGATGTTTTTTGATATTTACCTAGTTTATTTGATAAAAAGAGTTAGAAGCTTCTTTTTCTTTTTATATAATTTGGTTATGTTGATTATCTAAAAAGGTTTGATTATAGATGATATATGAAAAAAATAATCTCAGAGTTCTTCCTGATGATACTGATGCTTTTGGTCGATTAAATTGGATCGCTTATGTTCGTTATTGTGAAGAAGGTGAGGCTGGATTACTGGAAATGTTAGGATATAGCGTTATGTATTTTTA
>JAUWJK010000064.1 GCA_030607735.1 Candidatus Bathyarchaeota archaeon
AAGATATGGAATATGTAGGCAAGATAAGGGCGACTCGCTTCGCGTCGTCGCCTACGCCCACCAAACCAAGAAGATGTTTTTATTGAGTCCCTTTTTTTGTGAGGGACTCAAGTCGAAAACCGCAAATTAATTTTTTTTTCTCTAAAAATAAAAAGGACATAAAATTGTCGGTTTTTTAATCAAACCGAAATTATTATTGTCCTTAGGCATCTATTAGAGGGATCTAATATCAATCCCGCAAAATTAGATTATCTTCTTAGCTTACTCTGTTTCGCTTCTTTGAATACTATAAACTGAGGACAATTATCAACAGGATTCTCATCAGGTTTCAGATTACAATACTCTTTTAACTCGGATTTTTGCATACCAAACCAGTCCCCTTGATGTCCTACCGACACTAAATTACACTTTTTATTATTTACCAGATCAATAAAATCACAATCCATACTTTTACCTCCAAACCGTAAAAAATCAATAGTGGCTATACCAATTAAGTACAATAAAAATAGTATACTATTTAGCAATTATCGAAATATTCATTTAAATATTTTTTAGATATCCTCCAGATTTAACAAAAATAATACAGACTATAAATAAAAGAAAAAAAGAAATCTAAAAAAAATCGCAATAACAAAAAGTAACCACTTAGTTAAAAAAAAATAAAAAATAACAGGAAAAACTAGAAAGTTTTTAATATTAAGATACCAATCGCTTGGATTGTAGTTAAAGAGATGTAAAAAATGGGTAGAAAACAAAAATGTCCCCAATGCGGAAGTAAGAAATTCGTGATAATAGCGAATGAAAAAAAATGTAACGTCTGCAATTATTCTTGGGCAGGAATACATGCAGGAAAAACATATAAAAAAGAAAAAGTCCGTTTTTAAAAACCCGCTTTAAAGAATCCGATGTGGATTACAAAAAATGGACTTGTTAACTACAAACAAGGAGCTGCATCAACTTTGATAGTGGTATAGACTAAGTACACACAAGCGATAATCTTGGTTTCCATTTTTTTCTTTCATTTCTCAAAAACCTAGCTAGACTTAGAATTATAACAATCCATGTGCAAAGGTTTTTATCAAATGAATCTAATAACAATGTTTAGGTATATTAAATTCATTAAAATATCGATTAAAACTCTGGTCTTCGGGTGATATCTCCACTGCGACTGGGGTTCAAATCTGTCCTCGAACCGATTAGGATTGGTGTGCGTACGCAAATTAGCAAACGATAGTTATCTGTTTTGCTTTCTTGATTAATTTTAAACTGGAGAAGGCTACGTTGGATCTGGTGGAGGTGAAATATTAGCCAGATGGATTGCCAAAAGCATAAACATTATGATCCCAAGATCCCACATAAACAACACCTCTGACAACTGCTGGAGATGAATTGATATGGCTTCCAGTTGCGTAACTCCACACTTTCTCACCCGATAACGCATTCAAACAATACAAGGTACCATCCCAGGAACCAACATACACATAACCATCAGCGATTGCAGGAGAAGAATTCACGCCTTCTTTGGCGGTGTAGTTCCATATTTTAGATCCTGTTAAAGCATCAAGACAATAAACATTATTATCTCCGTCCCAGGAACCAACATACACATAACCATCAGCAATAGCAGGAGAAGAGTCCACCCAACCTTGAGTAAGGTAGCTCCATATTTTCTCACCCGATGTTGCATTAAGACAATAGACGTTGTTGTCCTCAGAGCCAATGTAAAGATAGTCACCATTAACAGCAGCAGAAGATTGTATAACATTTCCAGTTGTGTAGCTCCATATTTTCTCACCCGACAAAGCATCCAAACAATAAACGTTAGAATCAATGGATCCAAAGTAAACCTTACCATTTGAAATGGTAGGTGATGACTCAATAAGACCACCAGTCGAATAATTCCAAAGTTTAATCCCAGTTTTCGCGTTTAGACAATAAAGATTGCCATCCCAAGAACCAACATACACGTAACCATTAAAAATGGCGGGAGAAGACTGCACAACATCTCCGGTATTAAAACTCCATATCTTTGCACCTGTAGCAGCATTAAGACAGTAAATATTTCGATCATACGAACCCACATACACGTAGCCACTTGCAACTGCAGCAGAAGAGCCTAGTGCATTTTTTGTTCTATATCGCCACACTTGTTCACCAGTTAGAGCGTCTAAGCAGTAGACTTGGGTGTCATCTGATGCAATAAAAATGTGGCCGTCAACAACTGCGGGAGAAGCCCAGATAACATGCCCGCCATCGAACTTCCATAGAAGCTCTGGAGTTAATGGAGCTGAACTATTCGAGTGACCAGTGTGAGTCAAGTCGCGATGAAACATTGGCCAATCGTCTGTGGAAGAACTGACTGAAATAATTGGATTTTGTGAGAATAGCCAAAACGAAAATATTAAAGACGCTAAAAGAAGGAACAAAACAATAATGATTACTCGTTTAGGTTGGTTTATTTTTTTCAATTCAATTTCCACCCAACAAGAATTTTATTCTTTGCTTTTTAGCAATTTTTCTAATTATATCGACAGTTTTTTTTCTTGACGGATGAAAAATAGCTCCAGAAGGACAAATATCTTGACAACCCTTGCAAAGGACAACACAATTGTATGGTTTTTTTACAACAGGACGCTTATTTTCATCAAAACTAAAAGCACCCAGCTTACAGTAGTCCACACATTTTTCACAACTTACACATTTTTTATAATCTATCGTTGGATACCAGGGTATCTTGCTTCTGGGAATTCCATGCCAAGTTTCTTCAGACATTTTTTTCGCCGTTTTTTGTTCTATGTTCTTTTGCACTCATACCCATAACAACTTTTAAATATTGTTATATAAAGTAACAAATTATGTGCGGAAAAGAGGAAAACCAGAACCGGTTCAAATCAACAGTTTTCCATGCTCTCTCTGACCCAATCAGACTTGAAATAATATCGTACTTACGCGACGGAGAAAAATGTGTCTGCGAAATAGTTCCACAATTAAACCTCATTCAATCTCTCGTTTCGCGCCACTTGAAAATACTCAAAGATACTGGAATAGCAAGGTGCCGAAAGGACGGAACCAAAAGAATGTACTCAATTGTAGATTCCAGAATACATAATATCGTTGATGAATTAACACCAGAACTTGTCAGAACACTAACAAAAGAGGTTCTGGATCAGATGACATGTAGATAGAAGGGTCAACAATTTGGAAACAAAAGAAAAAAATGTTAAGAAAGAAGAGAAAGTTATCCTGAACGCCTTAAAAACAGACTGCACTGGATGCAGTACATGTGCTGATTTTAAAGCAGACAACCTCCGACATGCATTAGCTAGATTAAACGGAGTTACAAAAGTCAAAGTTGACGAAATAACCGGCAAGGTCACCATAGAATACGGCACACAAAAAATCATTCTCTCCAAGATTACTGAACGAATTGAAAAACTCGGCTACAAAGTGGAAATAGTTTCAAGAGAGGAAATCCAATGAGAGAACACATCAAAGGTATTGTTTTAGTAATGCTACTTGGGCTTTTCACTTTAACAGGTGCCCTAATACCTGGAACTCAAATAACTTACTCGCATGAAATCAGCATTATTTTAACTTTAATCGCCGTTGCTTTAGGCTACCGCATCTATCGGCATGGCATTCGATCCTTGCTTCATAAGAACGTTACGGCCCAATTGTTTGCAACCATTGCCATCTTTATTTCGGTAGTGGCGGGTCTAGTACTGCCTTCTGCGTCAGCCACTGGCACATCAGAAGCAGTTGGTTACCTCACGGCATCAGCCATTGTGGCCTTCATAATACTGGCAGGTATGACGCTTGAAGAATATATTATCCACAGAACAAGAGGCGCTCTCGAGAAGCTCATAAACATGAGCCCCAAAACGGCTCTCGTACGTCGAGACGGCGCAGAAGTTGAAATACCTATTGACGAAGTCAAGAAAGGCGAAATTGTCTTAGTTAAACCAGGCGACAAAATACCCGTTGACGGAACAGTAATTTCTGGACACAGCACCGTTAACCAGGCAACAATAACAGGCGAATCAATTCCTGTGGAAAAGACAGTGGGAGACCGCACATTTGCAGGAACACTAAATGAACAGGGAGCCTTAGAAATTAAAGTCGAAAAAATCGCTGAAGACACTACACTTGCCCACATCATTCAGCTAGTCGAAGAAGCTCAAGAGAAAAAGGCGCCGATACAGAACGTTGCTGACAGATTTACCACTTACTTCTTACCAATCATGGCTATCGTATCCTCTTTTGTCTTTGCAGCCAGTTATTTCACACTTGGTTTTGACGTGGCACTCGCTAGAACCGTAACTGTTCTCTTAGTCGCGTGCCCTTGCGCGCTTTCAATAGCAGTTCCCGTCGCTGTAGCCGCAACAATTGGGAATGCTAGTATGAACGCCATAATAATCAAAGGTGGCACACACATCGAAAAGCTAAAGGACGTTACTCTGGTCGCATTTGACAAAACTGGCACGTTAACTATCGGAGAACCCAGGGTTGTTGAGATCAAAACCTTCGGCAATTACTCTGAAGCGGATATAATCAAGTATGCAGCAATTGCTGAGAAATTCTCTGAACACCCCCTATCCAAAGCCATCACATCAAAGGCAACTGAGATGGGCATGAAGATTCCTGACCCCACAGACTTCAAAACTATCCCGGGACAAGGCGTGGACGCCCATTACGGCAACAGGCACATTCTTATTGGAAAAAAGATGATGGAGACGACGCTTTTAGAAGATGCGAATCAATTGATGAGCCGGGTTGAAAGCGAGGGGAAAATAGCTATTCCTGTAGCACTAGACAAAAATGTTATGGGCATAATCGTTATGGCTGACACGATTAAGGAGAATTCTTTGGAAGCTATACAGAGGCTTAAGCGTTTAGGAATAAAAACTGTTATGTTATCTGGCGACAATATACGAACTGTCAAATTTATCGCTGAACAGGTCGGTGTTGATGAGTACCGTGCTGAGCTTTTACCTGAACAGAAAGTTTCTTCTATCAATGAACTGAAAAAGGGCAATGTTATTGCAATGGTTGGTGATGGCGTTAATGACGCTCCAGCTTTGGCTACTGCTGATGTTGGATTTGCGATGGGTGCAGCTGGCAGTGACGTAGCGATTGAAACTGCTGATGTTGCTCTGCTTGGAGATGATTTGACAAAAGTTGAATACGCTATCAGCCTAAGTCGAAAGGCATTTAACAGAATGAAAGGAAACATCGTTTACGCATTCATCTGGAACATAGTCGCTTTGAGTTTAGCCGCTTTCGGTATTTTGAATCCAGTCTTAGCTGTTGTTCTTGCAGAAGCCGGATGTATTTCAGTTGTAATCAATTCTGCTTTGCTGTTGCTGAGTAAGCCAAAGTCACTAACCAAGATTAAAGGATAGGTAACTTGTGAAGGTATTTGTATGAAAAACAACGATGTAAAAAAGACTGTTAGAAAAGCATATTCAAAAGTAGCTACCAATAGCAATTCTTGTTGTTGTTCTTGTGGCTATGGAGGCACAGATCAACAAACCGTCAAAAAAATATCTAAAAGCATAGGGTATTCAGAAGAGGAAATTAACGTTGTTCCAGAGGCTAATCTGGGATTAGGTTGCGGTAACCCAACTGCATTTAGCAACATCAAAGAGGGTGATGTTGTCCTTGATCTTGGAAGCGGTGCTGGATTTGATTGTTTTTTAGCATCAAGAAAAGTTGGCAAAACAGGCAAAGTCATAGGTTTAGACATGACTGAAGAAATGATAGCTAAAGCCAGAATCCTTGCAAAGGAACATGGTTACTCAAACGTGGAATTCAGGCTTGGCGATATCGAAAAAATGTCCGTTGAGAACAAATCGGTGGATGTCATAATTAGTAATTGCGTGATAAATCTCGCGCCAGACAAGTCTAAAGTCTTCAAAGAGGCTTATCGTGTTCTTAAGAGCGATGGCAGAATGTATGTTTCTGACATTGTTCTACTAGGCAAGCTTAATGAAGAGCAGCTAAACGATGAAGAATTACTGACAGGTTGCGTTGCAGGAGCATTGCTTAAACATGACTATTTAATCAAGATAGAGCAAGCAGGTTTTAAGGTAAAAATCCTTTCAGAAGATAAGGAGATTAGCAAAACACAGTACAATGGATTAGCTCTTGAGAGCATTAAGATTGAGGCAACAAAGCCTTAACTTTCTATTATTTTAAATGAAGTGCTGATTGGTACTGTTTTTTTTAGCCCTGTTTCAAATGACCAATAATTATTTTCAGCATTTGATATGGCTTTTTTCACAACAGTCTCACTGATATCGGTTCCTTTAATGATGTATTCTAAATGGATTTTAGTGAAAGTTCTCGACGGCTCTTCTTTTCTCGACGCTTGTATTTGAACCGAGTAACTAAATATTTTTGTTTTTGCTCTTGAAGCGTAGATATTATGAGTATACTGCTGCATGCAGCTAAACTTGCTAAGACATTTTCCATAGGAGAAGGCACAGATTTTTCTCCACCAAAGAAGAGGGCGCATCAAAACTTATGGTGCGCCCTTTTTCGTTCTTGGTAACTAAGCGACATTCAACCAAAAGATGCAGTTTGGATCAAGTCATCTTGTGAACCATTCTGTGACGAAATGGAACTAGATGAAGAAAGAAAAAAAAACTGGCTAAACCGCTTCCAAATAGAAGAACACCATGCACATGCATCAGGACACGCTTGTGGTAATGAACTCAAACTAATGATAGATCGAATCCACCCAGAAATATTGATTCCTATTCACACTGAATATCCTGAATTATTCTAATTATGGTTTAAAAAAAATAACTTTTAGTAAAAATATAATGGACGCCTAAAAAATTTGTTAATGATTCATCATAAAATTTTTAAACAAACTAAACAATACTCAGTTCAAGCTAAAAACTCTTTGTTTTAAGCCTTAAACACAAAATTGAGATCAAAAAATGACAATAAAGATATTTGAAGGAGCCTCTGCGACTTTGCAAAAAATAGTAAAAATTGTTGCTATTCTTCTTGTTCCTCAAGTAAAGATGTTTCTGAGGTTATTGGCTATTCCAAAAAAGAGTTAGATGATATTCCAAAAAGAAGCTGTTTTAGGTTTAGGTTGTGGAAATCCTGTTGCACTAGCTGGATTAAGGCAAGGTGAGGTTGTTTTGGATTTAGGCTCCGGAGTTGGAATTGATGTATTTTTAGCTTCAAAAAGAGTTGGAGAGTCTGGTAAGGTAATTGGTGTCGATATGACTAAGGATATGATCAAAAAAGCCGATAGCTTAGTTAAGGAAAGAGGCTTTGCAAATGTAGAGTTTAGGTTGGGTGAGATAGAGGCTTTACCAATTGAAGATAACTCGATTGATGTTGTTATTAGTAATTGTGTGCTTAACTTGTGTCCTGATAAGAAGAGAGCATTTAATGAAATCTTTAGGGTTCTTAAACAAGATGGTAGGCTGATGATTTCAGATTTGGTTACTGATGGTGAGTTGCCGCGGGAAGTTAAGGATAGTTTTGATGCTTGGGCGGGGTGTATTGCAGGAGCGCTTGAAAGAAATAATTATTTAAAACTTATTAGAGATATTGGGTTTTCAGAAATTACAATTGTTAAAGAGACCCCTTATACAATTGATGTTTCTGAAGAATTGAAGGGAACAATTTTGAGTATTAGCGTAGAAGCATAAAAATTGACAATTTAGCATTTTAAAAAATGCTTAAGCTGTCCAGAACGAATATGCTTTTATATTCTCTTTTTTGAATTGCGCCTCTAATATTTTTCTAACTTCATCTTCATCAAGATGGAGGATTCCATTTTTATCTTTATGAAGGGGTATTTCTGTTTCTTTTAATTTTTCACCTTTAGGAAAGTCAAGGAAAATGAAATATTGCTTGTTATGGAGTAGGATGAGTTTTAGTATTGTTAGTTCCTTGTTTGGAGAAAAACCATTTTGTTCAAGTATAAAGACTATTGAAGGCGGTTTTTTTTCTCTGACCAATTGTTTGAATTTATTCCAGCTCCTAATTCGAACATGACCTTCATTTATGCCAATTTAACTTCCTAATTCTTATGATTTAATTGATTATAAATTGGAGCTTGTAAATATATGGTCCATTTATTGAAATTCTAATCCAAAAATGGGGAGTTGCGGGTGACATCTCCACTGTGGCTGGGGTTCAAATCCCCACCGGTCCACTTCATTTTATCGCTATTTTGAAGAAATAAACTGCAAAATCGTTATTAGTATTTGATTCTGCTCAATCAAATTCTTAAACTATCTTCTATGGCATCTTTTCCCTAGATTACATTCGTTTCCTCATTTCTTAGCGCTTTGTATGGTATTGCTGAATGGATTTGACAGCTGATTTTCCCGCACAGTAAGCAGTAATACCTTTTACTGCGGCCATAGCAGCTGTCAATGACGTGATATATGGCACTTTATATTTTATAGCCGCCTTACGTAGATAAGAATCATCATATTTGCTCAATTTACCTGAAGGAGTATTTATCACAAGCTGTATCTCTTTATTTTTAATAGCGTCAGTGATATTTGGTCGTCCTTCATGTTCCTTAAGAATGTGTTCAGAAACGATGTCATAACTGGCCAAAAAAGTATGTGTACCCTTGGTAGCCATTATCTTGAAACCCGCTTTAATGAATTGTCTGGCTACTTCTCCCAAAGAGGAACGATCAGGCTCAGCGACAGTTATCAGTACGGTTCCCTTGGTCGGTAACGGGTTTATTGCCTCTTGTGCTTTCCAATAAGCCAGACCAAAAGATTCAGCGATGCCGAGCACTTCACCAGTAGATTTCATTTCTGGACCAAGTACAGGGTCGACTTCCGGAAACATATTGAAAGGAAATACAGCTTCTTTAACTCCAATGTGCGAAATTAACCGTTTTTGTAG
>JAUWJK010000051.1 GCA_030607735.1 Candidatus Bathyarchaeota archaeon
GCAGAATACTACACAGGAGACCTCTTTGAAAGCGACCCAGCATGCGCATACATACCAAAAGTGCTCAGAGAAAAATGATTTTAAGTAAAAACTTCTTTTCTTTCTTAATCAACAAAAAAAATAACCGTTATTCACAACAAGGAAAATAGTATTAACCACTATTGTTGATTTTAAAAATTGCGTATCTATCATTGGAGTAAATTAGTTTCAACAATTTTGAATTTACCAGTTTAGTATCAAGCTGGTTTTTATCATACACAATAAATTCTATGTCGTTGTCTTTGATGTAAGTATGATAGTCTCTAGAAGTAACATCGTGTTCAGAAACGAGTTTTGAGTCAAATAAGGAAACTAAGTCAGATAGGTCTTGCATTTCCGAGTAATCATTTCCTGAAAAAGATAAAATATCAAAATTACGAGATATTGTTTGGTTTATCTCAATTTCTCTAAATTCGTATTGAAAACGTAGTGCATCAATTTGTTTACTTGATAATGCACCCAAGTTTCCCCATTCTGGCAACTCATCAAATTTGATTGAAAATACAATCTTGTCTTTATCATCATAAATACTGATTATATTTTCCATTAAGGTATCACCTGTAAAATTAGTCACTGCCCATTTATTATTTTGAGAATTCGAAGGGTGATCCCAAGGATTCTCCCAGTTAAGGATACCTGGAACATATGCTTTTGTAAATGAAAAAGACAAATCAAAAAATGTGCTTACATAGAGTTTAACTTCGGTGAGCTGAACATTTTGAGATGACAAAGTCCAATTTACATTAATTGGGTAACTGTTATTCTGAAATTGGATGGTTTGGATCAAGCTTAACTCGTTGTTGAAATAATGAATTAACACTTTTTTCGGATAAAACTGATCCTCAAAAATAATTTCTCTATTTAACTGGTAGAGCTCAGAAATATGTTCTTCTCCATTAATTTTGTATGATATGAAATCACCAGCACCTGAAGAATATGATACTCTTTTCCAAACACTATTTATTGAGACATAATTTTCTCCAGAAATTGCTCCTTTTGACTCATAAGTGCGAACAAGAGTTAGTGGATGTTCAAGTTCATATGCTAATTCCAAGACAGATTCTGCAATTACATTTCGGTCTACAATAGGATCAGTCTCTGCAAAAATTGATTTTCCCGAATAAACGCCAAACCAAGAACCAGGTACCTCGGTTACAACTACCGTTGCAGGCCCAGGATAGTTATCTCTTAACCAAATTGCCGCATCATATCCTTTCACATCTGAGGTTGAATAGAACACACTCGCTTCCATTATTTTCCCATATACGACTCCAAAACGAAATATAAAGAGAGAAAAAAGAAGAATAATTATCGGATAGACAATTATTCGTATTCTATGTTTTTTCCATTTTTTCCTAAAGTTATTATTGAATTCTAAAACTCTATCTAAAATAAAAACAAAAGAGACTGCAGAAAAAACTGCAATTGATGGTAAAAGGTAATAAACAAATCGTTGATAAGGCAAATAAATTCCCACAAGATATGATTGAGAAAAAAATAATGGAATATAAAAAGCCAAAGATAATAGCAAGTAGAAACCTAAATTTCCCCGTTTTCTGAGTTCAATAAAGGCAAGTATTATTCCAAAAAAAGCTAAAAACAAAATAAATCCAAAATTTACAATAAATTCTTCAGCTGAAACTGCTGGAATCTGGAATAGCATTGTTTCCAATTGAAAGAAGACTATATCTATGAAACTGCCAAGATAAGGCAACAAAGGTATCAAATAATATACTGAAAAAGCGATTGCCCCACCAATTAATGCTGCAATCCAAGCCTTAGGGTAGTTTCCTTTGGATTTTATGAGCATGATAAAAATAAATGGAGGGAATATTATGAAAGCTAAAAAAGTAGTTAGTTGGTGGGTTAAAACCAAAGAAAATGCGAGAGTAAAAATTGTCACAGTATTTCCAATTCCTTTTCGCTCTAATGAAAGGTACATAAAAAGAAGAGACATCAGTCCCAAACTTAGGATTGTAGTATATCCTCCCCATTGATTGATCTCGTATAATGGAAAACAGAAAAACAAAAATAGTGCAGCGATAAAACCAGTCTTTTTATTAAAAAATTTTGTTCCTAACAAATAAACCGATAAAATTAACAGCCAATCAATTAACAGTGTTAGTGTTTTTATTAAAAATATTAATGTTCCAATTTCGTTGGCTCCAGTAAAAGCAATTAAGGTTGAAAGAAAAATGTGGTATAACGGAGGATACCATGCAATATCACTTATTGGAATAGATCCCGATGAAAGAAAAAAATCAGCTCGTTGAAGGTGAACAGCAGGATCATTGCCTAACACGAGTCCATTCATTGATAAAATTGTATAAAACAAAACGAAAATAAAAACTGAAAAAACCAACATAACTATGTTTTCAAAGTTCTTTTCTCGAATTATTTCACGAATGATTATGAAGGTACTCACCTCTCTTGGAAAAAGGAACTATTTACCTTAAATATTGCTACTTCAACGTTAATAAAGACCAAACTAAAACCTGGATCTTTGACAAACTTAGGAAGTAAGGCTGAATCTCTGCAGGCAATATAGGAGATATTCCAATCAGATATCGCATCACTATATGAAAAAACCTCAATAGGTAAATCATTTAATTCCGTTTTACCTAAGAATAAATCAGGTTCTGATGTACGAATTAAATTAGAATTTAAAATCTCCTTAATCAATAAATCTCTTTTTTCTGCAGTCTGATAAAAGACTAAATCATCTGTTATTGAAAAAACACTAATTAAAAGTTGTAAGTCAACCTTTGAGCTTCCTATTTCATAAAACAAGTTCGCACCAAAATTTTCTAGTTTATTAATAACTGGTAAATTGGATTCAGAGAAAATTAACTGCCCTAGCACTTTTGCTCCTTCATCAATAAATCCAATTGTATTTTCACTCTGCACTAATTTGCCTTTAGATTGTAGAATGTAATTGACATCAATAATTGAAATAAAATCGTTTTTTGTGTCAATAGATATTGTCATATTAACAAATTTTTCACCAGCATACACTGTCAGGGTTTGTGAATAATTGAAATAATAATTACCTTTCTTTACAGAGATATGAGCTTGAGTCGAGTCATTTGCAATACTCATTTCAAGTACCGGAAGGTCGGATAGTTCAAAGGTTTTATAAGAATTATTACCTAAGTCAAGTTGGACAGTTGCTTTATCATTACTGAAGTGAAAAAAAGGGTATGGAAAATATGTCCAGTTGAGCTTTGCTAAAAATATTGGATTATGTCTATCCAAGTAACCACCATCTTCTCGAATTTGAATCAATCCATTGTCAATTACATAGTCAGTATCGAGAAGATTATTAGCAATTTGTGCAGGCTCGAATTCGCGAGCTAGGGTTAAAAACTGGGGATCGACTGCACTTAAAGTGGGTCTTTGAGCAAATCCTGAAAACCACCATCCATAAAGGGCATCGGAAACGAACAATGAATCAGTTGGAGTATACTGTTTAGCCCAAAGAATAGCATCATATCCAGGATCTGTCATAACTTGATAAAAACTTTGGATTGTTCTGCCTTGAAATGGAGTTAAAAATATGGGAATTGTCAGAAAAGAAATTATTAAAAACGCTGAGGTAAAACCTATATAAAGTTTTTTTTGAGAGAATCGCTGAGGAAGGCGAGGTTTTTCATTTTTTAGGGTATGATTATGTTTCTTCGTCAGGGTTATGTAGGTAGATATGATTCGAGCAAAAAAACTTGACCCATGATCTATTCCCAATCCCATAAGGACAATCAAGGGCAAAATAACAAAGTACAAAAACCTATTGTAATCCACATAGAGGCCTACTAGATATCCTTGAGTAGAAAGAACGGGTACTAAAAGCCATAACATAAAAATTATTGCTGGAATAGATAAAAACTTCTGTTGATATTTCTTTGAAAATAACAAGAAAAGAAAAACACTGCCAAATAGTGGTAAAATCCACTCCATAGGAAGTACACGTGTTGAAAGTAATGCTTGTTGAATTCCAGAAACTCCACCAGTAAATGTTCCCCCATTGGCACCTAGATAGGCAGGTATTATATTCATTAAAAAGGGAAAAACAAGAATAAATCCAACAATTAACGGTAATATCCAAACAAAAATATGCCCTCTTTTTATTTTCAATCTTTTTGGAAAAACCATTATCGTGATCACTGTCAAAATAGTTATACTAACAAACATTACGGATGTTAGAGAATGAGATAGAAATATGGTTGCTGATAAAAGTCCAGTGATGCAAATAAGGGAAAAGTGGGAAAATTTTTTTCTTTCTAAATATAGATAGAAAATAATTGGGATCAACGTTAAGGCAGCAGCATTAGGATAACCACCCCACAATAACATTTCGATATCAAAACGTGAGATAGCTACTAAGAAGGCAACAATTATTCCAGCTGATTCACTCCAAGCAGCTCTGGTTATTAAAAAAGAACATAAAACAAGAAGAGAAGAAAATAATGCAACAGTTAATGAAAAGGCGATGTAATTAGGTAATCCTGTTAATAATACAACATACGAAACGAAGATATGGTAGCCTGGAAAAGTTAAGGAAAAACCTCCTCCCATCTGATAGAAATTCCACTGAAAATCAGTTCCACCAGAGGTTGTAATCGAATTAAGAACACTGTTATGTAATCCGATATCTGCGCCTGAGGGATAAATGTCCCAATGCATAAACATCAGTCGATATAATAGCGCAAATGTAAAAATGACTAGCAGCAAAGCAGTCTTAGTTGATATTCTGACCATTGTTGTATTCCTGAACTTTACGGTTTTCTATATCTTAGGTATGGAGTAGCCGAGTCAAGGTTTAAATATAGAATTCGAGTATAAAAAGCGAAGGTAATAGACAAAATTAAAAAGGTGTTTAATTGAATGTCATGGCTTAAATCTATGATGGAAAAAGAGCCCAAAGAATCAGAAAATCCAATTGGGACTGTCGTTATCGGTAATATCCAACCTGATATGCACGACACTGCAAAAGAAGCAGTAAGAAAAGCACTAAAAAAAGCTGGATTTAAAACAATAGACGTAGGCAAAAACGCAAAACCTGAAGCTTTCGTTGCAAAGGTAAAAGAGTCAAAAGCTGATATACTTGCACTTTCTGTAAATACAGTACCTGCTAAAAACAATCTATCAGCATTAGTTGATGCATTAAAAGCAGCAAATCTAGATGTGAAAATTATTATGGGTGGAGCTGCCGTTAAAAAAGAAGATGCAGACGCAATCGGAGCAATATTTGGCAAAAGCAAAGAAGAAGGCGTAGAGATAGCTAAAAAAATAGTAGCTGGAAAATAGCAAATCAACTATCCAGATGAAATATAATGCTCAAATTTAAAACAGAACAAAAAGTATACCAAATTGGAAGAATACAAATCGGCGGTCAGCCAGGTGAATTGCCAACTGTTCTGGTAGGGTCAATTTTTTGGCTGGGCCAAAAGATGGTAAAAGACGCTAATCAGGGTTTATTTGATGCCAAAGCAGCAGAAAACTTAATTAATAAAATGGAAAGCTTGAGTGACACAACAGGTGTTCCATTTGTTTTAGATATTGTTGGAACTACAGCAGTTGCTTTTGAAAAATATGTAAATTTTGTAGCAAAACATACTGAAGCGCCATTTCTGTTAGATGCAATGAGTCCAAGAACTCGTATGCAAAGTGCTGAAATCGTAAAAAATACAGGATTACAAGACAGATGCATATACAATTCTTTTTATAAAGGAGTATCAAAAAGAGAGGCAGAAAAAGTCAAAGAGTGCGGAATTACAGCATCTATTGTCTTAGCTGACGATCCAAAAGATAACAGTCTCGAAGGAAAGATGAAAGTCTTAGAAGAAGCATTGGCCTTAGCTGCAGAAGGTGGAATCACAAAACCGTTAATTGATACGGCTATACCTGCATTTGAACCAGATATGGGTACAGCGGTCAGAGCGATACCACTAATAAAAGAGAAATTTGGTCATCCAACTGGTTTGGGAACTGGAAACGTTGTAACCACAATGGGTTGGGTTAAAGCTAAATTTGAAAAGCAGTTCAGAAAAGGAACAAGAACCGCAACAAACGCTATAATGCAAACAATGGGTGCTAACTGGTTAATGTTTGGACCAGCAGAGCAATCGGATTATGTCTTTCCAGCAGTCGCTATAGTAGACGCGTATATTGCATCAGGTGCTGGTGATTTGGGTACAAGACCGTTGCATGAGCAACATCCGATTTATAAAATCTTTATGGGCTAATCATCCATATCCTTTTCTTTTTTTGTTTAAATTATACAAGATCTAGTTGAAGGAGTAAAAAGTGAAATCTTCTCTATGGCTTGGAATAATTATTCTTTTTACAGCATTAACGATGTTATTTGTCTATTTGATTCCTTCTAATTCATTATTCTCAGGGTTAACATACTTTTTTGGATTTATTTTTGTTGCAGTTATGCCAGGATATTGTCTTGTCAATGTTTTATTTAAAGATGGAAGATTAGAGATTATTGAAAAATCGGTTTTATCTGTAGCGTTAAGTTTTAGTATAGTTGGTGTATCAGGGTTATTTTTAGGATTATCACCAATCGGATTAGCTACTTCATCTATCACCATTACTCTTAGTGGTATAGTTTTGATCTTAGCGTTTCTAGCATTTCTAAAAAAAAGACAAGTATAAACAAATTATTAAAAAAAATCTGTTTAGAGATTTAATAATTTTGTTTCTTTTGTAAAATAGATCTAAGATTGGATTTAATTAAAAAAAGTAGAATAAAAGGGAAAATATTAGAAGAGTGATTTCCACTTTTCTACTAAGTTGAGAACTTCGTCGCCGCCATAACCGTCTAATTCTTGTAAAACGTCAGTAGCTTGTGTGGCTGCTTTTTGGAAGTCTCTAATTCTGTCTGCGTTTTCAGCGAGGAATATTATTCCATCTATTCCAGCTCTGGCAATTCTTACTGCAACAGTGAGTAAATCTTTAACTGGAGGCGTCTGTTTTGGATCATCGTTTGGTCCACGGACATAAAGGTTTGCATAAACCGGTTTCTTTAATTTGCTCTTAAATGCCCTTGCTAACATCTCCCAGTACCAAGGGGAAGGATAAGCTTTTGAAAACATAGGAATGACAAAGGTATCTGTGTATTCTGCTAAAGCATCAAAATCATAGCCAAATCTCTCTCGCCCCAACACTGGGTCAGGTAATAGGTTTACGTATAAAGGTTTACCACCTATAACACCTTTAACTTCTTTCAGAAATCCAGTTACTTCTTGAGCTCTCCAATCATACCAATTTAAACCACTTGTGCGCCACAATTCAACACAACGTGGACAAACACAAAAACCATGATCAGCAAAATGTTGGCTACTAATGCTTATGCCTGGAGTTTTTTGAGCACATTCTTTAAACAATTTTAAATTGTATTCTTTAACTTCTGGATTTGTTGGACACAGAACATCCCATCTGAGAGTATATTTTTTATTTCCTGGATTAATCCCATTTACTTTTGGAGGAGTCAATCGACGAAATGCAGGACCATCTTTTGAAATTGAGATCCATTCTGGATGTTTTTGCGCAAGTTCATTATCTCCAAAGACAGCAATATTTGTGTACATGTCCGGATTGGGGGTTCCCACTGTTCCTGATTCGGGTTTTATACGGTAGAAATTTATGTCAACGCCCTCGGCTGGTCGGGGTTGATAAAGAAAGGTTGCGAATTTCAACATTATCACCAATGATCTAATTTTTAGTTAACGAAATAAAAACGCAAGTTATTTAAAGTTTTCATTATTTTCATTTGAATTATTATTCCTTAAGAATCTAATCAAAACGTGTTTAGTAAAGGGAGGTAACTTAACTTCATCTATTTGGTTAATAATTTTGGAAACATTAGTAATATTTGAAGCCGCAAACAGTTCGCTAAATTGACTTGATAGAAGATTTACATTTCCAAATTCTTTTGGCATTAACCCTTTTTTGATATCATCATCTAGTTTGGCTGCAGCCAACAAAAAGGTGGTAAAAATCGGTTTTGATTTCAATAGTTTTTCCAGTTGCAGATGATCTATGGATATGCCTTTAATTTTTGATGTTTCAACAGCAAGCCTTTCCATAGATAAGTGTCGTTCTGTTAACCTTTTTATAATAGATCTAGATGGAGAAAAACCACCTACTTTTGCTGTGGTTGCAGCGTCTTTAACTGCTTTTCGGGTGCAAAAACCTATTAGTTTTCCAAGTTTTGAAGCTGGGCCCCCATAGACGATACTTAAACCACGACCAGTCTTAGCTGCTACCAAAGCATCAGTTATGGTTCCTGTTGCTTCATCACCTGAGTATCTGCTTCTAAGATCCAAATCTCTCAGAGCTGCAGTTTTAGCTTCAGTTGCGGTAATCAAAGTACTAGCAAGACAACTTTTTGTAGGATTCCCATCGATGATGACAATAATATTTATAGTTCCCAGTATCTCACGAGTTTCTATTTCTTCACCTGATGATTCAGCATGAGTGCAACCTGCTGTGGCAATAACACTCACAGCAAGATCACCATCTATTTTGGAGACCAAAGAGAAATCTTTAACTGAAGCATAAGTAACCATCCCAACAAAATCATCAAAACCGCCTAATTTCTTAGAAGATTCAATAATAAAAAGTTCAGGATCATCGTGAAGACGTCGATCACCATAATCGTCAGTGACTTGAGTGTTGATTATTGTATTTGTTTTTGTGCAGCCTCCGTTATGTATGGCTGAACTCAGTATACTAAGAGTTTTTGAGGAAAGGACAGCCAACACATTTTCTTTAAGAACAAGTTCTACATCTTCCCCTACTAGCTTATGACGTTTCATGAATGGTCACCTTTACTTGTTTTTTGATTGAGATAGAGTAATTGCTTTTGTTGGACATAGATTTATACAGACCCCGCATTTAGTGCAAGATGAAAAATTTATTATTGTTGGTTTTTGGTTTTCATCTTGTTCAATTATTCCTACAGGACAAACACCTATACAAATCAATTCTGAACAGGGAGGGCACTCAGCGTAATCGATAATAATTAATGAAGAATGAGTGTCCATAGCAAGTCAACAGGTTAATAAGACCCAGAAATATATTTGTTGCGCGAAAGATGAAATAACATGGAAATTGGTTTAGTTACTTATACTCCAGAAAAAGTAAAAGGATACGAGTATCATGTTTATTATTCTAAATGGGTAAATGGTTCTGTTTTCCCAGCTGCAAAAGGCATGCAAAACGATGTGTCCTGTTTTTGTGATGCTAAAGCCATTAGAGAAAAACCAAGTATCGCTGCAATCTCAAAAAATGGACCTGCATTAAGAAAAAATAGAAAAGCAAATTTGGCTTTTGATTATGTTTGTCCAACTAATCCAGAATATCGAATGAAAGTACTAGAGTATATAAAGGAACTAAATGATCAGAATATTTTAGGGGTAACATTGAATCTTTACCATTTTCCAGAAGAAGATTTTTGTGTTTGTCCACGTTGTGTTGAATTGTGGCGCACAAGTGGTTTAAATTGGTATGATTGGAGAGCTGAAACTATAACACAGTTTATTTCAGATGCAAAAAAAGTCGTTAAAGGAACATTTGCAGTTGAGATGTTCCCAGATCCAATCTTAGCTAAAGAAAGATTTGGGATAGATTTTGATAAAATAGCGGAATATGTTGATTATTTCCATGTTCCACTTTCAGCAAGAGATTATACAACTAATTATTGGGTTGATTTGTTAGCTAGAGATTTTTTAAAGACTTTGAAAAAACCAGTTGTTTTAGAATTGAGCGCTGAAATGCCTAATTTTGAAAAAATGGATGCACTATTAAAAACTATGGCTTATCTTTCAAGATTTAAATTTGAAGCAATATTATTATTGGTTCATAATTCAAAAAATGCTAAAGAAATATGTGAATTCGCTGTAAAAAATAAAGAATATAGAGATTGGTTAAATAGATTCGATTTTTCAAATATGATAAAAATAATTGAGAAATGGGCTACTATTTATTGAGAGTTTTTCTATATTCAATTAATCGATCCATATCTAAATCAGCCATTATTATTTTATCGTTTATAGAGTCAGTTACTTCAGCAATTATTCCCCAGGGTGCTATAATAGCGCTCCTTCCACCGATTGTACTTGAACAAACATTTCCAACTTTGAGCACAAACACTCCATTTTCTGAAGCTACTTTCTCAGTTAGAGGATGGCCGTTTACATTAGGGTGAGAACCCATAGCAGCAACAGGTAAAGAAAGGATATGTGCACCTAAAGATGTGGTCTGCTTTACGAGAACTGGATCAAACATATCCGCACAGACAAGTAACCCAATTTTCGCAAATTGTGTTTTTATTACCACTGGCTGGTTTCCTTTAGCTACTCCGGCTTGAAGCTCACCAGTTATAGGATTTTTTTTCTTATATTTTCCAATGAGAGCACCATTTTTCCACAGAGTACTGGTGTTATAATATTTCCCATCTTCTTCTTCAAGGATTGTTCCCCCTAAAAGATAAATATCTGGAATTTCCCGGGATATTTCAGATAAGAAGTTGAAAGTAGTTTTAGAAGTTGATTTTGAAATTCTTTCTGCTGAATCAAAATTTGATAAACATTCTGGAACAGAAAAATATTCAGGAAGTGCAATAAGGGAAGGTGAGTTTTTAGCAGCTTTCAGTATACTAATTGAAGCTGCTTTAAGATTTTCAGATATGGAATTACGGACCTTCATATGGATTAAACATATATTCAATTAATTCACCTGTAACGCAGATTTTATTGAATCTATCAAATTTTCTGAACAGTGAATAACTACGAACTCTAAAAACTTTTAAATGTAACTATAGATTGTAAAAATAATAAAAGTCAGGACAAAAGCTTAAACGTTCACCAGAGCAAAGATTTTGCCAACAAACGTTTATTTTTTTTCGTTTTTTATATCCATACGGATAAATTTAAATACCTCAAACAGAACAAATATCTTAATACGAGGAATCTCAATTGGCCTTAAATCCTAAAGAGTACGAATCCCTTTTACCAGAAATCAGAACTTTAGTTAACAAAAGTATGCAAAAAAACATGACCGAGGCTATGCTATTTTCAGCAGGCACAGACACCCAAATATTAGCTTATGAAGCCGTCAAATACTCCCCAAAAATAAAAGCATTAACCATGGC
>JAUWJK010000082.1 GCA_030607735.1 Candidatus Bathyarchaeota archaeon
CACCAACCCTACCCATCCGAACATTAGAACACTAGCAAATATTCCAGCTATATCAAGAATGTCCCCAAATAAAGGTAACAACAGAATAGCCAGCATATATTCGCTAATATCCAAAAAGATGCAAACACTAAGAAATAATAATTCAATATCCGTAAATATAAAATATCTTTGATATGTTTTTTGGTTGGTACTTTTCAAATTAATTATCAACTTCTTATCTAACACATTATGTTTTAATCAAGTTTTCTCTTAATACCAAAAAATTAGTTATTTTGATTCTAACTGTTTTTTAGTCTTTTAGAATTATGTTAGTGCTTGAGAAAAGTTGAGATCATATTTTTAAATAAGATCTATTCTTTTCATTTTATGGCTATAGTTCAAGCTATTAATCTTACAAAGAAATATGGTAAGCTCACTGCAGTTGAAACTTTAAACGTTGAAATTGATGAAGGTGAAGTTTTTGGTCTTTTAGGTCCTAATGGTGCAGGTAAAACAACTATAATCAAGATGTTTGCTACTTTATTAGAACCAACTTCTGGAACCGCAAAAATAAATGGGTTTGATGTTATTAAACAACCAGCTAAAGTACGAGAATCAATAGGAATAGTTTTTCAAGAACCTAGTAGTGATGAGCTTTTAACAGGTTATGAGAATATCAAATTGTATGCAATGATGTATGGAATACCTAAAGATGAAATAAAAAAAGGAATTAGTGAAGCCTTAGAGTTAGTTGAGCTTACTAACAGAAAAGATGATTTGGTGCGTACCTATTCCGGAGGTATGCGACGACGTCTCGAGATTGCAAGAAGTCTTATTCACAAGCCAAAAGTGCTTTTTTTGGATGAACCAACATTAGGATTAGATCCTGCTGGTAGAGAGAAAATGTGGGCGTACATTAGTCAATTAGTAGAGGAATTAAAGATGACTGTTCTATTAACTACTCATTACATGGAAGAAGCTGATACTCTTGCAGATCGAATAGGAATAATTGACCAAGGAAAGATTGTTGTCGTGGATACTCCGAAGGCGTTGAAGGCAACACTTGGTGGTGATCTTGTAACTATAAACGCTTCAACTATTCCAATAAGTGAACTTGAAAAATTGAAGTATGTAAAGAAAATCAAGCAAGAAAATCACAAAGTTATTTTAACAATTGAAAATGTTTCTAGAAATCTGCAACCACTTTTAAAAGTATTTGGTAAAATAGATTCAGTAGAAGTCCGAAATACTACGCTCAATGATGTTTTTCTTAGTTTTACAGGAAAAAGAATTCAAGAAGAAGGAAAAAGTACTTGGTTTGATAAAATAATACAGGAGAGCACATCCAGGGCATGACACTTCGTGGTGTTTCAGCTATTTGGCAAAGAGAGATGCTTACTTTTTCTAGAGAAAAACCTAGAATTGTATCTGCAGTGATAAACCCTATATTCTGGTTATTAACTTTTGGTGCGGGTTTGGGTTCTACTGTTTCAATTGAGGGCATCAATTATCAACAATTTATATTTGCTGGCATTATTGTCCAGACTATTTTATTTTCTTCTATTTTTTATGGAGCTTATCTTGTATGGGATAGAAGAATTGATTTGTTGAAGGCGATTCTTGTAACTCCTCTTAGTCGGTTTTCAATATTTTTTGGTAAAGTGTTGAGTGGGGTTACTATTGCGTTGATCCAATCAGTTATACTTCTATTTTTTGGGCTTTTTATCAATATCAACTACACTTTAATTTCACTGATTTTAGTTGTTCTGATTATTGTAGTTACTGCAGCTGGTTTAACTGCTTTAGGTTTAACAATAGGTAGTTTTATGACATCTCCAGAGGGGTTTCAACTCATAACAACTTTTGTAATTTTTCCTTTGTTTTTTCTTTCTGGAGCTTTATTTCCTTTAGCTAATCTTCCTGTATATCTTGGAACGTTAACAAGCATTAATCCAGTTACCTATATTGTAGATATGTTAAGAGGACTACTGATCGGTTTGCAATATTATGGGACTATAGAAAATCTTCTTGTTATGATTGGATTTGTTTTAGTAGCTATGTTTATTGGGACAAAGGCTTTTGAAAGGATGCGTTCGTAAGAAATTATCCTGAATTTTTTAATGTTTTGTTTTTTCTTAAAAAATACGTGGGTTGACTGTTGCTAAATTTATACATTATGTTGTCTTATTTCTCTTGAGAGAAATGAAGGTTAAAATCTAATTATTCGAAGAGCGGTTTAAATATGGGAACTTTGGGATTCTTGTAGACAAGATATGCTTAGTAGCACAAAGGGATTCTTAACTTTTATTTCCCTTGAAAGGGGAATTATGGTTTTCATGATAACCATGGGAGCCACATTTCTTATTACAAGAAGTGCTATTTTGCCTGAAGCGATTTATTTGGGGTTTATTGCGTTTTGTGGATGGAGTGGAGTAGATGCTATAAATAATGTTTATGATGTTGATTTGGATGTAAAATCAGATCCTTTTAGATCAGATTATACAAGGAATCTTGGGGATTTGGGACGATATATCTTCGTGATCTTTTTTATTTTATCAATAAGTCTAGGTGTGATAACTGGAATTCAATTAGTGACTGTTTTTGTTGCGTTAGGAATTTTTGCTGGTATTGTATATTCGATGCCACCTTTTAGGCTTAGACAAACGATATACAAGCCAGTGGTAAACTTTTCAGTTGGTGCAGTTCCTGTTTTGATAGTTGCTGCTTTCTTCAATGTTTTTTCTATTCAAATATTTGTTCTTATGGTTCTCGTTGGTATTTCTACAGCAGTAAATAGTTTATGGGAGGATTTGGCAGATTTTAAGTCAGATTTGGGTGCTGAGGCTCGAACAATACTTATTGTATTAGGAGTTAAACGTGGAGTTTACCTTACTATTTTGTTGGGGTATTGTCTCATTCCACTTATGATTCTTGTTGGGATCCTATTTCAGTTGACTCTGCTTTATTTTGTTATTCTTGCCGCACTCATAGGTTATCTATCGGTTCGTATTTTCAAAAACCGACATGTTCTTTTTGGAGGTTCAAACACTGATTTGGAGTCAATGCTTAAGGTAGGTGAGTTATTTGCAGCTGATTTCGTATTAGTGGCGTTGGTATTTACCATAAATATGATGTTAAGTGGTTATCTTACTTATCAACAACTATCCTTTTTTTAAAAACATGATAAATTGCTTAATGACTTTAACTTCATTAATTTACACTAAAACAATCAAGTATTACAGCCTTTTTTTCGGACCAAAAAGGGTTTAAGAAAAATCTAACATCTGTTTTAAAATATCAACTATCATTGTAGCTGAATCTTTAGCAAGAAATTCTGGATCTCCAAGTTTGGGTTCAACTCCGGCAAAAAGACTTATAGCTTCTATTCCTTTGAGTTTTGCTGCCCCAAAAACAAGACCGCAAAATCCATAAAATGGTCCTTGGTATTCAGTTTCAACGTTGTATTTTTCTTTCATTTCATGAATCAGATTCAGATTAGTAGCTGCACAACAAACTTTATTTTCTTTGGAACCAAACCCAGCTGTTATAATTATTCTTTTAACTCCAAAATTTTGCAGTATATCCACAACCTTTTCGGCAATCTCATAGGCACCTGCAAAATTAGCGTGGTATCCATTCACAAGAATTAAAGATGGAGTTTTTGTGAAAAATTTTACTTTAGGGAGACCCCATTTTTGTTTTTCAACTTTTACTCCTCCAATTCCAGGCAAAGCATAATGAGCAAGATAAGCTGGTTTTGTGTGATATACTACTGGGAAATGGGTTGAATATAGGTTGGTTGTTAATTCAGCTTTTGACTTTTCTATGAGTTCGTCAACAACTAGTTTACCTATTGATCCTAATCCTGGGGAACCAACCACAGCTATTGGATCTTTTAGGTCAATTGGTTTTTTAGTTTCCAGCCAAATCTCGTTTTTCATCGTAATCACAAGTGATCATGTAACATAACTTGGTCTTTTGGTGTTTTGTGCAATTTGGTTTTTTATGTGACGTTCAACTTCTGTCATTTTAGCAATTATTTCATCCATGTCTTTTGCTTGTTTGTCCAATGGATTCATGTTTACTTTCAAGTCTAGAATTTTAGTGAGTACACCAATTACTTCTTTAGCTGCTTTTGCATCTATCAGATATTGGCCGGTAGGTGTTTGATATCCTTTTGTTTCCCCAAGTAAACAGACTGCTGGAATATTTTTTTTCTTTGCTAATCCCATAATCAACCCGTTTTCGCCAACAATAACTCCTTCTTCTAATGGTACAACTCCCAATT
Organism: Candidatus Bathyarchaeota archaeon; assembly: GCA_030607735.1. GTDB lineage: Archaea > Thermoproteota > Bathyarchaeia > Bathyarchaeales > Bathycorpusculaceae > AD8-1. The sequence goes on from JAUWJK010000082.1 coordinate 4,268, forward strand.
TCTTAAAATCTTCAAGCAATTTGGAATCAGTTGAGGTTCCATAAACAATGGGATTTTTGATTGTTTTATCTGATGCAAACGCCGCAATAGAATAAATTTTCTTAAGGCCATGTGCAACTCCCCAATCTAATATGGCTTCTACTACTTCAAATTGTCCTTCGGGTGAAAAAGCCTGTGCATTGCCTGAAAGAAAAGCGAGATCTTTGTTATTATCTTTATATTGAAATAACTCGTTTTTGAGTAACTCAACAACGCCATCTTTTTTTATTAATGTGTAAGGTGGGAAATATTTTGAGTATATTTCAGCTACTTGTTCAGCTTTTAGCTGTTGTACTAGATACTCAACTGATAATTTTCCAATATATGCTATTCCAGGAAGACCACTAATAAGTGTAAACTCTTTAGGTGTAAACTTTTTAAGAGTTTTAATTTCAACATTCATAGATTTCTGAATCAGACTTGTTACTATTAAATAAACCGATCTTCAAATATGATTATAGATCATTATTAAAGAATAATTTTGATTTCTTTTGACATCTGGCTTGTTGTTTTTGTTTCCTTGATTCTTTTCTTATGAGTTTTTATCTTGATTTTGAGCTAATATTGCCAGTTAGCATTTTGGTTTTGTTTTGAAATATTATTAATTGAGATTTTGATTTAGTAAAGCTAAAATTTAATAGATACCAATCAATTTTATTCGGTTTTAACGAGGATTTTGTTTTGTTTGCTGTTGGACATATGGCACTTGCTTATTTGTTAGCTAAATCCTCTGGTAAAATCCTTAAAATAACTATTAATATTCCTCTGGTTTTTGTTTTATCAATAATTCCTGATATTGATCTTATTTTTGAGGTTCTCTTTAGTATTCAATTGCATCGTGGTCCAACCCATTCTTTGATATTTGCTTTTTTGCTTTTTATACCCTTTTTTATTTTTTTCAAGAAGAAGGCATTGCCTTATTTTTTTTCCCTGGCTTCACATTCTATTTTAGCCGATTTTTTTATTGGCGGCCAACTTCAACTTTTGTGGCCATTATCTACTAGAGAACTAGGCGCTTCCCAGTTTGGTATTCCTTTAGTTATGATAAATGATCCATTAAATGTTGCATTAGAATTTTTATTGTTTATTGGGGCTATTTTAGTAATGTTGAAAACTCGAGATATTCTAAAGTTTTTAAGATCTAACTTGTCAAATCTGTTATTAATTATACCTATTTCTACAGTTTTATTGCCTACGTTTACAAGTTATCCTTTACAAGTTCCAGCTATTTTGGTGCTTCCACATTTGTTCTTTTTGATATTATTTATTATTGCGGGATTAATTGTTGTTTTTAAAAGAATTCTTTTATAACATTTTTTTTAAAGGTTTTAGGAAAGTTTACTATTTTTTCTTTTTTTCATATAGTAGATTAAAAATGCTCCAATTAAAAACAATATTATAGCGGTAATTGATAGAATTGGCGCGTTTTTCCATGAGAAAATTTCTAAAGAGTTTGGCGCAGTGTTACTTATTATCAGCTCGTCGATTATTGTATTTGAATCGTGTCCCACGTACATGTAAGTGCTTCTTTTTATTGTACCGCTTGGATTTTGGTTTCCATTAGTAACCATGATCTTTTTTTCTTCTCCATCAACAAAGAGATGCATTCCTGATGTTTTACTCCGTTTGAAAACAATATTTATCCATTTATTGTCCTGAATTGCAGGTTCTGTAGTTACAATTTCGTTGAAACCTTCTGTATCAGTTACAATATATCCTCGCAATGAACCTACTTGCGGTGAAGAATTATTTTCTGGTTCAACTCCATTTATTGCTAGTCCAAGTATTCTTTTAGGATAACTAACATCTTCTCTAACGGCTTGGATGACTATGTTATTGTATTCTACATTTTTAAATTCTTTAACATAGATCCAAACATCAATAGTAATCTCATTTTTTATTTCCAGACTTGGTGAAGCGGGAACAAAAAGATATGCCCAACCATCAAAACTTAATGCATTACCCATTTTTCCCTTAACTAAGCTTGGAGTGTAATTGATATTATTCGAAAATGAACCCAAGATGGCGTTATTAATTTCATTTGTGTCCATAGTTACTAGGTTTGGTTCAACTTTATCAAAATGCCATAGACCCACTATATTATCCTTTATTGGTGGAGGATTTTCAATTGGTGGGGACTCTTTTTCATTTTCAATATTCAAAGACGAAGTGAGTGGATAATTATCAATGTCATTTTCAGAGATTACATGTGGCTTATCATTTATTCCAGTTTTTTCTATTTCTTTTGCATCTGGATATTCTGTATTGTATTTGCTCCAAAAATTACCTTCTTCTTGGTAATTCCAATAATTAATATTATAAATCGAGCTGATATGTACGTCATTGTTGTTATTCACAAAATTGTTGCAGTATATTTTATTATGGTTCGGAGCAGCAAAATGAGGTGGAAAATATATGCCCCATTCGTTTTTTGATATTTCATTTGTTGATATTGTATTATTTGAACCAGAAAAGTAAATTCCACTCTCACTATTAAATTGAATAATGTTGCCAAACACTCCAGAGTGGGATGTTCCCAATCCGATGCCTCTTGTGTTATTTTCAATTTTGTTACTGTAAATCAGATTAGAGTAGCCCTCAATGGCTATTCCTGATGCTATATTCTCAGCAATATAGTTATTAGAAATTGTGTTTAATGAACCACCATAAAACCTTATACCCTCCTTGAAATTTTTAGTAATGTTATTGGAGTTTATTGTTGTAGAAGATTGGATGGCACATAATATACCCCAAAACGTGTTTGAAATATTATTTTCAATTATTGAACAATTGTCTCCCTGTATGTTAATACCGTTTGGATGTTGTTTTGGGGTAG
>JAUWJK010000111.1 GCA_030607735.1 Candidatus Bathyarchaeota archaeon
CCTTCTTGAAATGGTTGAAGAAGCCCTTATTTTATCGTTTAACCCTTTTTCTAGCTCGAGGTTTTTGTTCTATTCTTTCTAAGGGAACGACTATCATTTCCGGATCACATACTTTTGGTTTTGTCTTTTGCTGTTTTGGGCTTGCTTTTTGAGGTTGGGGTTGTGTTGTTTTTTGTGGTTCTACTTTTTGTAGAATCATAGGTTGTTCTTTTGTAACATTGGTCATAACTGTTACTCCCCTAATTGTTATCAAAGACCCGATCCATCCCATAACTCCCAAATACATTACCTGTATTGATGCAGCTATTAGAGGCCCTATAGCTTCACCAAAAGTCTGAATGAGGTCTTGAGTTGAAATAGGCGAGATTCCTGCTGTTAGAAATCCATAAGCGCTAAAAAACGTGAATATTAATAGGCCTACACCTATAGCCAATACTGTAAAGCCAGAAAACGCGATTTTTCCTTTTAAACTGTTGAACATTGTCCTACTCACTTTTTTATCGAGTGTCTTGATTTGATATTAAGTCTTTTGAAGCTGAAAGTAGTATCTATATTAACTATTTAAAATCTAAATTAGTTTTACTTTTATTTACCTCTCTACATATTACTTGTTCTGATTGTTCGCTTGTTTTAAATAGGACTTTTTGCAACTGATGACAAGTGGAGAAGAGATGTCAGAAGACCAAGAGATGTCAGAAGACCAAGACACTAAACAAGAGAACGAAATCAAAGAAATTAAATACAAGTTTATAGAGGACCTCCCAGGTGTTGGTCCTGCAACTTCCAAGAAATTACGTAATCTTGGATATAATACAGTTGAGGCAGTTGCAATGGCGACTGCGCGTGAACTTGAACCCGTGGGTGTAGGGGAAAAAAAAGCTTTTTCAATTATTGCAGCTGCCCGTTCAGTTATTGGCGTAAATTTTATACGGGCCGATGAACTCCTAAAACTTAGTAAGGATGTTCTGAAGTTAACAACTGGTAGCAAAGCTATTGATAATATTCTTTCTGGTGGTTTAGAATCGCAGACCATAACAGAGTTCTATGGAGAATATGGGAGTGGAAAAAGTCAGATATGTCACCAGTTGTGTGTAACCGTCCAATTACCTGTTGAACGTGGAGGCCTTGATGGTGCTGCACTCTATGTTGATACTGAAAATACTTTTAGGCTTGAACGAATTGTCCAAATATCGAACCATTTAGGTATTAAACCTGAAGAGGCAGTTAAAAAAATTATTTATGCTGAAGCTTATACCTCTGACCATCAAATGTTCTTATTAGAAAATGCTGATCAAATTATTAAAGACAACAACATAAAAATTATCATAGTCGATTCATTAACTTCCCATTTTAGAAGTGAATATATCGGCAGAGAAATGTTGGCTCGTAGACAACAAAAACTTAACAAACATATGCATAAACTCATAGCTTTAGCTAGAGCTTTTAATACTGTTGCTGTTGTTACAAACCAGGTCATGTCTAAACCAGACGTATTCTTTGGTAATGCTCTTCACCCAATTGGAGGTCATATTGTAGGACATACAAGTAATACGCGTATTTTTCTTAGACGAGCTTCTAGGGGTCCTGTTAGAATTGCAAGAATAGTCTCAAGTCCTTATCTCCCGGAAGCAGAGGAAATATTTAAAGTAACTGAAAACGGTATAGAAGATGTTTCCGAAGAGGAAAAATTGAGTAAAAAACGTTAGGTAAAAAAAATGCCAATGCCCAAGACTTTAGTTACAAGATATTTTCAACTTATAGTTAACAGAAAATTTACAGAAGGCCTTAGAGAATTAGAAAGAATTAGTGGAAAAATGCAAAAAACTGAATGGAATCAAGGCTATTATCAAGCTTTATATGGAATGTATCTTTCACAGAAAAACATTAATGATGAATATTCCTTTTTTTCAAAATTTGATTTTACAGATTCAGAGGCACTTCACAAATACCGTCGTGAATTTTTAGAACACACACGTAATGGACTTCATGGAGACTATGATAGAGGTTACTTTTCAGCTTGGGCTGGATGCATGCGTTTAATAATTAGATTGAATATTCCTGTTTCTCAACCAAAAAAACAAAAAGAAGAAAAAACTTCAATAGAGACATTAAGGAGCGACAAAAATCAGGCGACAATAGCCAATTTTTATCCTAATAAAAACAAATAGTTTTTATACAACCACTACAGGCCCAATTAAAAGCGTGTAAATAAGCACTAGAAAAACTATCCATGAAATAAAGAATATTCCAATTCCCATAGTCATAATTTTTGATTGCTTTTCAACCATATTATAAAACTTTGTTTTAATAGCATAGTATGACAATAAATAAACTGCCAATGCTATTGTTAAACTATTAAGAAAAGTTGTTAATTCAGTTGGATTTGATCCAGAAGCAACAAAAGCACCTATTATTCCTGAAATCGCACCCAAACCTATTCTTATAATATATATCGCAACTAATGGTTTCATAGAACTTCAATCCTTAACAGCAACATTTCAAGTCTAAATTAAAAGGTTATTACTTAAGTATTATGGAAATATTCCATATTATAACACATAATCCATTACCTATTATAAAATTAGTATTAAACAAATTTTTTTGTTCTCTAATTTATCATAATCTCTTTTGTATCCTTTCTAAGCCACCAAGCAACAAAAACACATCCTGAAACAACTAAAATTGATCCTATTAGAGGACTGGAGTTTCTTAAGGAGATAAAATTATTTGCCAAGTGAAACATAACCGCAATTAAATAATATGGAATTGGTCTTTTTTTAGCAATTCCGTAACCTGTTATAGCCGTGCTTGCAGGATGAAAGAAAATCCCTGGTAGTCTATAAATTAATGGTACCTCTAACACAAAAATGTATGTGAATGCCTCTACAATTCCAAATCCCAAACCGACTATTAGTGATAAATTGAAAATAGTTCTTTCAGTTTCGCCGTGACGATAAAATAGTGGATATGATTTTGCAAATTCTTCAATAAATGGAGCAAAAATTACTTGGGCAAATAAAGCAATGATAAATGGGTCAAGACCAATTAATAATAAATCCGTATATTGATATATAAAAAGTGTAAGTGGAACACTAATAGTTACTCCACAACCAAAAAAGAAGACTTTCTCGTCCAAATCAGGTTTATGTGTGTGAATTATTTTATTCTCTTCCATCGATCAGTCGTTCCATTAACGCTAAATATTTGAATGAAAACCTTCTTTTTACTTTATTTTATTCTTTGATTTAAATAGCTAATCTTTCAGTTTAAGTAAAATAAATCATTCCTTTTTTAATAACTCAATGTAAAAAATAAGGCTTCTTAATTTTCTCAAAGTAGCTAGAAAGATTATAGAAGAGCTATTAACAAAAAATAAATGTTATTTTAATTATTATTGTTCGCATTGCTTTCTTTTGTTAAAATATCTATGTTTTTTATAACATTTTTTTCCAAAGAAAAGAACTAATTTTATAGTACAACTTACATAAGAAACTAAAATAAGAGGCTATCTTTTTGCAAAAAAAAGAGTTTTCAAGTGTTGATATTGCAGTACTGGTTCAGGAACTGAAAGATGTAATAGTTAACTCTAGAGTTAATAAAATATATCAATTTGATAAAAAAACCATTATTCTTAAACTGCATAAAACGGATAGTCCTCAACTTAGACTAGTTATGGAAGCAGGTAGACGTATTCATTTAACTTCTTATGTTCTAAAACCCCCCAAGATTCCTCCAGGATTTTGTATGGCCTTAAGAAAACACTTGAGTGGTGCTTGGATAGATAAAATTGAACAATACAAATTCGAACGAATTGTGCTTCTTCATTTAAGAAAAAGAACAGGTAATTGGAAACTAATTCTGGAACTTTTTGGGGAAGGCAATATTATTTTGACAGATGAAAAAAATATAATTCTGCAAGCTTTGATTTTTAAAAGAATGCGTGATCGGAATATTATTCGAAATGAAATTTTTAAGTTTCCTCCATCAAGGAGTAAAAATCCTTTTGAAATGATAAAAGAAGACATAAAACAAGGGATCGTTGAATTTGGAGAAACTGAAGTTGTAAGGGCAATTGCTAGACTTTTAGGATTTGGTGGGTTTTACTCTGAGGAAATTCTATCAAGAGCAAATATTGAAAAAAATAAGTTGTGTAATGCTCTTCAGGATTCTGACTTTGAAGCTATTTTTAGCTCAATTCAAAATATTTTATCTGCTATAACCTTGTCTAAAACTCAACCGAGTTTAATTTTAGATGAAAATGACCAGTTTTTAGATGCAATACCTTTCGAGCTGAATCGTTATAAAAGTTTTAGTTCCAAAGTGTTCAAGACTTTTAATGAGGTCATAG
>JAUWJK010000069.1 GCA_030607735.1 Candidatus Bathyarchaeota archaeon
AAGAATTGCGGTATTTCTGATACTCCAAATGAGGTTAAACCAATTTCACTATCTCCAAAAATCAAATCTTCACTAAAATACGCTTCAACAGTCCAAACTCCGATGACATCTGGAACAAACTGGTAATTAAACAAACTAATGTTACTCTCTTCCAAGGAATAAGTAGATACGATAATTTCAGTTTGAGTACTATTTGGAGCTGTAACAATTAACGCAACATTTTTTCCATTTAAACTCTCAACTGTTGAATTTGTGTTTAAACTACTAAGACTTCCAATGAGTTTTTGTGAAACTCCAAGATAAATTGAACTAGGTTCTATATACCAATCCATAGATGTAGGAATTCTATAATTCGCAGTGATATTTCCCGGACCATTAATAACCACAGTTGTGTTCTGAGAGTTTATGTCTTCAAAAATGATTGCTGAATTTGTTGTATTCCAAAAAGAAAAAACATATTCTAAACTTGAGGTACTAGTTTCTATGGGAATTTCTTTTCCAGCTTTTATTAACTGGGTTCCCTCTGGTTGTGTTGAGATATCAACAATATCGGGACTCAATGAAAATGAAACTTCATACTGTTTCTCAAAGTTTACTGCAATAGAAACGTCACTCACAATATTTATGGGTGAATCTGGTCCAATGACTGAGGTAAGTGTAAATTGTGTTTCCAAAATACTACTCGATATTGCTTTTGAAAACTCGTAATTCAAAAAACTACCTTTAACTACATTTAGACTAAATGGGAAATCACTGTATACTTTCCCAGTACTTTCAACCGTCAAAATTGTTTCTGTAGCACTTTCATCAAGTCCAGTCTGAGTAAATGTTACTTTTACAATTTCTTCAATATCCTCTGGTGGATCCTCATCTGGGAGTGGTGTTGTCTTTTCAACAAAATTTGCGTTAATATTTTTGTCTGAATCTATGACTAAAGTGAACGGGTTATTTGCACTAGATATATCTCCGCTCCAGTCAGAAAAACTCCAATCTGCTCCAGATTCAGCTAATAACGTGACAGACGATCCACTAGGGTAGGATAGTTGATCTGGAATCTTTGTTACTTTGTTAGCAGAATTTCCTAGAATATCCACAAATAACATGTAGGAGCTAGGCAGTGAATTTGGATTGTCAATTTTACTTTCTGCAAAAGTTGTACCATTTGCAATAATTTTTACGACTATTGGTATGTTAGGAGATATCTTAAATGGAATATTGACTGTAGCAATCTGTCCTTGATCTAATATTTTTTTATCTATAGCATCTTCAGTTAATGGAATATTCATGTCATTGACAGTAAAACTATATTCCGAACTAATATCACTTGATTCGCTTCCAATATTTTCAACATAAACAATGAGTGTACCTAATCTTGGATCTTTTCCAAAAGCATTAATTTGAAGAGTTTTTGCATTAGGTACATTCGAATTTACTGAGACCCACTGAATTTGAGATAAGAAAAGCGCACCCACCATAATTATTGCTACTAAAACCACAATTCCCAATAGAATATCTGATCTTCCGATTTTGGGAGTACCCAAATTATTTACCATCTTTAACTAATTTTTCTTGCCACAAACAAAGAAGTTTAATATCCTTTTTTGTTCTACTTGTCATCTTGAATAAATCGTGATATTTAAAAATTTTAGAATTACTTTATAGAGAATAGTTCTACTAAAATATCTAAACATTAATAGTATAACTCACTTAAGATACTTGTAGACTACCGGATAATCTTTATATTTGGCTTAATGAATCTACTGCAAGGAAAAACCAAGAGGAAACAAACATATTGATAACTCCATATGATGTTCCAATTACACAATTTATTGATAAACTAGCTAAATATCTAAAGGAAAATGTTGAAGAAGTTCAACCTACCTCCTGGGCAATCTTTGCAAAAACTGGTATGCATGTGGAAAAACAGCCTCAAGATCCTGATTGGTGGTATACTAGAAGCGCTTCAATGCTCCGCAAAGTATATGTTCATGGTCCAATAGGATTAGAAAACCTTCGTGCTCAATACGGAGGACGAAAAGATAATGGTGTAAAACCAGAGCACGCCGTTAAGGCTAGTGGTAATATAATCAGAAAAGTCTTACAGCAACTAGAAAGTGCTGGGTTGGTCCAGATTATTGCTTCCAAAGGTAGAAGTATGTCTCCAAAAGGACGCAAACTTGTTAAAGAGGTAGCTGAAGACTTGTACAAAGATCTTATAAAAGTGAATCCAGCCCTCAAGAAGTATCAAGGCGAATGAGATGTCTGATGACGAGCTTGAAAACCTTCGTAGAAGGCGACTTTCAGAGTTACAGCAACAAGCAACTGGAGATCAAAATCAATCTCAGGTAAAAAAGCAGATAGATGCTCAAAAAGATGCGTTATTACGACAAATGCTCTCACCTGAAGCGCGTCAGAGACTGACCAACCTGAAAATGATAAAACCTGAATTTACTGACCAAATAGAACTTCAGTTAATACAGTTGGCTCAAGCGGGTAAATTACCAATACCTTTGCCTGATGCTCAACTGAAACAAATATTAATTCAACTTCAATCTCGGAAGAGAGAAACTAAAATAAGAAGGATATGAAAATATGGCACGAGTTAAACCTCCAGCTAAAAAAAGAAGATTAGGAAAAGCTAACAGGGAATCCAAGGCTGTTCCAACTTGGGTTATAGTACGTACTGACGGGAAAGTTAGAACAAATCCCAAGCGACGAAGAAACTGGAGAACAGGAACAATAAAACCTTAGGAGCGAAGAAATAATGGATACTGAAGTCAAAGAAGAGATTTCTACAGAAGTTAAAGATACTCCAAAAGAAGATATTGTAGAAAAAGAATCAGTGGACGAAATTGACGAATTATTAGTAGAAGATTCTGATGAAACTACTGATGAAGAAGAGGAAGAACCTCAAACTGTATCTTCTAAAAAGAAACAGAAAAAGAAAGATGAAGACGAAGATATAGTTGAGGAAAGAATTTATACAATACCTTTGGGGAGAGCATTAGTTAGACCTCCAACGAAAAGAGCTCCTAGAGCAATAACGCTTATTCGTGCTTTTGTTATAAGACACATGAAACTAGACGTCAGTGCTCAAGCTGAAGAAGAAAAAGGTGAGTTACCCACGTTATTAATTAGTAACGCTGTTAATGAGAAAGTCTGGAGTAGAAGCATAAGAAAACCTCCCAGAAAAATTCGAATCCGTGCAACCAAAGATAAAGAGGGTAATGTAAAAGTATTTTTGGCTGAAGGCGAATAGGTCTTGGCTGTTTACCTGTCGAGTATTATTGGGAGTGTATGTATTGGCGTTTATTCAATGGTCAATGATACGATAGTAATAATTCCCAAAATGGTTCCACAAGATAAAGCTGAAGAAACAGCAAATTGGTTAAAAGTAAAACTTGTTCACACTTCAATAGCAAATTCTATACTTGCAGGAGCGTTTGTTTGTGCCAACTCAGAAGGTATGCTTCTTCCTAAATCAATCAGAGAAGAGGAACTGTCATTAATTAAATCTTTTTTTGATGGTTCCACAACAATAATGGACACTAAAAAGACAGCTTATGGAAATTTGGTTCTTGCAAACGATAATGGTGCTATTGTCGATCCAAGCTTTTCTGAGTCCGAAGTAAAAAAAATTGCTTCAGGTTTAGGTGTTGATGCTGTTCCAGGAGAAATAGCAGGATTACCTTATGTAGGATCTTTAGCAGTTGCAACAAATAAAGGAATTTTGGTTCACCCAAAAATTAAAGATGAAGAAAAAGATTTGTTAGAAAGTGTTCTTAAAGTTCCTGTTGAAAAAGGAACAATAAACTGTGGAATTCCTTACGTTGGAACGGGTTTAATTGCCAATTCTCATACTGCTGTAGTTGGATCTTTAACAACTGGACCCGAGATGTTTATAATTGAGAATGCAATCGATGTTGTGCAGGAAGATGAGTAAGTTGAAGGTTTTTAGAGTTACTGGAGAAATAAACAAGCCAAACTTGAAGACTCCATTTATGAAAGAACTATTAGCAGTAAAGTCAGAACATGCAGTTGAGAAAGTTTACGCAGAAATTGGTAGTAAACACAGAGTGAAAAGATTTCAACTTAAAATCTCAAAGGTAGAAGAGATTTCTATTGATGATATAGAAAATCCTATTCTTAAGAAAATAGTTGCTGGTGAATAAGCCTTTGACAGAAAATAATCAAGACGAACTTAGAAAATTAAGTACTGAACTTCGTTTACTTGAACAAACTGCCGAATCTTTGCAACAAAGAATCAATATGATGAATGCTGCCCAAACTGATTTAGCTTACGCCAATATGACCTTGGACGGTATAAAAGCTGAAAAGGATAACGCTGAACTTCTTGTTCCCATAGGTGGTAGTTCTTACATTAATGTTAAACTCGCAAATGTTGATAAGGTAGTAGTTGGGATGGGTGCTGGAGTTTCAGTTGAAAAGACACTTCCAGAAGCGAAAAAGATTGTTAATGATAGATTAAGTGAACTTAAAAAAACAATGGTTTCTGCTCAACAACAATTTAGTCAAATAGTTGATCGTATTAATTCGGGTAAAAATCGATTGGAAACCTTGTTAAGCTCTGCGCGAGAAGGAAAGCAATAAAAAAATGTTTGATAGGCTCAGATCTGGTCTTAAAGGCCTGGTAACTAAAGTTACTAAGACTGAGCTTACAAATGAGAGTTTAGATCCAATTCTTTCAGATTTTACAATGAGTTTGGCTGAAAATGATGTTGCATTTCAAGTTGTTGATAAAATCTGTGGTGATCTAAAAAATCGTCTAATTGGACTTCAGGTTAAACGTTTAGATGATCGAAAAAGCATTGTTGAAGATAATTTAAGACAAGTCCTTTTAGAAATTATGATTTCTGAAAAAGCCATTAATTTACTAGATAGAATAGATGCGAAAAAACAAAGAAAAGAACCATTCATTTTACTCTTTGTTGGTATAAATGGTACAGGTAAAACTACAACTGTTGCAAAAGTTGCAGATTTTTTAAAGAAAAAAGGTTATACCGTTGTTCTTGCTGCAGCAGACACTTATAGAGCAGGTTCAATTGAACAATTAGAAGAACATGGGAAACGCCTTGGTTTACGTGTAATAAAACATGATTACGGTGGCGATCCAGCGGCTGTTGCCTATGACACGGTAAGTCATGCCAGAGCTCATGGAGTTAATGTGGTTTTAATTGATACAGCAGGTAGAATGCAAACAAACCAAAATCTGATGAACGAGTTATCGAAAATTAAACGGATTGTTTCACCTGATTTAACCATTTTGATATTGGATTCACTTATAGGAAATGATGCTTTTATGCAAGCTGAAGAATTTCATAATTCTATAGGTATAGATGCTAACATACTAACAAAAGCTGATGCTGATGTAAAAGGAGGTTCTGCATTAAGTGTTACCTATGTTACTAAGAAACCCATACTGTTTATTGGTGTTGGACAAACATATGCTGATCTAGAATTTTTTATTCCAAAAAATTTTGTTCAAATGATTATGAAATAACATATTCACTTACTGTCTTTCTCTTTTAAGATAACTTTTTTTTATTAACTCTCGATATGCGATATTTTATTAAAATTATCCGATAAGTTTTAACAATATTGATTTAGCTGAATAAAGTCGATTTTCGCTTTGGTCATAAATAATTGATTGTGGATGTTCAATTAGCTCTTCTGATATTTCATATCCGCGATGAATTGGCATATCATGCATAATAAATGCGTTATTTTCTTTTATCAATTCTGTGTTAATCTGATACTCTTTCATTATTTTCATACGATTCTCTTTTTCTTTAATGAATTTTGAATCGGTGAAAAACTCCATATCTATCCAAGTATCTGTATAAATAAAATCAGCATCAGTTACGGCTTCATTAACGTTTAAAGTCCTTTTCCACAAACCAGTTTTCTTTGCAGTTTCCATCAATTCTTGATCCTGCGCATTATCATTTATGATTGGTGTAACTGTAGTTAATTCGATTCCTGTTTTTGTACAACCTTCAATCAACGAGTTACAAACGTTATTGTGAATGCCAACAAAAACAACTTTTAATCCTTTTAGCTTTCCTTTTTTTTCCTTGATTGTTATCAAATCAGCTATTACTTGGCTAGGATGATATTTTTCGTCACATCCATTAATAACTGGCACTTGTGAAGCTAAAATCATTTTTTGTAGATCAGAATTTTTGAGTACACGAGCCATTATACAATCAACATTACGAGACAAATATTGACTTTCATCATAAATATCTGCCAATGTGAAATTTGTTGTTCTCCAATCGATAAACAAAGCATGTCCACCTAATTGGGTCATAGCTACCTCAAATGCTACTCTTGTTCTGGTTGATGTTTTTTGAAATATTAACCCTAAAGACTTTCCTCTTAGCGCTTCTATGTAATTATTAGGATTATTCTTTATTTTTATGCCACTATCAACTAGTTCTTTAATTTGTTGGCCTGATATTTCTTTGAAATTAGCTAAGTCCATTTCTCTTTACAACCTTTCACAGGTAAGGTGTGGTAAATTGAAACCTTTTTTAGGTAGATTTATATTCAATTGAGTGTTTCCTAACCTTGGTTGGGTCAATGAAAATGAATGTAGATCTGGTTCAAGTTTGGTTAGATAACGTTTCATATTCACACAGTCAATCAAAACAAACTGAAAATAATTATAAAAGTATTTGGTCTCGTTTTTCAGCCTCAATTGGAATGACGGCTGAAGAGATTGTTGCAGATTATGAACACTGTAGTGATAGAAACACCATGCGAAAATATTCCCAATTTGTTCGTTTTTGGATTGGAAAGCTATCCAAGGAAGGTTTGACAAACTCAAGCATTAGAGTGATGGTTGTTCCTATCAAAAGTTTTTTCAAATATAATGATTTGCCTTTAGGTCATATTCCGCAAGCTATGAGTGGAACTGTTTATCATAATAGGGATATTACAAAGGAAGAAATTGTTCAAATAATGGCTATAACTAAAATTAGGGAAAAAGCTTTTTTTGCAGTGATGGCTCAAAGTGGGCTTAGACCCCACACTATAAAGCAACTTAAATTGAAGCATTTGGAAAAATTTGATAAAATTCCTTGTAAAATTGAGGTTCCAAAAGAAATTGCGAAAGGCAAGTATGGGAGCTATATGACTTTTATTGGTTCTGATGCAATAAAATACCTCAAGCAGTATTTTGCGATAAGAAAAGATATGTCTCCTGAAAGTCTTCTGTTTTGTAATTATAAGGATTATACTAAATCTGTTAACACTAAGGATGTTAGTCGAGTTTTTCAATTGGCAGCGCAAAAACTTGAAAAAAGTGGAGCTATTAAGTATGAAGTTCGTGAGAGAAAGCCTAGTGAAATTCGATTATATAATCTAAGAAAATTTTTCCGTAAATATGCGAATCAGATGGGTTTTGAAAACGTGAATTACCTGATGGGTCACACAGTTAGAGGCTCAGACGCACATTATAAACCTCAAGATCCAGAGTTTTACCGAGCGCTCTACGCAGAAAAAGCAATGCCTTTTTTGAGACTTGAAACATCTGACCCTCTTGAAACAGAAAATGCGATCACAGCAGTGAAACAAGAAAATAGAGAACTAAAAGAACAAATTAAAAAATTAGAAAACACAATGCAACAAATATACCGCAAGGTTTTTCATGAAAAAACCGCTCAAGAAGAACATGACCTATGGTTAAAAGAACATCCAGAATATTTCAAACAATTAGAAGAACAGTCAAAAGAAATCGACGAAATCCTTAGAGAGGAAGAAGAATATTACGAAAAACATCCAGAAGAACGCAAAAAAATTCGTGAAGAAGACATGAAATGTTTTGAAGATCAAACAATACAAGATCAAGAAAAATGGTTAGAAGAAGAACAAATACGCTTAGATGAGCGAACAAAAATATTCAAAGAACTTCAAGATATGATTAAAGAAGCTAAGAAAACAAAAAAATAATACAAAATAGGATTAATTTTTAATCAAAAAAAAGTGTGTGGTTTTTTATCTATTTGGCATTTTAGATTACGTCTTAGTTTACTCTTTTTTCATTTGGAAGAACGCTACTGTAGCCAGTATAAAACCAATCCAAATTAGCAGATACCCTACGATTGGAATAATTGCGCCAATAAGCATTAGTATCCCAGCGGTACCAAACAAGCCAACTCCAGACTTTGATGATAATTGCTCCATTGACTTTCTAAGGAATTACATTGCTACAATCATGACAACAAAGAGAATTATTACACCAACCAATATTGCGCCAAG
>JAUWJK010000042.1 GCA_030607735.1 Candidatus Bathyarchaeota archaeon
CAGGGGCTTTCTCTGAAATAGATATTGAGAAAAACATCAATCCTGAAGCTACAATGTTAATTATTGACTCAAGGGCATCAGATAATAATGCAACAGAATTTGAGACATAAAACGCAGCTATCTTTAGGAAAAATATTGCTATTCCACAGACAAGTGCTATTATTGCTGCTTGTTTTTTTCTCATAGCCGTTAGTGTAGACATATTTTGCTTTTAGGTGTTGTTATCCTTCACAGCAATAATTAATTTCTTAGTAAAGTTTCTCTATGACCCAAAATTGATCTTTAAGGGTCCTTTTATACAACCTAGCCTTGACCAGACCAACAAACTCAAGTTATGAAGTGAATATATTGGTAAAGATTACCTGTCAAACCTGCAACATAAAAGGCACCCTTCAGAAGGTCAGAGCATATTATAGAGATGATAAGTTAAATCATACTATTCCAAAAAATAAAAAACCTAAATAACAAAAAAGACAAATGGTAATTTGTTTCTAATCCTGATGTTTTTTTATTTTTTAATAATAATATCGCAGTTTCTTACTTTGATTACCCATCCCGGTGTTAATTCGCCTGTGGATGCTCTCGAACCCTGTACCCAGTGGAGATATCACCCGCGTAACTTCCCCTTTTTTTTAATGCTATTTTACTAAAAACTTTTATTCATAATAACAATGAAATATGTTGGGAGAAAGACTTGAAGCGTTTTGAGTTAATTACTGCATCATTAATAGTTTTAATTTCTTTGATTCTCATGGCTGTTATTTATTTTGATTTTGTAAATGTAGGCTTTATAGTTGGATCTTATAGGTTTCATCATTGGTCTGTAATTATTGGTTCATTTTATGTTGCTCTTATCACACCATTTTTCTCTGTGTTAAAAAGATTTAAACCAGCTAGTTTGAGAACGCTTTTTAGAGTTCATGTGTTTGGTAACCTGTTAGCTTTTTTGTTTGTTTCTGTTCATTTTGCTGGTCAACTTAGTAGACCTTTAGAGTTTTATCCTGATTTGGGTAGTGGTGTTGGATTGTATGGTGTTATGTCTTTGCTTGTTTTTTCTGGTTTTTTCCTAAGATATAGTTTGGTGGCTGGTGGGTCACGTAGGTTTTTGAGGTTGATTCATGTGTTGGCTGTTGTATCTTTTTATTTAGTAATTGTTCTTCATGCTTTGCATGGGTTTGGCTTTATCTAAAAAGAGGTGAAAATGTTCACTTCTGCCTCTTTTTTTCTCTTTGGTTAATTTTCATATTTTCGTAGTGTTTGGCTGTTGATTGCAACGATAACTGTGCTCAAAGACATCAGAAGGGCTCCTATTGCAGGATTAATAATAATACCATAGTTATACAACACTCCAGCTGCAAGTGGAATAGCTAAAATGTTGTACCCCGCAGCCCACCACAAGTTCTGAACCATCTTGGAATAAGTTTTTTTTGAAAGAGAAGCTATTTTTATTACGTCACGAGGGTCATTTTTTACAAGTATTATATCTGCACTTTCAATAGCGACATCAGTTCCAGCTCCAATAGCTATTCCAACATCAGCTGTTACTAAAGCTGGTGCATCATTAACACCATCTCCAACCATAGCAACTTTCAATCCTTTCTCTTGAAGAAGTTTTATTTTATCAGATTTTTGGTCAGGCAATACTTCAGCGAAGAACTCGTCAATTCCAAGTTCTTTTGAAACTGAGGCAGCAACTTCTTTTGCATCTCCAGTGAGCATGTATACTTTAATTCCGTTTTCTTTGAGTTGTTTTATTGCTTGTTTAGATACTTCCCTAACCTTGTCAGATAACGCAAAAGCACCTGCTAATTTGTTTTCAACAACTGCAAACACAACAGTTTTTCCTTGTTTTTGTAATTCTAAAATTTTTGTATCTTTGATGATAATCTTTAATTCTTCTAATAGTTTGGGACCTCCAATAAAAACTTCTTTTTCTTTTACGATACCCTTTGCCCCTTTTCCAGGAATAGCACTAAAACTACTTACTTCGGGTATTTCTACATTTTTTTTGTTTGCGTATTCCACAATAGCTTTTGCGATAATATGTTCAGAGTTTAACTCAATACCGCTTGCATACTCTAAGAGTTCTTTTTCAGGTAAAAACGAAATAACATCACTTACTCCAAATTTTCCCTCTGTTAGGGTTCCTGTTTTGTCAAAAACCACCGCGTTAATGTCTTTTGTTGTTTCAAACGCTTTTCTATCCCTAATTAAAATACCACTTTTAGCAGTTATCGAAGTTGATAGCGCAACTACCAATGGTATGGCTAACCCTAATGCGTGAGGACATGCAATAACTAACACTGTGACTGCTCTTTCAAGACCAATATCTACTTGTCCTAGCAAAAACCATGCAATGTATGTTATTATTCCTGAGGATAAGGCTGCGTAGAATAGGAGAGCTGCAGCACGATTTGCGAGATCTTGTGTTCTTGATTTGCTGGCTTGTGCCTGTTTTACTAATGTTATGACCTGTGATAGGTAGGTTTCTTCTCCAGTTTTTTCTATTCGTATCTTAAGAATTCCATCCCCGTTGATTGAACCTCCAATTGCTTTGTTGTTTGCTTGTTTGTGGATGGGTTTTGATTCACCTGTTAGTAGTGCTTCATTAACATATGAGTCTCCTTCAAAAACTACTCCGTCAGAGGGTATTTTTTCTCCTGGTTTGACTAGAACTAGGTCATCTTTTTTTAGGCTTGAAATTGGAACTTCCGTGATCTGTCCATTTTTTATGAGGTGTGCGGTTGTTGGCATAATTTTTATTAGTTCCTCCAAGGCTCTAGAAGCACCAAGAATGCTTTTTGCTTCTATCCAATGGCCAAGAAGCATCACGTCTACAAGGGTGGCAAGTTCCCAGAAGAAATCTTTACCTACTATCACAAAAACTGTTGCTGAAGAATAAAAGAAGGCAACAGAAATAGCAACTCCTATTAGAGTCATCATTCCAGGCTGGCGTTTTTTTTTATCTCTTGTACCATTCCTTTAAGGAAAGGTAGACCACCGTACCCATAAATAATTACGGATAGTAAAAAAACAACTTCTTGTTGATAAGGTATTGTGAGTGTGAAACTAAACCAAGTCTGAATAAGCTCTGAGAGAAGTAATATTGGAATTGTGAGGGCAAGGGATATCCAGAATTTTCTTTTAAACTCTTCAATATGATGCGCATGACTACCCATGCCATGCTTAGATTGTTTTTTATGGTTCATCATTTGATGTTGGTTATGGTTTTGATGTTCCAACATTATTCACTTCTAAAACAGTGTTATGTTCTGATCTCTAATTGTTGTGTTATGGTAATAAATTTTTTTCCTATTTGTTTCTTCATGACTACTGAATTATTTGTCTGATAACCATTTTACATTTTCAAAATTATACTCTTTAATCAATGGCTCAACAACCTTAGAAGCACAGTTATCATCAATTTCAATTCCGACTACTGAATCACCTACACAATAAACAACTGCAACACAGTGATCATTAGAATTTGTTTTGATAATACAAGAGTCACCCTCATCAGAAATAATCCAAGATCTTCTACTATTCTTCACAAAATTAGGTCTGCAAACTATCTCCCCCACTATTCTTGGAGAATCCTTAGTGTTACAATAAACAAACATAACAAACCATACCATCAACTTGGACCAAAAAAAAGAAAAAAAATTGTATAATGAAATCAGAGTTTTATCTTTCTAACTCTTTTTTCATCTGCTGAAATTCTTCTTTGGAAATTTCCCCTTTAGCATATCTTTCAGCTAAGATATCAGAAGCTTTGCTTTCACTTTGATATCTTGGAGCAGGATGAGAATTACAATTGTGTCTAGATGAAATCAAGAAATAGTAAATTGCTATTGCTCCAAAGATAAAGAACAAAGGGATAAAGAACATCATTCCCCAGCCCCAACCAAACCACATCAAACAACATTCACCTCCACAGATCACCATTCAATCTAAGAGACCAAGTCTTTCTTGATCTCAAGAAACTCTTCTCTTGTTATCTCGCCCTTAGCATACCTTTCTTTTAGGATCTCTATTGCACTATTTTTTCTAGTTGGTTCTTGTTGACCATGTTCATGTGACTGATTACACGTGGACATTGCCAACCATGGAAACATTCCGAAACCACAAAACATACACAAATTATTCCACCTCAATTATAATTCAAAAGAAAAAGTTGAGTTTACCAGCCCCAGCAGCCAAAGCCACCTCGACCAAAGCTTCCAGAACCTGCATAACTGTGATATCCATTCTCTTCCATATATTCTACCATTTCATCATGCCATGGTTGATTTTGAACCTCAGTCCAGTGTTCTTCCATGTAATCTGTCATTTCCATAAACCATGTTTCATCTTCAATTCCACTCCAACGAGCCTCCATATGTTCACGCATATCAGTCCACCAGTCTCCATCAACAGTTTCTGTGGTATAGTTGTGCATATAATCAAATGGAGTTCCGCTATAGTGTGCAAAGGCTAATCCGATTGTAACAGCAGCAAGTCCGATAATTGCAGCGAATGCTAAAACGATTTTTAGATTTTTCATTTTAATCACAAATATAACATAGTTATAGAGACTTAAGTAGGTTAGCTGAAACAAAAGTGAAACAATATTGAAACAGTTGTGATACAAATATTTTAGCAAAAAATGCGTTTTGCAGCACACTTAAATTTGTCTAACAGATAAATTTATTGATCATTCTTGAAAAGAGTTAATATTTTTACAATTCTATTCATTGTTTCAGTTGTTTGTTTAGTTATCTTCTTCTTGTTTATGGTGTATAGTTATCCTTCATCAACTTATCCAGATTGGATGTCAGAAATGTGGAACCATATGGGAGGAGGAATGATGGGGGAACCAAATGATCCATATCTAGGCTATTTTGGAGTGTTGTTTACTGTTTTAATAGCTGTTGTTGTTGTGAGTGTAGCTGGACTACTCTATTTTCTTCTCTTCCCTGAATTAAAAATAGGTCAAACTAAAACACAGAACACACTAAACTTGTCAAAACAACCAGAAGCTATAGAGTCAATTAGAAGAACTCTAAACAATGATGAACAAAAAATCTTAGAGGTATTAGAGAGCCACAAAGGAAAATATTTACAGAAGTATTTAGGAAAAGAAGCAGGTTTAAGCAGACTAAAAACTCATAGAATTCTTGCTCGTTTTGCAAAAAGAGGAATAGTGTCTTTGGAAAAGAAGGGAAATAGTAACGAAGTTAAACTTGAAGAGTGGCTTAAGAAAGTTTAAGATTTATCTACATTAGAAGAAGAGGGGTTTCTTCCAGTTTGAAACTTTTTTTGATTTTTTAACTAGTTTTTTCTCTTCAGCCGGTTCCTTTGCTAGCTTGGATTCTAGTTCTGCTTTTTGTTTTTCTAGTTTAGAAACTGTATTTTCTATTTTCTTATGTTTTTTCTCTAATGCTTTAATGTTTACTCTTTCTTCAAGAAGGGTAACGTTATCTTCTAAGTTTTTTTGTTTTCTTTGACTAAAGTATTTAGGCATTGGAATTTCACCAAAATGAACTTCTAAAGCCTTTCTACAATGTTCTGTAAGAACAGCATTATATTGTTGATTAGATAAAGTCTTCAATGAGGTAGTCTCCAATATAGGATCTAGAATTTTGATATCTTGGTTGGGGTCCAGTTTGGGTAATCGCTGAATATTTCTGGTTGTGTGTTTATCCAGGAATCTGGTTTTTTGTACTTTATTTTGGGGCCCTCTTTCCAGAATATTAAATATAAACTATTGAAGTCTTCTTTTGATATTCTCCTCTTCATTGGCCAAGCCTCAATCTCCAGTATAGCAAGAGTTAATATAAACTAAATTTCGAAAAGGGTAATATATCAAAAAATATAATTCGGTCTATGATTTTTAATTTTTTTAGTGCTCTTTGCGATAACTCAAGTGAAAGCTTGAGATAACACCCGCAACTTCCATTTTTTTTATTTTTTAATAATTAATAATAATATTGCAGTTTCTTAATTTGATTATATATCCCAATGTTAATTCGCCTGTGGATGTCCTCGAACCCCCAATGCAGTGGAGATGTCACACGCAAATGATGAGGATCTCTTTAGATCAACAATTTTCATAATTTATAATAAATTAATGATACTTTGAAAGATATATCTAGTGAAGATAGTTTTATATATCTCTACTCCTTTGTATAAAGACCGAAAAGAAGGATTGCGCTTCACTCTTTAGAACATTCAGATTTCTGTAGACGAAAAATCTCATACAAGTATATCTCTTCAAATATGAAGATTGAAGGAAGAAAAAAATAATGGAGCAAGAAAAGAAGAAAAAAACTGTTCTCAATATAGGTGGCATGACTTGTGCCACTTGTGCTCAAACCATAGAAAAACGATTATCTAAATTAGATGGGATACACAGCGCTACAGTCAATCTTGCCGCTGAAAAAGCGATAGTAGATTATGACCCAAATAAAACCGATCAGAAAATGATCGAAACCACAATCACTAAAATAGGCTACAAAGTAATACACGAAAAAATAATTTTAAAAATAAGTGGCATGACTTGTGCTACATGCGCACAAACCATAGAAAAAACCCTAAATAAAAAAGAGGGCATTTACAAAACCTCCGTAAATTTCGCAATAGAAACGGCTACTGTGGAATACAATCCCGAACAAATCAGTATAGCTGGTATCAAAAAAATAATTCAGGAAGTAGGATACAATATTATAGAACCTGAAGGAGGCTTAGAGGATACTGAACAAAAAGAACAACAAAAGGGCATCCGATCCTTAAAAAATAAATTCATATTTTCTGCATTAGTCAATATACCAGTAGTTCTATACAATTTCTCAAATATTCTTCCATTTTCTCTCCCTACTTTACCCATTGATAATTTTATACCACTACTAATGTTTGCTTTGGTCACTCCAGTCCACTTTATTGTAGGTCATAACTTTTTTGTGGGTGCTTACAAAGCACTTAGAAACAAAAATCCAAACATGGATGTGCTAGTTACAATAGGTACATCAACAGCATATTTCTACAGTGTTTTTGCAACATTCACCGGAATTGGAAGCCTTTATTATACAACAGCTGTGTCGCTAATGACTTTTCTCACTTTAGGAAAACTCTTAGAAGCTACAGCTAAAGGTAGAACATCTGCTGCAATAAAAAAACTTATGGGCCTAAGAGCCAAGACAGCGAGAATCATCAGAAATAATGAGGAACTAGAGATTCCCGTGGAAGATGTTCAGGTAGGCGATATTGTAGCGGTTAAACCTGGAGAAAAAATACCCGTAGATGGAGTTGTGATTCAAGGATATTCTGGAGTGGATGAAAAAGTGGTCACTGGAGAAAGTATACCTGTTGAGAAAAAGGTGGGTGACCAAGTTATCGGAGCTACATTGAATAAAACTGGTATGCTGAAGTTCAAAGCAACAAAAGTTGGTGCTGATACTTTTCTGGCTCAAATTATAAAATTAGTTGAAAATGCTTTAGGGTCCAAAGCACCTATCCAAAGATTAGTGGACGTGGTTAGTAGCTATTTTGTTCCAGCTGTAATGGTGGCTGCAACTCTTTCATTTGTTGTTTGGTATTTGGTTGGAATGGGATTCCTTTTTTCTATGACAGTTTTTATCGCAGTTTTAATTATCGCGTGTCCCTGTGCAATGGGTCTGGCTACCCCAACTGCTATTATGGTAGGTGTTGGAAAGGGTGCTGAAAATGGAGTTTTAATAAAGAGTGGAGAAGCATTGGAAACAGCTCATAAACTTCAAGTAATAGTATTTGATAAAACTGGAACACTTACCAAAGGGGAACCCGAAGTCACAGACATTATAACGATCCCAATAACAATTGGTAATCTATCATCAACTAAACAAAAAAATAAGAAGTTAAGTGAGGAAAAACTGTTACAACTAGCTGCTATTGCTGAAAAAAATTCAGAGCATCCACTAGGGGAAGCTATCGTGAATAGTGCCCTGAAAAGAGGCATAAAACTTGTGGATCCAGAATTTTTTAATGCCATTCCAGGACACGGTGTGGAAGTTAAACATGACGATTTGGAAGTGTTACTAGGTAATAGGAAGTTGATGGAAAAAAAAGGTGTAGATATAGGGTTTCTTGAGGAGAAAATGAAATCGCTTGAAGAAAATGGAAAAACAGCTATGCTTGTTGCTATTGGAAGGCAAGCGGGTGGAATAATTGCTGTAGCTGATACTTTAAAGGAAAATTCTATTGATGCAGTTTCAACCCTTCAAAAGATGGGTCTTGAAGCGATTATGATTACTGGAGATAATGAAAGGACAGCGAAAGCTATTGCCCTACAAGTGGGTGTGACTAGGGTGCTAGCGGATGTACTTCCTGAGGATAAGGCTTTTGAGATAAAGAGTTTGCAGGAGGAAGGAAAAATCGTGGCTATGGTTGGTGATGGGATTAATGATGCTCCCGCTTTGGCTCAGGCAGATATTGGAATTGCTGTTGGAAGTGGTACTGATGTTGCGTTAGAGACTGGTGATATAGTGTTGGTGAAGGATGATTTGAGAGATGTGGTCACTAGTATTCAGCTTAGTAGGGCGACTATGACAAAGATTAAACAAGGATTGTTCTGGGCTTTTGCTTATAATACTGCTTTGATACCTGTTGCTGCCGGTATTTTGTATCCCTTCTTTGGTATTTTGTTAGATCCTATTTTTGCGGCTGCAGCAATGGCTACTAGTTCAGTGTCTGTGGTTCTTAATGCTTCACTTTTAAAGAGGTTTAGACCGAAAATAGAAAAGAATATCTAATTATTTTGATGATAAGAAAAAGTTAATGGAGGTGTATTTAATGGTTAAAGATCTTGTATGTGGAATGGATGTAGACGAAAAAACAGTGAAACATAAGACAATTTATCAAGGAAAGACGTATTATTTCTGTGCTTCTGGGTGTAAAATTTCTTTTGAGGAAGATCCGGAGAAATATATTGGCGCTTCGTCTAAAAAATCAGATAGTAGCTGTTGTTGTGGACATTGTTAGGGGATTATCTCTGCTAATGGAAACAATAGTTACTTTCTCATTCTATTATTTTTGTATTGATGTTGTTTGATTTATTTTATTGAAGATTTAATCTTTGTTTGACCAAAATATTTGGAACTAACAGGGGCTGAGGGTGAAAGATTATTGTAATTTTGGAAGGTTGTCATGCTTTTTTATAGGTGTTTGCACAATGGATGCAACAGAAAATTGTTTTTTTTTCATCAATAGTTTCAAAGTGGCCTCCTTCAAATATTTTGCAGCCACAATGAGCACAAGTATCTAAACTTGGTTCTATTGTTATGGAAATAAGTTTTGCAAATCGTTTGAAAAGTTTGTTGCAAACGTTTTTCCCTTCTTTTGTGAGTTCAAATATTTTTCTTTCTTTTTTGCCAATAGCTTTTGTTTTGTATTTTACTAGTCTTTTTTCTTCAAGTTTTTGTAGAAACGGGTAAACCAGACTTGGGCTAATTTCTTTTCCTACTCTTTTCTTGAAAGTGGTTATTATTTTGTAGCCATGTGTTGGTTTTTCATAAAGAATTGTTAGGATGTAAAATCTTGAAAAATCTGAAAGTAGGTTATCGATTTCCTTACTCGAAATGTAAAATTCCTCAAGATATATCTTGATTTGAAATATTTATGTATTTCTAAATAACACATCTGTTGTAGACATATATTTTTAAGATATGTGTGGTGAATTGATGAAGATCTAAAACTTAAAAACTGTTTCAAAGAAAGACAAGACAGAACCAATTTTTTCTTTGTATTGAAGTTATTTATGTTAAAACTTGATTGTGAAGTAAAATAAATTTTATATTTACCGACCCTACCGGTTCTTAATTTGGTTATACATCCCGGTGTTAATTCAGCTGTGGATGCCTTCGAACCCTGTACCTAGTGGAGATATCACCCGCTTCATCTTCCCATTTTTTATGAGTAGCTATTTTAATGAATGGATAAAAGATCTTCTACTAAGTTTCAGCTCAGACTTAGGTTTAGGAGAATTAAAAACAGCTCATTTCTTTGGTTGGGATAGATATTCTATACTGGTTTTGCCTACCCTTAGAGGCTGATGGCCGGCATATTATAGTGATTTTTCTATATTTAGCTAAAGATTTAAGCAAAGTTACGTGTATAAATAATCTGGAGTTGATTTTTTTGGAATATTGTTCTAAATGTGATGCGCCAATATCCACAACGCAACCGGCTAAAGTTTGGTTCTGTAATAATTGCAATAAAATTCTTCGAAGTGATCAATTATTTAGATTGCTAAGTGAATTGAATATTAGTCAAAATAACATTGAAAATATTAAGACTGAACTTTTGAATAGAGAAATAGCTATAGTCTTATAACTAACCTAAATTGTGTTTCGAATTCCTGACTTAGAATTAAACTTGCTTTTTCATCTTTTAACATCTAAGTCTTAGTTTGATTCTTTTGAAGTTCAAAATTTGTTTTAACTATTTTGAATTAATAAGAAATTTCTTAAGGTAACTCATTTCTAATATAACACTTGAGTGAAATAAATGCCAAAAAACCAACTGTTGCTGTGTATCTTAAACAACTCTCAAAACAAGAGCTTCTTCAGCTCGCAAAAAAGAAGAAAGCTAAAATTTAGAATTTAAATAATTCAATTAAAATCTGATAAATTTCTTGCAATTTAACTTCTATTTCTTATTTTCATTGGTTTAGTATGCCAATTGATATGAATGATTCATTTGGAACCTTCTTGAAAAAAGTTAGAAAAGATTGGTATAGTTATAACAATAAAGGAAAAAGAAGATCTAACACGATTTCGATAGGCGCCGGGGAAGGGATTCGAACCCCTGAGAGCAAAAGCCCACTGGTTATCTTGTCTATATTTAGGTTGATCTATTCGATTTCAAGACCAGCGCGATAACCACTCCGCCACCCCGGCTCAATATGGAATCGGTTATTATTCAGGTGTTAAATTATTTTTTTTGATATCATTTTTTAATTCTACAAAAAAAAATTCTTTGTTAAAAACATTCCGAAATTAGATCTATATTATTTGATTAGTTAACTCATAATTTTCGTTTCCTCTTTTATGAAAATAATTTTCTTTATACTGTTTAGGTAATGAAACTTTTAACTTGTCTTCGATAACTAAATCTTTTGATTTCAAGTGCTCAATCACTCTTCTATAGCGTTGTCCCATCGGTGGAGATCCATCACCGGATGTTTTAATTTTTTCAACAACCTTGCTCTAATGAGTGCAAGCAACTCTAAAAATGTATGTTAATATTGGCATTTTAACTATTTTAGAAAAAATTTAAAAATTATATAAAAGAGTTAAAAGTCAAAAAACAACATCATTATTTATTATGAGTAGTTTATTTCTTGTCTATTTGTCTTTTTTTCTGCATTGAATGCAGGTTTTGAGTATGTTACGGACTTTGAAGGAGCTAAAATTTTCAGAAAACCAAAAATCTAATGCTGAAAAATCATTGATATCTCCAGAATAAACCCCAGTCATTTTTACTTATAAAGATGCGGGGGGTGGGAGCTACGCCCTAATTTACCGGTAAAATATTATTGGGCGTATTCATAGCCAGCTAGCTAGTTTAATATTCAATACCTTTACTAAAATTCAAAAGAATACATGAAAAAAAGAGAATGAGATCGAGCTAGCTAACAACTTTTTAGTAACGCACAGGGATACTGTATGCTAACCCTTTCTGAAGACATATAACGCCCACCCCATAGTTTCCCTGCCTCCCTGGAGATAGATATCCTCTTCACGCGTCTTTCGTTTTACTAACTCGCGAATATCTGGGTCGTCGGGGTGCGCTCTGACGTACTCGTTAACAGCCCACCATTGGAGAGTCTCATAGTGGTCCCAATCGTCGTAACTACTCACGAGCGTATAAAGGCAGGTTAACCCTTCGGCCTCCCCCACTTTTACATTGTCATGATGAGTGCCAAAATCATCCCTCTTGACCCCTTCTACCTCCAAGTACTCTTTACTCGGTTCTATCAGCCAGAAAGGCTCTCCCACTACAATCAGCCCCCCCTGCTTCACCATTCCTTTCAATGCTTGCATCGTCCCCCGATGACCACCGTATACCCAACTCGCCCCGATACAAAGAGCCGCATCAAAGGAAGAAGGGACTTCAGGTCTATAATCCGCCCCATCCATCTCCACAAATTCAATATCAGAGTCTGGTACTCGTTTCCTCCGCTTTTCCACGCAATCCCGAATGCAATAGGGAGAAATATCAACGCCTACACCTGCAATACCATATATCTCCGCCAGCCTGACAAGAAACTCTCCATTCCCACAGGCTATGTCTAGGACACGTTCTCCTCGCTTCAATCGTAGGAGTTGGCAAAGTCGCTCAAACTTCTCGATACTCAATGGATTCCATAATTGGTGTCTTTTATGGGTGATGGCATAATATTTCAACAGATCCATTATCGGTTCACCTAAAACAGCCAGAACTAGTAAAACGTCACTAATAATGTTTTTCAGCGTACATATGCGTACAGTTAGCTAGCTAGCTCAGAACTTTCGTGTATCCTATTATGGTTAACTCTCGCAAGCCTTTGCGATTTAAAAAAATCAGAAAACCTCTTTGAAAAATAAACAATAAAAGAAGGTCTAGGGAGATTGTGCTGGTTGGTTGTTTGTTGTTTGAGTTTGTAATTTTATGTTTTGTAGGTAGGTAGTTAGTTACAGTATGATTATTTTTGTTTGCAGTTTTATTAGCTTCTCGTTTATTCACTTTTAATCAAAATTCCATGATTCTTATCGACTTTGTCTTTTCAGCTCTTTGACTTCATCGAGAGCATTCTCTATTCGTATCAGAATTAGGAGGAGTTGTTGTCGGTTGACTGTTACTTCATCATTCATCTTTAGATACCTCTTTTGATAAAAATTCTTTAAGAGCTTTACGAATTACCGCAGATAAGTTTTTGAATTTTCTCATCGCCACTATTTCTTCTAGTCGTAGTCTTTGTTGTTTTTCTATTCGTACTGTTACCCGCAGATTTTTCATTTAATTTCACCAGGTATTTATATGTCCGAAATGGTAATTACGGACTTTTTCCCAATATTAGTCCGATGGAAAATGATGGATATTTGGACTGCTATTGAGACAATTTTAGAGAAAAATCCAGGCATAAAAGCCAAATTTTTCGTACCAAAAGTGCGGGGTAAAACTGGGCTCGCAAAAAGTACAATATATCATCATCTAGAATCTTTTGAAATAAAAGGGTACATCTATCGAGAAAAAGGCAGGTATTGGCTTGGTATGGAAAAACCAAGAGATCCGCAGATTAACAAAAAATTGGGATTAATAGAGAGAATAGATAGATTTCTTGAACGAAGACACAAACGCAAGAGTAAAG
>JAUWJK010000002.1 GCA_030607735.1 Candidatus Bathyarchaeota archaeon
AACTTAAAGAAATTACGGTTGTTAGTGGAGATAAAGTAACACCTACTGCTTCTGTACGATTAAGGCTCAATAAAAAAGAGGTCTGTGGAGCAGCTTTTGGAGTGGGCCCAGTTGATGCTGCAATAAACGCTGTAAAAGCAGCAATAATTGAAACGGAACATATCCATCTAGAAAAATACCATGTAAAAGCAATTACTGGTGGAACTGATGCGATGGTAGAAGTAGTAGTTACTATGCGCAAAGGTAATCGAAAAGTAACGGCTATGGGTGTTCGTGGAGATATTGTAATGGCAAGCATTGAAGCAGTAATTAGTGGAATTAATGTACTAACAACTTTTTACAACTCAGAATAAAAAATTCAAAAACCACAAACTTTTTAAAGTGATGAGGCAAGATGAATACGAAACGTGAGATTTTAAGGAGATATTATAATGAGGGATCGTATTCTCAACCATGTACGTTTTCTTTGAATCATCTAACCAGAGAGTTATTTCACTTATAGAATTCACTACTATGTCCAGAAAATCTTTTTACAATAATATTTTGGAGAACAAGAGGAAATAAAAATGACTGAAATGTCCGGTGCTAAAGCATTAATAAAATCCCTTGAAAAACAAAAAGTAGATGTAATCTTCGGCATACTCGGAGGAGCTGTACTTCCAATATATGATCATTTCTTAAATTCGGAAATAAGACATATCCTATGTCGACACGAACAAGGCGCTGCTCATGCAGCTGAAGGATATGCTAGAGCCAGTGGAAAACCTGGCGTATGTTTAGCCACTTCAGGACCAGGAGCTACAAACTTGGTAACAGGGATTGCAAATGCGTATATGGATTCTGCACCTATTATTGCACTAACAGGTCAAGTTCCAACAACAAGTGCAAACACAACCTATATGATAGGAAGGGATTCTTTTCAAGAAGCAGACATAGTTGGAATAACATCTCCAATAACAAAATACAATTTTCAGCTAAAGACAGCTGCTGAAATTCCTGAAACCGTAAAAAACGCGTTCTATATTGCTACAACAGGCAGACCGGGTCCAGTTCTTATTGATATACCAAAAAACCTTCAAACCGAAATTGCAGAAATGGATTTTTCAGACAAAATAGGAATAAAAGGGTATAAACCTAGATCAAAACCTCATCCTTTACAAATAAAAAAAGCAGTAAAACTTCTAATGAAAGCTGAAAAACCAGTTATACTTTCTGGAGGAGGAGTAATAATAAGTAATGCAGCGAATGAACTTCTCAAAACTGCCGAGGCACTAATTGCACCAGTCGCAACTTCATTTATGGGTAAGGGATCTTTCCCTGAAAATCATCCGCTTTCAATCGGCTGTATTGGAATGCATGGAAATCCAGTGGCGAACAAATTATTGTGTGAAGCTGATGTCGTGTTAGCTGTTGGAACAAGATTCTCGGATAGAGCAACTGGGACATTAGATACGTTTTGTTCATCTGCCAAAAAAATACATATTGATATTGACGCTGCAGAAATTGGAAAAAACATTGAGGTGGATATACCCATTGTAGCAGATGCAAAAAAAACGCTCAGAGAAATTAACAATAGGATATTAAAACAGGGAAAAAACAGGGAAGACACTCCATGGAAAATTCGTGTGAAAGAAACAAAACAGCAACTTAATCAACCTCCCAACAAAAATGATAAGAGTTTAAACCCAAAGTCTTTGCTGTTTGAACTAAGAAAAATACTGCCAAATGATACAATTGTCACAACAGAAGTTGGCCAAAATCAAATGTGGTCAGCACTATATTTTAATGCTTTAAAACCAAGAACTTTCATAAGTTCGGGTGGATTGGGAACAATGGGTTTTGGTTTCCCTGCAGCTATAGGAGCTAAAGTCGCTTGTCCAAACAAACCAGTGGTGGATATAGCTGGGGATGGAAGTTTTAGAATGACAGAACAAGAGCTCGCAACATCAGTTACAGAAGATATTCCAGTAATTGTCATAGTTTTGAACAATTCAGTGTTAGGTATGGTAGCTCAATGGCAAAGATTATTTTTTAAGAAAAGATATTCTGCAATAAAATTAGGAAATAGCCCCGATTTTGTTAAACTAGCTGAGGCTTATGGGGCACAAGGTCTAAGAGCCGAATCGTTAAAGGAGTTCTCAGAAGCAGTTAAAAAAGCTCTAAAAAGTGATGTTACAACAGTTATTGACATACCTATATCATCAGAAGAAGATGTTACACCAATGGTTCCGCCAGGATGTGGAATAAATGCGCAGGTAGGTAAGTATTAATGGAAACCTCAAATACAAAAGTTATCGCAGCTATTGTGGAGAACAAACCAGGTGTACTCCAGTGTATTGCTAATATGTTTAGAAGAAGAGGATTTAATATCGAAAGCATTACAGTAGGGCACACCGAGAAAAAGGGGTTAGCAAGAATGACAATAACCCTAAGCGGCGACGACAAGACTATAGAACAAGTAGTTAAACAAATGAACAAACTTATCGACGTTATAAAAGTTAATTATTTAGAAAAAGAAAATATCGTAGCTAGAGAATTAGCTCTTGTTAAAGTAAAAGCGCTCGATTCTAAGACTAGATCAGACGCCATTAACTGTGTAGAAGTTTTCAGAGGTCGAGTGGTCGATGTTTCACCAGAATCTTTAACAATTGAGATAACGGGTACTTCCCATAAGATAGATGCATTTCTAAACTTGATGAGATCATATGGAATAATGGAGTTAGCAAGAACAGGCTTAACAGCACTCTCTAGAGGAGCTAAATCTATCAGCGTTGACGAATAAAAACGCTGAACTAAGTGGAAAACCTTAACTCTTTGTCAAGCAAAGTTGACCGACATATATCAATCTCATCAAATTGAAATTGAATATCTCAAACGGAGGTATGAAAAGTGAACATTACAGAGAAAATCTTAGCAAAATCAGCTGGCGTGAAAAATGTTTACCCCGGCGACATAATAGATAGTAACGTAGATATCTTAATGATACATGATTTAACAGGCCCCCTAGCAGTCAAATCTTTTGAGAAAATTGGCATAAAAAAAGTGTGGAATAACCAAAAAATCATAGTTGTATTGGATCATCAAATACCTGCAGAATCAATCAAAGCAGCAGAATTGCATAAAACTATGCGAAATTTTGCTAAAAAGCAGAAATTAAAGATTTATGATGTTGGAAAAGGCGGTATTTGTCACCAAGTATTACCAGAAAAGGGTCATGTACTTCCCGGGGAAATTATTTTGGGAGCCGATTCTCACACATGTACTTACGGTGCATTTGGAGCATTTGGCACAGGGATAGGTTCAACTGAAGCAGCCGCAGTTATGGCTACTGGCAAAATCTGGCTAAAAGTACCAGAGTCTATTAAAATAAATGTGAACGGTGAATTCAAAAAATTTGTTACACCTAAAGATCTAATATTATTTACTATTGGAAAGTTAGGTGCAGGAGGTGCAATATACAAGAGCATCGAATTCTCAGGTTCAACAATATCCACAATGGGTATGTCAGGAAGAATGACTGTATGTAATATGGCTGTAGAGATGGGTGCTAAAAATGGAATTATCGAACCAGACAAAACCACTAAAAGATTTTTAGAGGGAAGGATAAAACAACCTGAAAAAGCTTTTGAACTCTTCAGAAGTGACTCAGATTCTATTTATAAACAGACAGTGGATATCAATGTAACAGATCTAGAGCCACAGATTGCCTGTTCACCATCAGTAGATAACATAAAAGTTGTTTCGGAAGTAAATAATATTCAGATTGATCAAGCCTTTATCGGTTCATGCACTAATGGAAGAATAGAAGATTTACGACTAGCTGCTAAAATCCTAAAAGGCAAAAAAGTAAAAGATAATGTAAGAACTCTAGTGATTCCAGCTTCTCAAGAAGTCTATCTACAGGCATTAAAAGAGGGATTAGTAGAAACATTCACAGACTCTGGTGCTTTGGTGTGTGGCGCAACATGTGGACCTTGCTTAGGTGGACATATAGGTTTACTCGCTAAAGACGAGGTCTGTGTTAGCACTTCAAATCGTAATTTCATCGGTAGAATGGGCAGCAAAGAAGCGAAAGTGTATCTAGCCTCACCAGCGACAGTTGCAGCTTCCGCAATAGCAGGCAGAATAATTGATCCACAAAAAGTGGAGATTTAAAAAAATGAAAATAAATGGAAAAGCAGTAAAATTCGGAAACAATATTGATACAGATGTGATTCTGCCCGGAAAATATTTAGTTCTATTTGAACCTAAAGAGTTAGCAAAACACGCTATGGATGGAATAGATCCACAATTTCCTGAAAAAGCTAAAAAAGGCATAATTGTAGTTGGTGGCAAAAACTTTGGTTGTGGTTCAAGTAGAGAACAAGCTCCAATTGCCTTAAAATATTCTGGTGTAAAATGCGTAATAGCAGATAGTTTTGCAAGAATTTTCTTCCGAAACGCAATAAATATCGGATTACCTTTAATGGAATGTGAAGGCATATCAAAAATAGTCGACAATAATGACGATCTTACCATAGATATTAATCATGGAAAAATTTCAAATAATACAAAAGACAAAAATCTTCAAGTAAACAAACTTCCACCATTCATCATCGAGATTCTAAATGATGGGGGGTTAATAGAAAACTTACGGAGGAGAATAAACAAAAATGAATGAGTATAAAATATCGGTGATATCCGGGGATGGAATAGGTCCTGAACTGACTGACGCAACCATGGAAGTCTTGAATTCAGTACAAAAGAAATTTGATATAAAATTAAACATGATTGAAGCAGAAGCAGGAGACATATGCTTACAAAAAAGAGGGGTCCCTCTACCTGAGAGCAGTATACAAAAAATCAAAGAATCCCATGCATGTTTAAAGGGTCCTGTTGGAGAAACAGCCGCAGATGTAATCGTTAAACTCAGATTAATGTTTGATTTGTATGCTAATCTGAGACCAATTAAAACATATCCTTCAATAATTTCTACTCAGCAGAACATAAACATGATATTCGTTAGGGAGAACACAGAAGATGTTTACAAAGGTCAAGAATTTTCAATTGGAAAAGATACTACCGTATGTCTTAGGGTTATTACCAGAAGAAATTGTGAACGCATAGCCAAAAAGGCTTTTGAAATAGCTAGAAAAAGAAATAATAAAAACAAAGTTACTGCAATCCATAAAGCTAATGTCATGCGTATAACTGATGGATTATTTGCTTCTGTTTGCAGAGAAACAGCAAAACAATACCCGGAAATTAGTTTTAACGAATTGTATGTCGATGCTGCAGCTATGAGATTAATAAAAGAACCACAAAAGTTTGATGTACTAGTAACTCCGAATATGTTTGGAGATATCTTGTCTGATGAAGCTGCTCAACTTATAGGAGGATTAGGTATGGCTCCGGGAGCAAATCTGGGTGATAGTTTCGCGTTGTTTGAGCCTATTCATGGTTCAGCGCCTAACAGAGCTGGTAAACAAACTGCAAACCCAATTTCGATGATCTTAGCAGCTAAAATGATGCTAGATTGGTTAGGTGAAAAATATAATGATCAAAACTGCATTAATGCAGCCACAGCAATAGAAAACGGAGTTATTAAGACACTTTGCGAAGGACCAACTATTCCAGATTTAGGTGGAAAAACCACAACAATAGGAATGGCAAAAGGCATAGCTGATGCCATAACCTTAGAAGTTGGTTAAAAAAATATGAGTATTAAAAATGTAAAGTATATTCGAATTTTTGACACCACACTACGGGACGGAGAACAAACTCCAGGTGTAACACTCACTGTAGAAGATAAAATTGAGATAGCATGCCAACTAAATAATCTTGGAGTAGATGTAATTGAAGCGGGGTCACCCATGTCATCTGATGGTGAAATGAAGGTTGTCAAGGCAATAGCAAAAGAGGGGCTAAAAAGTGAAGTGTGTGCTCTAGCACGTGCTACAAAGGGAGATATCGATAAAGCAATCGACTGCGATGTTGATTTAATCCACATGTTTATTCCAACATCTCCAGTTCAAATGAAGTATGCAGTAAATTTAACTCCCAACCAAGTCCTATCAGCAACTGTAGACATGATTGAATATATAAAAAAACATGGATTAAAATGTGAATTTTCTCCTATGGACGCTACAAGATCTGAAATGCCATTTCTAAAGCAGGTGTGTCAAGCTGCAGAGAAATCAGGCGCAGACATAATTAACATTCCAGACACAGTGGGTATAATGATACCTAAGAATATGAGTAATTTTATTCAAGAAATTAAATCAACAATTAAAGTTCCAATTAGTGTACATTGCCATGATGATTTTGGTATGGCAGTAGCAAATTCGTTAGCAGCTGTTGAAACAGGAGCTTCCCAAGTTCATTGTACAATTAATGGTCTGGGAGAAAGAGCGGGAAACGCCTCCTTAGAAGAAATAGTTATGGCACTTCATATGCTTTACAAAATTAAAACTGGTATCAACTCAAAATTGCTCTATAGCACCTCTAGAATTGTTTCTACATTAACAGGTTTATTTGTTCAAGCCAATAAAGCAATTGTCGGAGAGAATGCGTTTGCGCATGAGTCAGGAATTCACACACGCGGTGTTACAGTTAAACCTTTGACATTTGAACCTATCAAACCTGAACTAGTAGGCCGAAAAAGAAAACTAGTTGCAGGAAAATTAGCTGGAACAAGTGGAATAAAAACAGAACTAGAAGAAATCGGAATAAAACCAACTGAAAATCAACTTAAAGAAATTGTAAAAAGGATCAAAGATTTAGGTGACAAAGGAAAAATGGTAACAGACGCAGATCTACTAGCCATTACTTCAGCAGTAATTGGAGAAGTGATTGCTGAAGAAAAGATTGTTGATCTTTGTGATTTAGCAGTTATGACAGGTATTAAAGTTATACCAACAGCCTCTGTAAGGCTAGTCTTAGATGGAATCGAGTATAAGGCAGCTGAAACAGGTGTAGGTCCTGTCGATGCCGTATTAAAAGCTATCCAGAAACTAACTCGAAATCTTGTCAAAATAAGTTTAAATGAATATCGATTGGAAGCAATAACAGGTGGATCAAACGCAGTTGCTGAAGTTGTTATAAAGGTAGAGGACGATAGAGGAAACGTAATATCAGCTCGAGCAGCCAGAGAAGATATAGTAATGGCTAGCGTCGAAGCGATGATAAATGGAATAAATAAGTGTTTAATAAAAAATCGAAAACAGGTAAATAAAAAGTGAAAATAGCCTTTCAAGGAGAAAGGGGAGCATACAGTGAGAATGCCATTTACACCTTTTTTGGTGAAGATGTACAGGTTGAACCACGAAAAGACTTAAGAGAAGTTTTCGAAAGTGTCACCAACCAAGAATCAGAATTTGGAGTTGTACCAATAGAAAACTCTTTGGAAGGAAGTGTAAACCAGACCTATGATCTTTTTTTAACCCACAATCTAAAGGTTAGAGGAGAAATAATAATTAGAATTTCACATTGCCTAATAGCAAATCCAGGCACTACTATAGAATCTGTTAAAACAGTTTATTCTCATTCTCAAGCGCTAGCACAAAGCCGTAAATTTCTTGAAAATTGCAAATTCAACTTAATTCCCACTTATGACACAGCAGGCAGTGTAAAAATGCTTAAAGAAAAAGCCTTGAAAAATGCAGCAGCCATAGCTAGCGAAAAAGCAGCTAAGATATACGACATGTCCATTCTCGCTAGAGAAATAGAGGATAATCAGACCAACTACACTCGTTTCTTTGTGATATCCAAAGAAGATTCACCCAAAACAGGAAAAGATAAAACATCAATAATTTTTGCAGCATCACATACTCCAGGTTCACTATATTCTACATTAGAAGAGTTTGCGAAAAGAAGATTAAATCTTACAAAAATTGAATCAAGACCAACAAAACAAAAACCATGGGAATATAATTTCTACCTGGATTTTGAGGGCCACAGAGTCGAACAAAAGTGCAAAGAGGTTCTTGAAATTTTGGAAAAAACTACAACTTTTCTTAAGATTTTGGGATCATACCCGCGAGCAAACCAAACCCCAATTTAGGTTTCCGAAGATTCCAACATTTTATACATTGCTTTATAAGAACTCTCATAATTAGCGTTTTTTCTTTTTAGTTTAGATTTTAATTGTTTCATTTTAGCTGTTATCGCTATCGAATCTTTTTTCCTGATCAATTCTAGCCATTCATAAGCTTTCTCAATAAACATGTTTTCAAGTTCTGCAATTTTAGGCAGATTTAATTGAAGACTATTAAATAGTTCAGGTGTTTCTAATGCCGCAACCTCTGCCAAAGTGAATAACATCCTAAAGGTTGTACCAGCAACATTTTTGGTTTCAGAATAGTTCTTCTGATCAAGAAGAACATCACAAGCCACTAAACCTATGAAGTGAGGAAATCCTAGAACAACAGACATCAATCTATCATGCTTTTTAGGAGCCATAATTAAAACACGCACATCTTTTTGTTCTAACCATTTTTTGAAAGATTCAGCAAACTTTGTTTCTTCACTATTTGTTGGAGTTAAAATGATTGTTTTATTTTTTAGACTAGTGCTTCCAGGACCAAATACAGGATGCATACCTATAATCAGATTTTTTCCAAAGTATTTGTGCATAACATCGACAGGGTATTCCTTAATTGAGCAAATGTCTATAATGATTTGGCCTTTTTTTATTTCAGGACTAATAGTTTTTGCTACTTTTTCAAAAGCATCTATAGAAACACAGATTAGAATCTTGTCTGCTTTCTTAACGGCTTGCTTAAAAGAGGCAATTTCAAAATCTAATTCTTTACCTATTCTTGCTAGCTTTTTCTTATTTCTAGAAGCTATTACTACTGAGTGACCTTCTCTGCGAAAAAATTGTGCAAACCACACACCCATTTTTCCTGCGCCAATAATTGCTACTCTCATTCATCTAATACCTCACAGATCTTAGAGAGGGCAAGTCTGAGATCAACTTCTGGTGCGGTTAAAGATATTCTGAAGTGATCTCTGTAATCACCAAAGGAGGTACCTGGAGCTACTGCCACACCTTTATCAAGAATTTTCATCGCAAATTTTTCAGAATCTAATCCTTCTCGTCTTGGAAAAATATAAAATGGTGCATCAGGATTTGAAAATTCCAATTTTGCATTAGAAAGAATTTCGGAAGCTATTTTTGCTCTATTGCAATAAACTTCTCTAATTTCATTTGTTAATTTGTCTCGAATTTCCAACGCTTTCAATGCAGCATCTTGAATAAAGACCGGAACATTTGAAAAAGTTATCTGATTCAATTTACCGATTTTATTTATTAACTCTCTATTGGCAACTACATATCCAATACGCCAACCAGTCATAGTAAACATCTTGGAAAAACCGGTAATCAATATGTTATTACTATCATAATCCAAAATACTCTTGGTTTTAACAAAACTAATCTTAGAATAAACTTCATCAGATAAAATTAAGACATTTCTATCCGTTGCTATCTTCACAATACCGTCAACAATTTTCTCATCCATAACTTTGCTTGTCGGATTACATGGATTGTTTAATATAATCAATCGGGTATCATTGTCTATTAATTCTTCAAATGTCTGCAGATCAACCTGCCAGTTGGAATCAAGTTCTGTTTTACAAAATCTAGCTTCGACACCTAGAGTTTTTGCTATTAAGCCATAAGCTGTCCAATAAGGTGTAGGAATAACAACGTTTCCACCATCTTTTAACAACAAGTACATAGTAGAAAAAATTCCCCATTTAGAACCAGGAGTAATCACAATATTATCAGCTGAAACCCCATGAATTTTTCCAAGCTCATTCCTAAGAGTTTGCTCACCAAACCCCGAAGAATATTTTGTCCTACCCTTTTTTATTGCCTCACAAGCAGCTTCAACTATCTCAGAAGGAGTTTCTAGGTCAGGGTCACCAATATTCAATTTTGTAATTTTTTTTCCTTGATTCTGAAGTTTAATTGCTTTCTCATTGATTTCATATAACAAACCCGACACCTTCAAACTACATATTAATGAAATTAGATTCTTTTAACTTTGCACTGCACTGCACATATTAACTATTTGGTGAAAAATTGTAGCAACTTCTTTATAATTAAGTCCGAGCTTATTTACTTGATTCTTAACATTTTCGTAAACACAATTTTCTCTCAGACTGTCATGGACCGCCATATTATAATCTTTTTTCAGAAGACCAATTGCCCTACAAACAGCTACTCTTTTTTGTAACAATAGCAAAAGTTGATTATCAACCTCATCAATTTGCTCTCTCAATTGATTTAATTTCTTCATTTCATTTATTCTCCTTTAAGACATTTGAAATAATACCCGAACGGATCAAATGATCAATCAATACAATAGCAACTGCGGATTCCACAACTGGAACCGCTTTAGGTACAACGCAAGGATCATGTCTTCCTGATATTTTCATTTTTGTCTCCTTCATAGTTTTCAAATTAACAGTATGTTGTTCTTTTTCAATAGAAGGTGTAGGTTTAAAGGCAACACTAAGGATAATTGGCATTCCAGAAGATAATCCACCCAAAATTCCTCCCGCATTATTTGATGTGGTTACTACTTCTCCGTTAGAAAGACCATATTCATCATTATTATCTGAACCATAAATCCTAGTCACCCCAAAACCCAATCCAAAATCTACACCTTTAACTGCAGGAATAGCAAATAGCATTTTAGAAAGATCCCCATCTAGGGAATCAAAAATTGGATCACCTATACCAACT
Source organism: Candidatus Bathyarchaeota archaeon (assembly GCA_030607735.1). Taxonomy (GTDB): domain Archaea; phylum Thermoproteota; class Bathyarchaeia; order Bathyarchaeales; family Bathycorpusculaceae; genus AD8-1. The sequence continues at coordinate 10,736 of JAUWJK010000002.1, forward strand.
GGAACATTTAAAGCCACACATTCTACAATTCCACCAAGACTATTTCCTTCACTTTTAGCCTTCACAATTGACTTTTCCATCAGTTTTGCACAATTTAATTCTGGACAACGTACAGCTGTTGCATACCTAAATTTTCTTAGTTCTTCAAAACTCATAGTTCTTTCCAATTCAATTTTGCCTATTGATTTTGTAAAAGCTAAAACTTCAATATTAAACAGAGACAATAATTTTTTGGCTATTGTACCCGCCATTATTATGGATACTGTGGTTCTTCCAGAAAAGCGGCCTCCACCACGATAATCATTAAGACCACCATATCTAATACGAGCAGGATAATCAGAATGCCCTGGTCTTGGAAGATCTTTAATTGATTCATAATCACTTGATTTTATTTCTTTATTTTTTACAGTTAAACAGATAGGTGCTCCTGTTGTAATACCGTTAAACACACCTGAAGAAAATTTAACTGTATCTTTTTCAATTCTTCCTGAGACTAACTCGGGTTGTGAGGGAATTCTTTTGCATAATTCTTTATCGATTTCACTTTCAATTATGGATAAACCAGCTGGACATCCATCAACTATTACACCTATACAAGAACCATGGCTTTCACCAAAACTGGTAATTACAAAGTTTTTACCTATCGAATTTCCCGCCAATTACATCAGCTCCAATTTTTCGTAAATCATTAAAAAATTCTGGATAAGATTTTTTAACACATTCTGGATTCTGAATCTTTGTTTGACCCACAGCCATTAAAGCAGCAACTGAACAGGCCATTGCAATTCTGTGATCATTATGAGGATCAATTACTGCACCTTTTAAAATACATGGACCTTGGATAACAAGACTAGTTTTGTCCATAGAGATATTTGCTCCCATCTTTCTTAATTCAAGATAAAGTGACAATAACCTATCAGACTCCTTATACCTTAATCTACTAGCATCATGTATTTTAGAAATCCCATTAGCAAAACAAGCTAAAGTAGCACAAATAGGAACAAGATCAGGAATATCTCTAGCATCTATGTCAAATGGTTTTATCAAACCATTACATCCCCCAATTTCCACCTGATTTTCATAAACTTTAACTATTACACCCATTTGTTTTAAAATCTCCAGAATAGCTTTATCACCCTGCAAAGTTGAAGAATCCAAATTAGTAATAATCACATTTGAATTAGTTATTGTTGCCGCAACTAACAAGAAAGCAGCTGAAGAAAAATCACCTGGCACCTTATGATCAAAATTTTGATAAACCTGATTTGATTGAATATGCAATTGATCATAATTATCTGCAATTGAAAATAATATTCCATGTTTTGCAAGGACTTCTCGAGTCATTTCAACATAAGATTTAGATTCAAGAGGTGTGGAGAGATTAATCACAGTATCTGAATTAGCTAATGGGCATGCAAACATTAAACCAGATATAAATTGGGAGCTAACATCTCCTCGAATTAAAGTTCTACCCCCATTAATCCCTCCACCAAAAACTAAAATTCCAGATTTATTTTCAATTGTTCTCTTTTCGGTTTTTACCCCTAAATCTTGAAGACTTTGAAGAAGAGGAGCTATTGGCCGTTTTTCTAGAGATTTCCCAAAAGTTAGCAGGGAAGATCCATCAGCCAAACCACTCACTGGCAAAATGAACCGCAGAGTAGCTCCAGATTCACCACAGTCTATTGGTTTCAATTTACCTTGAAGGGATTGGGATCCATTCACTACCCACATATTATTTTTGATCTTAACCTCTGCACCTAGACTTGTAACAGCTCTACAAGTAGCCTCAGTATCTTCTGAAAATAATGGATTTGAGATAACGGATCTACCATGTGAAAGCGCTGAAGCAATTAACATCCTTTGTGTATAAGCTTTTGATGGGGGTGCACTAACAGTGCCAGTTATACAGTGAGTTGATTTGATAATTGCTTCCATCAATAGTCAACTACCATCGCTTTTTTATGGTTAAGAGATGTTTTGATAATATCGCCATCATATCCTTGAAGCACTAATTTTACCTGATCAATCGTATCATTAGTAACAACTGCCGTCACAGTGGGACCCTTTCCACAGAGTCCTGCAGCCAATGCTCCAGCATTTAGAGATTCTAAGGCTATATTAGAATCATAACCCAAAATTGAAGAATAAATAAATCCATTTAAAGACAGAGCTGTCCAATAATGACCTTGAATAGCTTCTTTGAATGCAATATTTACAAGTGATCTTACAGCTTGAAGTTTAGCAGCATTAATATTAGCAGTATAAGCTTTTTTTTCAGGAACTAAAAACAAAACAGAAATATCTGAAGGTAATTCAGCTTGGCTTAAAAGTTTCCTTTTATCATTATCTGTTAAGACTACACCTCCAAAATAAGAAGCACAAGCATCATCAAAAGCTCCAGTAAGTGTCACTCCAGAATCAAAAGCGGCATCTACTCCTAACGAGATAACTGATAGATCATCAATTTGTTTATTAAGAGCTTTCACTGTCGCTAAAGCTACAGCATTAGCTGCCGCACTGCTACTCTTTAAACCTCTAGCAATGGGAATGTTGGACCAAGTTTTTATTTTTGCGCCATATTGATGGTCGATATTAAAATATTTGAATACTCTAAAAACAGTTTTTTCTAATAATGAAGCATCTTCAGAGGGATCAGACATTATTTCACTATTGACAATATTAGGATCATCTGTTAGTGTTACTGAGGCTTTTGTCCATAAATCAACACCTAAAGCTGCTCCCTTCCCTAAAGCAATTGCATTCACAATCGTAGCTGCCCCATAGGCTATTGCCAAACCTTTTTGGGTCAATTAAAGGCACCTTTGTTTGATATTTTTTTCAGTATTGCCAGTTTCATGATTTCAATCGGAGCTTTTCTTCCAGTCCATAATTCAAAAGAAGCAGCCCCTTGATAAATTAGCATTTCAACACCATTTATTGTCTTGGCTCCAACAATTTTTGCATCAGATAGTAGTTTTGTTTCCAGTGGATTATAGACAATATCCATAACTGTTAGATCTGAATTTAGCAATTTTGGATCAACTATTGATAGTTTAGAGTTTGGTATCATGCCAACGTTTGTAGCATTAATGAGCAAATTTGATGATCTAAGGTTCTTTTGTATTGAATCTTGTGATAGAGTTCCATATTGAATATTTGTGTTAAATTTTAGTTTCAGATCTAATCCAAGATTTTTTACTTTTTTAACATCCCTATTTAGAACAATGAGTTCCTTAACTTTATCAGCAATAGAAAACGCTATTGCTCTGCCGGCACCTCCAGCTCCTAGTAGTACAACTTTGCTTGAAGAGAGATCTATCCCATTTTCCTGGAGAGCTTTTACTGCTCCAATCCCATCTGTACTATAACCGTGAAGTTGTCCTTTTTTATTAACAATGGTATTAGCAGAATTAAGAAATTCCACAGTTGAATCTATTTCATCCAAATAATTGATTACCTTATTTTTATGGGGCATAGTTACATTTAATCCATGAATGTTTAAAGAGCGCATTCCTTGGATAGCCAATTCCAGTTCTGCAGTTCTCACTTTAAATGCTAAAAAAATAAAATTGAGATTAAGATGGTTAAAAGCTGCATTTTGTATGGTTGGACTAAGAGAATGTTTAATAGGATCACCAATAACACTACATATTTTCGTTTTTCCTGAAATATCCATTCATATCATTCCAAAATTTTGTAGATTGATTTCATTTCTTGTACTGAAAGTTGGCCATTAGCTGTCTCAAAACCTTTTTTCAGTGAAGCAAATGTAAAGTAACTGCCATAAAGAGGCGATAATAATCTGGATATTTTACCAAGTTCACCCATACAAAAACATACCAGATTTATCTTTGTAGATTTTCGGGAAATAAAATTCAAGATTATCAGATTATCTGCGATTTTATTGGCTGTTGTCACAATTTTAAATACTTCAGCCCCGCTAGATATTTCTTTTTCTAGAATAGATTCGAGATCAGAAAGAGACAGAGAGGTGTAGAAATCATGAAAAGAAACTATTGGTTTACAATTTAAATTTTTTAATTCATTAACAAAATTTTTCAAATTGGGGGAATATAAACCGACATCAACATATTCAAACCCACTTTTTGCAGCCTCAAGTAGCAATTTCTGCTGTTTTAATCCCGTAATATTAGCTTCTCCTTTTGAGTTATTTGATAAAATAGAGGCAATTTTCGGTGTATTTCCATGATCAGCTAATTTCTTCAAATGAGTTTTAGATTGAAGAAAATCAAGTCTTACTTCTATTAGATCCAAATGCAGATCTTCTGTTTCCTCAAGTAGATTATTAGCTTCCAGAAAAGTTTTTGGAAGCAGGGATACACAAATTTTGGCTTTCAACGCTCAATCACCGTTTCTGCATCAACGGCAACTCCAAAGTGTCTACCTCCACCTTTTGTTAGATGGATTAACACCTGGTCATTTATCTTCAAATCAGTTACTGGAATAGAAGTATCAATAGTTACAAGTCGAATAGTTTCGGCATTTTGTAGGATTGTCTTAATTCTTTTTCCTTTAGCTTCAGCTTCGATTAAGATTAACGGCCTTAACTCAATTTTTATTCTCCCAACATCTGCAGTCCGCAATTTTCCGTTTCTATCAATAATTAATACTTCTTCTCCTGCTTTCAAATCCGACAGGTACCGTGTTCTTTCCAGTGATCCAAAGGTATACATCGAAAGAGATCCTGCATTAACTCTAAAAGGACGAGCTTGAACGTAGGGGTTTTCAGTAACCTCGGCTTCAATCAGAAATAATCCTGAAGATTGACAACCTACTAGCATCCCCTCACCTTGAATCATAAGAGCACAGGTATCCACACAAACTCTTGCTCCTGTTCCAATCTGTTTTATCGCTACTATTTTTGCGGGTATTAGATCTAAGGTTAAATTCTGTTTTTTTACAATAGCTATTGTTTTCTTGAGCTCTTCAGAATTAGAAGTTTTCAATAAAACACCATCAGTTCCCAATTCAAGTACTTCTAAAACTAGCTTAGCATCTTTAGAATTTGAAACCTCTGCAATTATCTTGCTTTTATCTCTGGTTTTTGCAATTAAATTCTCAAGAGGAATAACACACCAGTCTAAACATGTGAGAAGCAAATAATCAACATAAAAACTAGCGGCATTTGCAGCAGTATTTTCATCTTTTTTTCCTTGAATAGCTATTCTTAATGCAATCTTTTTATTTTCGTTTTTTAAGGTCTTAATTTGATTCTCATCTAAACTATTCAAAAGAACAATATCATCGTTACCTGAAAGGTTTTCCAATTGATCATTTTTTAGCAAGAAATCACAATTTTCTTTTGAGAGTTTCATTATTGCAAGCTTTTCAGAGTCTGAAGTTTTCGGAGATATTTCCACCCAGATTTCTTTCAATTTATCCACCTTGAATTTTCACAACTCGATTATTTCAAGTTAGTATTATTTACTCCCATAATCAATTATTGCTCAATCCTATTTTGTTTTTGGTTTTTTTTATCAAAATCTCTGGAGTTATTTAGTATAAGAATTAACATTTTCAAAAAATTACCAAATTGTCCAAGGTAGATCGTTCATGTATTCGTTCAAAGAACGAATCGTTTCTCCATTATGTTCTCGTTGTTTTAATACTTTTATTAAAGCCAAAGCAAGCTCCAGATTTGTGATTACGGGCACATTAAATTCAACAGCTTGTCTTCTAATTATATAGCCATCAGTCAAAACAGCTGAAATATTTTTCTTCTTTCGTCCCATTGGGACATTTATGACTAGATCAATTTTTCTTCCTTGAAGATAATCAAGAATATTAGGTCTTGCTGTAGTTTCTTTAACCTTATGTAGAACAGAAACATTTTGTAATCCTGATTTCTGCAAAACCTTAGCGGTATTTTTTGTTGCATAGATCTTAAAGCCCAATTCTTCTAGATCTTTGGCAATAGGTACAACTCTTCTTTTAGGTTCTTCACCACCAACAGTTATTAGAACAGAACCACCTTTAGGCGGAATTCTAAATTGAGCAGATTGAATCGCCTTTGAAAAAGCATCGGCAAAGTTTTCACCAAGACAGGCCACTTCCCCTGTACTAAGCATCTCAACACCCAAAACTGGATCCGCTCCACTTAATCTCATAAAACTAAATTGAGGAACTTTAACGCCTACATGAGAAATAGGAGGGAGCTCACATGTTGGCAAATTACTAAATTTTTTATTAAGCATAGCCAATGTTGCTAGCTCAATCAGGTTAACTCCTCGAGTTTTACTAACAAAAGGTATTGAGCGAGAAGCTCGAAGATTACATTCAATAACATAGACTGTATCATCCTTAACAAGATATTGAATATTAAAAGGGCCTTTAATGTTCAAGGCTTTAACAATTTTATGAGTTACATCTTCAATTTTATTCTGTATGAGAAGTGAAAGAGTTTGAGGAGGAACGCTAATACTCATAGTTGCATCACCACTATGAATTCCAGCGTTTTCTATGTGCTCAACTATTGCACCGATAATACAAGTTTCTCCATCAGAAACTCCGTCAACTTCAACCTCTTTAGCCTTGTCCATAAATTTAGAAATAACTACTGGTTGATCACGCGAAACTTTAGCTGCTAATTTAAGAAAACTTTCTAATAAGTTTTCATCGTATGCTACTCTCATTGCGGAACCAGATAAAACATAGCTAGGTCTAACAAGCACTGGATAGCCAATTTTTTCTGCAAAACGTTTCGCACTAGCAATTGATGTTAATTTGCTCCAGCTTGGCTGAAGAATGTTTAGTTGATCCAAAAGAGCACTAAATTTTGATCTATCTTCAGCTAAGTCAATATCTTCAGCTGACGTACCCAGAATATTAACTCCAGCTTTTTCAAGCTTCATTGCTAGGTTATTAGGAATTTGTCCACCAACACTAGTAATTATTCCTGAAGGATTTTCTTTCTCATAAATGTCAAGTATTCGTTCAATACTTAACTCTTCAAAATACAATTTATCTGAGACATCATAATCTGTTGATACTGTTTCAGGATTATAGTTAATCATTATGGCCTCTTGGATATTATTTTTCTTTAAAGCCCAAATTGTATTGACTCCACACCAGTCAAATTCGACACTTGATCCAATTCTAAAAACTCCAGAGCCTAACACAATAACTTTGCCAGTATGATTTGTTAGTTCAATATCATCTTCGTCTCCACCATAAGTTAAGTATAAATAATTTGTTTTAGCAGGCCATTCAGCTGCTAAAGTATCTATTTGTTTTATTACTGGAATAATATCAGCTTGTTTTCGAAAAGCTCGAATACTCATTTCGTCACTTTGCTGACAAATAGCAATTTGTTCATCAGAGAAACCAATCCGTTTTGCTTCTCTAATGATGTCTACAGCATCAGTATGATCTAGACTCAATGATTGGAGCTTTTTTTCCATGTTAATTATGTTTTGAAGTTTATATAGAAAAAATGGGTCAACACCGCTGAGCTGATAAATTTCTTCAATGGATATACCCAATTTCAATGCTGTTATCAATTTATAAAGACGTTCATCGGTTGGATTAGCTAAAACATTTTTTATTTGATCTATTGATTCTTTTTCTGGCTCTTCGTTGCAAACCAACCCTTTTTTGCCGTTATCTAACATTCTTGTTGCTTTTTGAAGGGCTTCTTCCAAACAACGACCTATCGCCATAACTTCTCCAACAGAGCGCATTTGAGGTCCAATGTGGCGATCTACATTTTTGAATTTTTGCAGATCCCAACGAGGTATTTTGATTACAACATAGTCAAGTGCAGGTTCAAAACAAGCAGTCGTAACCTCAGTTACTTTGTTGATAAGTTCGGGGAGAAGATAACCGATTGTCAGTTTGGTAGCAATATATGCTAGTGGATAACCAGTTACTTTGCTTGCTAGTGCTGAACTTCTTGACATTCGCGAGTTAACTTCTATTACTCGGTATTCTTCTGATTTCTGATGTAATGCCCATTGAATATTGCATTCACCAACTATACCCAAATGTCGTATGGCGGTCATTGCTGATGAGCGCATTAGATGATATTCCCTATTTGTTAAAGTTTGAGATGGAGCTACAACAATAGAGTCTCCAGTATGAACACCCATAGGATCCAAGTTTTCCATATTGCAAACAATTAAACAATTATCAGCATAATCACGCATTACTTCATATTCAAGTTCTTTCCAATGACCCACATATTCTTCAACAAGCACCTGGGTTATTCTACTTTGAGCTAAACCTAGCCTAACAATTCTTTTTAAATCCTTATCATTTTTGGCTACGCCTGAACCTTTCCCACCAAGAGTATAAGCTACTCTGATTATTACTGGATATCCAATTTCGTGGGCAACTTCTAAAGCTTCATCAATTGAAGTTGCAGCTTTGCTTGTCAATGGTGGAACATTAGCTTCAAGCATTACTTTTCTAAAACGTTCTCGATCACCAGTATCCTCTATAGCGCTTACAGGAGTTCCAAGTACTTTAACATTATATTTTTCAAAGATCCCCATTTTTGAAAGTTCTATTCCACAATTAAGAGCGGTTTGTCCTCCAAAACCTAGAATGACACCGTCAGGTTTTTCTTTTTTAATTACTTTTTCAACAAACTCTGGAGTTACTGGAAGAAGGTAAACTTTACCAGAAAGACGAGGATCAGTTTGAATAGTAGCAATATTTGGATTAATGAGAACAGTCTCTATACCTTCTTCAGTTAGAGCTTTAAGACATTGGCTTCCAGAATAATCAAATTCAGCAGCTTCACCAATTTTAATTGCACCGCTCCCTAAAACTAGCACTTTCCGTATCCAATCGAACTTTGGCAGATTAACTAGCCTCCATTAATTTCAAAAATGTATCAAAGAGAAATTCAGTATCATAAGGGCCAGGAGCTGCCTCAGGATGCCACTGAACTGCAAATACGGGTTTATTTTCGTGTTTAACGCCTTCCACTGTCTTGTCATTAGGATTCATAAACCAAGCTTTTAGAGGAGTTTTTGGAAGAGATTCATTTTTGATTGCATATCCATGATTTTGGGTAGTTATATAACAGCGATTAGTGATTAAATCTATTGCTGGTTGATTTTGAGAACGATGGCCATACTTTAATTTGTATGTGTCTCCACCTAGAGCTAATGTTAATATCTGAGCTCCAAGACATATTCCCATCAAAGGTACTTTTTCAGCTAATTCGTTTATGCATTCAATTGTATTAACACAATTTTTTGGATCACCAGGACCATTGCTTATAAAAATACCATCTGGTTTGTATTCCATAACCTCTTTAGCAGAAAAATCATAAGGGACTCTTATAACATTAATTCCCCGTTTCAAGAGGTTTCTAATAATACTATACTTCACTCCACAATCAATTAAAACAATTGTATGATTACCTTTAATGTCATATTCAACAGGTGTCTTAACAGAGACCTGCTTAACTAAATCTATTAAATTAGGATCTGAAATATGCTTCACTTCTTTCAAAATGCTACCAACGCTTGGCTCATTTTCAGCTTCATAAACTTCAAGTATTCCAAGCATTACACCACGGGTTCTTAATTTCTTGGTTAGATGTCTGGTATCAATTCCAGAGATTCCTGGAATTTCTTCATCCAATAACCACTTGTTTAAAGTTTTTGTGGACGCCCAGTGATATGGTTTTTCACAAAGTTCATGAATAACCAGTCCTCTTGGTTGAATTTTTTCAGACTCGAAATAAAGGGGAATATTATAATCAAGATCTAAGGGGGGTACTCCGTAGTTGCCTATAAGTGGATAGGTTAGGGTGAGTATTTGTCCTTTGTATGAAGGATCTGTTAATGCTTCTGGATAACCAACCATAGATGTTGAAAATACAACTTCACCTGAAGTTTTTTCTATTGATCCAAAACCTTTACCGCGAAAAATGGTACCGTCCTCTAATGCTAAAAACGCCTTTTTGTTTTTGCTTGAACTATGTACTGGTACCAAAGCCTTATTCTACCTACATTTTTGAATTTTTAAATCTTACGTTTGAAGATAAATCTGAAGAGAGATAAGAAGTAATTATTAACTCCATGTTTTTTTTAGCATCAGAGAGTTTTTGATTTAGATTTTTTAGAGTTTTTTGAGCAGCTTTGATTTGTTTCTTTTTTGCCGATAAGGCTCTTTTTACTTCAACTGGTGCAGGTCCACCTCTTACATTATGAGTACCAACAATTTTTTGTGGATTAATACAAAAAGAGATTTGTTTAGCTGAAATTTCTATTTTACAACTAGAAAACATTTTAGAAGTGTTTTGAATCATTTCAGGTGTTAGATCTACAAATGTTAATTTTTTAGTTATTAGCGAGTTTACCAATGTTCCTACAATTTTGTGGGCTGTCCGGAATGGTATGTGATATTCTCTAGTAAGTAAATTTGCGATTTCAGTTGCTGCTACAAAACTAGGTTTGGATTTTTCCGAGATATCAGCTATTACTTTCAAATTGGGTAATAGATTAGTCAGAATAATCAATGAAGAATCAACAATTTTGATTGAATTCCAAAGATAAGGAGTAATTTGTTGGAAATCAAGATTATAGGTTGTCGGCAATCCTTTGAGAGTTGAGGTAGCAGCAACAAAATCTCCCAAGATTCTACTAGCGTTTGCCCGTATGATTTCAAGTAATTCGGGATTTTTCTTTTGTGGCATAATACTACTAGTTGAAGCAAAATTATCTGGTAAATCAATAACACCAAAATCTGTAGAACTCCAAATAATCAGATCTTCAGATAGGCGACTTAGAGTCACTGAAATAAGAGTAAAAACAGCTATGGTTTCTATAATAAAATCTCGACTTCCCACTGCATCGATCGAGTTCTCTAAAACCTCATCAAATCCTAAGAGTTCTGCAACTCTGTTTCGATTTATCTGGAAACTTGTTGTGGCTAATGCTCCTGCACCTAAAGGACAAAGATTAACTCGTTCATATGTTTGTATGAGTCTTTGTAAATTTCGCTCTAGATTATCAATAAATGATAAGAGATAATGTGCAAATGTAACTGGTTGAGCAGGCTGGAGATGAGTATACTCCAAGATGAGAGTGTTAATATGATTTTCAGCTGTTTCAACTAAACTTTTTTGCATTTTCAGTATAATATTGACTGAATTAAGCAACTGTTTTCTAAGCAGTACACGAATTGCTGTAACAACTTGATCGTTTCTACTTTTAGCTATATGAAGATTACCCCCCACCTCTTCGCCAGTATCTTTCAATATTGATTCTTCAATAGCCATATGAACGTCTTCACCGGAGAGAGCAGAAGGATTATCTAAAAGTTTTTTTAAGGCGCTAAGAAGAGCAACTCCATCTGATTGTTTAATTATTTCCTGCTCAATTAACATTATCACATGAGCTTGATTAATGCGTATAGCAGCATCTGTTAGTACTAAATCATCTTTGAATGAAGATGTAAAACTAGCGACATCTTCTCGAACAGATTTTAATCTTCCACCTCTCAACAAGTTTGACAAAACAGAGTTCCCTCATATGTATACTAAACTTACTCTAAGTCAGTTTTAGCCTCCAAATTCTTATTGACTTTTTGCCGTAATATATTAGCCATTTTTGTTTGTAAGCCCCATAGTTCAATAAATCCTTTGGAGTATGATTGCTTAAAACCAGTTTTTATGTTATAGTTAACCAAGTTTTTATCATAAAGAGATAGTTTTGATGACCGACCAACAACTTGAAAACTGCCTTTATAAAGTTTCATGCGGACCTCACCTTCTACTTTTTCTTGAGATTTATTGATGAACGCTTCAAGATCTTCTCTAAGTGGATCATTCCAAAGACCTGCATAAACCAAAAAGGTCCATTGAGTATCCACACTTTGTTTAAACATAATCTCGTGACGGGTAAGAACCATTTTTTCCAAATCTTTATGAGCTTCAAGCAATACGGTTGCAGCTGGGCATTCGTAGATTTCCCTGGATTTAATGCCGATTAATCGGTCTTCGATATGATCAATTCTTCCAACACCATGTTGTCCAGCTATTGTATTCAATGTTTTTATAAGTTGAAGTGGTTCCATGACTTCGTGGTTCAAACTAGTTGGAACACCGGATTCAAATTTTATAGTTACATATTCAGGAACATTTTTCGCCTTTTCAGGTGAAATTGTCCATTCAAACGCATCTTCAGGGGGTTCTTGATTAGCATCTTCCAAAATTCCACATTCAATTGAACGTCCCCATATACTTTGATCAATACTATATTTTTTAGCAGCTTTAGAAACAGATATTCCTTTTTTTAATGCATAGGCAATTTCTTCTTCGCGGGTCATGTTCCATTCCCGAATTGGCGCAATTATTTTTAAATTAGGAGCTAGTGAAGCAAAAGAAATATCGAAACGTACTTGATCGTTTCCTTTACCAGTACAACCATGAGCTAGGCCTGTGGCATTATGTTTTTTTGCAACTTCCACCATTTTATAAACGATAAGTGGACGAGACAAACTTGTACTGATTGGGTATTTTCCTTCATATAGAGCGTTAGCTTTTATTGCTGGAAAAACATAATTTTTTGCAAATTCTTTTGTAACATCAATTGAATAATGTTTTAAAACGCCTAATTTGTTAGCTTTTTCTGCTATTTCTTTCAAATTTTCTTGTTGGCCAACATTAACTGTAACCGTTATTACTTCTGCTGCATATTTTTCTTGGAGCCATTTGATTAGAACAGAAGTATCTAATCCACCTGAATATGCCAACACAATTTTTTCTGTCATTTTTTGCTTCCCCTGTTTCTTAAGAGAAATTATTCCAATTACCACAGGGGCATTATTCTTAAAGGTTGTGACTTTTTTGTTACATAATAAGCTTTAAGTGTACCAAACGATACATTGTTGCACCATGACTATCGCTAAAAATGTGAGAAAACACCTTCGAAACAAACCATATTTACTAGAAGCGTTAGAGAAGGGAATAGTAAATCTTAGCGAACTATCTAGACAGGTGCAAGAAGAGCTAGCAACAAAAAGCACGAGTGCTGTAAAAGCGGCTCTAAGAAGATTTGCAGAAGACCTACAGAAGCATAAACAAAAAAGAGAGGAAAAAGTTCTAGAAGTTTTAAAAAAGAGCGTATTAGTTGTTTATGATAGAAAGTCAGTAATCATTACAAGTAAAGAGATTAGTGTTAAAAACGGGATGAAAGTGGATCTTCCCGACAAGTTTGTTTACCTTTTGGATAAAAAAGATTTACCAGAAAGAGTCAATGCATTAGTCAAACATGATAATTGCACTATGATAGTTATACACTCTCCAAAAGAGCTAGAAGCAACGCCAGGGGTAGTTGCATTTCTAACAACATTACTATCAGAACAAAAAGTAAATGTTATAGAATTTATTTCTTGTTGGACCGAAACAATTATCGTTGTAGAAAAAAAGGATAGTTTCAAAGCTTATGAAGTTTTGTCCAACATGGTGTGTTAAAATGCAATTAAATTGGTTTAATCTAGAATATCAACCCAAAAAACATTATTTAAATTTAATACAACAAAAAATCAAAAAAGATGGCAAAAAGTTTACTATCACATCTTTTAGCTTAGAAGATATAATAATATCTAAACAAGCACATTCAACAAAATAGAAAGATTATTTTTATGGAGAAATCATTATGGCGTACCAAGAATGCATCAATTGTGGAAAAAAATACGAAATAAATGAAATAGTATACTTTTGCAAAAAATGTGGAGATCTTTTAGAAATAAAATACGATTATAACGCCATAAATAAAGCATTAAGTAAAAGCAATTGGCAAAAAGTCCCTCTTTCAGTATGGAGATATAGGGATTTTATGCCAGTTCAAGATTTCTCAAAGATTGTTTCTCTTAGTGAGGGAGGAACAGGGTTTCATACTAGCAAACGTTTAGGAAAGATACTGGGAATAAGACAACTTTATGTAAAAAATGAGGGAGAAAATCCAACAGGTTCCTTCAAAGATAGAGGTATGACAGTGGGAGTAACAAAAGCTGTTGAACTGGGCGTGAAATCAGTGATTTGCGCCTCTACCGGCAACACTTCTGCTTCATTAGCTGCTTATGCCGCAAGAGCGGGACTTAAATGCACAGTACTTATTCCAGCGGGAAAAATTGCTTATGGAAAATTGTCACAAGCAATGATTTACGGTGCCAAAGTTATACAAGTACGTGGCAACTTCGATGAATCATTGGAAATTGTACTTAAACTCTCAGAAAAACACAAGGACATATACCTTCTTAATTCGATTAATCCATTTAGAATTGAAGGACAAAAAACTTTAGGATTTGAAATTTGTGACCAAATAAATCAAAAAATGCCAGACAGGATTGTGGTTCCAGTGGGAAATGCTGGAAACATTAGTGCTATATGGAAGGGATTAAAAGAATATCACAAACTAGGTTTTTTGCGTAAACTACCTAAAATGACAGGAATACAGGCATCAGGATCAGCACCCATAGTGCATGCAGTTAAAAATGGAAGTGACACAGTTATACCTGTTACTTCTCCAGAAACGGTAGCAACAGCTATCAGAATTGGAGCTCCAGTAAGCTGGAAAAAAGCTCTAAGAGCCATAAGAGAATCAAATGGAACCGCAGAAATGGTAACTGATGAAGAAATTTTGAACGCTCAAAAGTTATTAGCTCAAACAGAAGGATTGTTTGTAGAGCCAGCTAGCGCATCTTCAATTGCTGGATTAAAGAAATTAATTGATCAAGGGGACATTGACAGAGAGGAACATGTTGTATGTGTTACAACAGGTCATGGATTAAAGGATCCAGATACCGCTATAAAAATATGTAAAAAACCCATAGAAGTAAAAGCAGATATTGAAGTTATTGAAAAGATTTTGGGTCTCAAAAAGCGTAATCCATTAGTTAATTCAGAGGTGATATCTTGAGAATTATTCTAATTGGGTACGGTGTGGTAGGACAAAGTTTAACAGATATTTTTTTACAACGAAAAATAGAGAATCTTAGAAATTACGGGTTCAATCCGAAAGTTGTTGCGATCACTGATCGAGGTGGCGCTGCAATAAATACTAAAGGACTAGACTTAAAAAGAATTCAGAACATAAAAAAAAGAGAAGGGACAGTAGCAGCCGATTCTGTATTTGGACATACACAAATGTCTGGGCAAGACATAATTCAATCAATCGAAGCAGAAATAATGATTGAAGCAACTTCTACAAACATCACAACCGGTGAACCAGGGATATCAAATATCAAAACAGCTTTTAACTCAGGAAAACATGTAGTGACAACAAATAAAGGTCCTTTAGCTCTCTCTTTCCCTACATTAATAGAACTAGCAGAACATAACAAAGTTCTATTGCGTTTTAGTGGTACTGTCGGAGGAGGCACGCCAATTCTTGAGTTCGCAAAAAAGTGTCTTGAGGGGGATAGAATAAAAGAGATCCATGGAATCTTAAATGGAACTACAAATTATATTCTCACAGAAATGGCAGAAAAAAAAATTACTTTTGAAAAAGCATTAGAAGCTGCACAAAGACTTGGTTATGCAGAAACTAATCCAGCAATGGATATAGATGGTTTGGATGCTGCCGCTAAAGTTGTTATTATTGGAAACTGGATAATGAATAAAAAATTTACTTTAAAAGATGTGGATATAGTAGGAATTCGTGATATTACTCTCAAAGCACTTGAAATTGCTTCTAAAAAGGGAAAAAGAATTAAGTTAATTGGATCAATAGATGGAAAACCAACTGTAGCACCTAAAGAGATAGAAAGAAATGATCCATTATGTGTAAACGGGGTCCTCAATGCAGTAACATTTGTTTCAGAATACGCTGGAAAAGAAACTATAATTGGTAGAGGTGCAGGTGGAATCGAAACTGCCAGTGCAGTTCTGAGAGATCTATTAGACATAAAACATCATTTAGCAAATAAAATACTAAGTTAAAATTAACAAAGGTGAGAATATTTGAAGATAATCGTGATGAAATTTGGAGGAACTTCAATTGGTACTGGTGAAAATATTCGCAATGTAGCTAATATTGTTAGAAATAATTCTAAAAAAGGAAATACAGTAGTGGTTGTTGTTTCAGCTTTAGCAGGTGTTACAAATCAACTTATTCATGAAGCGGAAGAAGTGAAGAAAGGAAAAGAGGGAAGGATTCAAGAATTTATTAAAGAATTAACCGAAAAACACCTAGAAACAATAAATAATGCAATTGAAAATAAAAAGTTAAAAGAAGAAACAAAACATTCTGTAAAGAATATAATCGAAGAACTTGAGAAAATTCTAATAGGCATATACTATGTTGGCGAACTTACTTTAAAAACAAAAGATCAAGTTTTGTCCTTCGGAGAAAGATTAGCAGCTTTGATAGTATCAGCTGCTCTAAGAGATGTTAATCTTGAATCACAGTATTTTACAGGAAAAGAAGCGGGTATAGTTACAGATTCGAAGTTTGGAGAAGCAAATCCATTAATGAATTTTACTACTCATCAAGTTATTGAAAGAATTAAACCATTACTGGAGAAAAATATGGTTCCAGTCATCACTGGATTCATAGCTGCAAATCAAGATGGTGTAGTAACCACATTAGGTCGCGGAGGATCAGATTACACTGCAACTATTTTAGGTGTTGCGCTTGATGTTGATGAAGTTTGGATATGGACAGATGTTGATGGAATAATGACTTCAGATCCCAAAATTATCTTAGATGCTAAAACGCTCACTGGACTATCTTACGGGGAAGCTGCTGAAATGGCAATATTCGGGGCAAAAGCTATGCACCCCCAAGCGCTAGAACCAGCTATTAAAAAACACATTCCAGTAAGAATTAGAAATGTTTTTAATCCTAAAAATCCTGGAACATTGATTTCGGAAGGCGCAGAAGTTGAATCAAAAGAAGTTGTCAAGGCAATAGCAATGATCTCAGATGTCTCTATGATTAATATTAGGGGGGCAGGAATGGTTGGGGCCCCAGGAAGCTACGCAAAAATATTCAAAATACTAGGAAAAAACAACATAAATGTCATGATGGTTTCAACAGCAGTATCTGAAGCAAATATTTCAATTATTATTCGTAGAAATCAACTAGAGAGAGCCATGAGTACATTAGAAATTGCTCTGCTAGGAAGTGATTTGTCTAATAAAATAACATCAGAAGATGACGTTTGCGTTATAGCTGCAATGGGTGCTAACATGAAGGGTTCATCAGGAGTTGCATCTAGAATATTTTCAGCAGTTGCAAAAAAGAGAATAAATATCCATATGATAGCTCAAGGTTCTTCAGAACTCAACATATCTTTTGTTGTAAAAGAGAGAGATGGCCCAATAGCAGTTAGTGCAATTCATGAAGAATTTAATTTAAACAAATAAAAAGACTAAATTAGGAATAACTTAGTTATTTTCCTATTTTAGCATGTAACTCACACAATTTAAGAATAGCTTTTTCATAGACTTCTATACTTTTTAGATAGTCGCGAATTTTTATGTGTTCATCTTTAGTGTGGTCTAAATGAGAATCGCCAGGACCATATGTAACTATTGGAGATTGAATAGCACGACCGAGAATATTCATATCCCCAGTACCAGTTTTCCTCAGCAAAACGGCAGGTTTTTTGTTAATTGTTCTTATTGAAAAAGAAAGAGCTCTAACCAAAGGAGAAGTTTTATCCACCTCAAAAGGTTCATTTGAATCTTCTATTGAATAAGTAATCTTTACTTTTGGATTATCAAATAAATATTTTTCAATCACTTTCTTTATTTCACTGAAAACTTCTGTTGAAGAAGTTTGAGGAGGAATTCTAAGATCAACATGCATTTCGCTTTTAAAAGGTATTACAGAATTAGCAAATCCACCAATTACCTGTGTTAGACAAGCTGTAATTGAATTATATGGACTGGACGGAATTTTCGCTGAAGGAAATTTTTGGCTAATTTTTTCCCAAAGCTCAAAAGCTTTTTCAAGAGCATTTTCATAGGCCCATGGTGTAGAGGAATGCCCAGTTTCTGTTTTACAAATTATTTTTATGTGCAGATTGCCCTTGTAACCAATGGTTATATTTCCTACGCCACTAGGTTCTCCAAATATAGCATAATCAGCAGAAATACCATCATTTATTAAATTCTTGACTCCTCGACTAGTTGCTTCTTCTTCAACGACACTAGCGACCACTAGTTTAGCTTTGAAATTTGGATTTTTCGCAACAGATGATGATGCAAGTATCATCGAAGCTAAGGGACCTTTTGCGTCAACTGCACCTCTTGCATAGATTTTGCCGTTCTCAATACGCAATGGAAGATGACCAACAACAGTATCCATGTGTCCACATAGAAGTATTGTCGGTTTACCCACACCAATTTCTCCTATGACATTACCGACAGAGTCTTTTTTTACAGTAAACCCCAACTTTTCCATTTCTATAACAAGGAAGTCTGAGATGGCTTCTTCACAACCGGAAGGACTGAAAATTCCTAACAAGTTAGTTAAGAATCGTACTTTTGGATCACCCATTTTGTTTGTCTCCAAGTATTGAATCAATAACAGCTATAGCTTGATCAATTTGATCTTTGGTAACTACAAGTGGAGGTAAAAAACGCAAAACATTTCGTCCTGCATTCAAAATAAGTAAACCTTTGTCTGAAGCTTTTTGAATAATTTTCGTGACATCTTTTCTCAGTTCAATAGCTAACATTAGACCCAAACCTCGAACTTCTTTAATTGTCTTATATTTGTTTTTTAGTTCTTCTAATTTATTTACAAAATATTTTCCGTTAGTAGCAGCATTCTCCACTAGCATCTCTTTTTGAAGAGCTGTAATTGCTGCACTTGCAGCGGCACAAACTACTGGACCACCACTAAAAGTGCTGGTATGTTCGCCAGTTTTAAGAGAGGACATTATATGATCTTTGGCCACTGTTATTCCGATGGGTAATCCGCCTGCAAATGGTTTTGCTAAGCATAAAATATCAGGCGTAATTTTCCAATGCTCAAATGCAAATAATTTGCCTGTTCTACCAAAACTTGTCTGGACTTCATCTAGAATTAAGAGAAGTTTATTCTTGTCACATATTTCTCTAACTTCTTGAAGAAATCCCTTTGAAGGAACACGAACTCCGCCCTCACCACGAATTGGTTCAATCAAAACTGCTGCAGTATTTTCAGTTATAGCTTTCTGCAATTTATCTAAGTTATCAGGAGGAACATGTTTAAAGTCTGGAACCAAAGGCTCAAAAGGTTTACGATATTTTTTATCCCAAGTAGCAGATAGAGCACCCATAGTTTTACCATGATATGCACCCATAAAAGCAATTATTTCAGTTTTTCCAGAGAATTTTCGGGCTAACTTTATTGCACATTCAACAGATTCTGCGCCACTGTTTGATAGAAAAATCTTATTTAGTCCTTTAGGAGTTAGATGGACAAGTTTTTGAAGTAATTCAGCACGTTTTGGATTATAAAAACCTGAATGGCACGAAATCAAGTTGGATGCTTGTTCATTTATCGCTTTCACTATTTTTGGGTGGGAATGACCTAAAGCTGCAACTCCATAACTGCTTGTAAAATCTAAATATTTTTTCCCTTGGATATCCCATACTATAGCACCCTTTCCTTTAACGAGAACCAATGGTCTTTTTGCATAAACATTTGCCATTAAGTTATTTTCTATATCAAAAATTTCTTGTTCATTCATTGCTAATCACAGTTCCACGTTTATGATTCAAAGCTTTAGAAATTGGCATTTTGCCTAAACCAGATGTTATTATTACTTCAGGTACACCTTTATTGAGTGCGTCCTGGGATGCATGGATCTTAGTACTCATTCCCTGTCCAATCTCTGAAAGAATAGATTTGACCTCAGAAATTTTAAGTTTGGAAACAGGGTTTCCTTTCAAAAACAAGCCTTCAACATCAGTTAATAATATTAAACGATCAGCAGCAAGACTACAAGCAATAGCAGCAGCAGTTCTATCTCCATCAACATTAAGTGATTCAAATTCTTCACTAATTGCAATTGGAGTTACAACTGGAGTGTAGTTTTTTTCGAGCAAAGATTTCAACAGTTCCGTATTTACTTCAGTTATCCTTCCGGTATATCCACCATCAATTACTTTCTTCCGACCTCTTTTATCAACAATAATTAAACGTTTTTTCCGTTTTGCTTTCAGAAGAAAACCATCTAAACCAGATAGTCCAATAGCAAATATTCCTTGTCTCTCAAAAGCTAAAACTATGTTCTTGTTCATCTTTCCAGCCATTACCATACAAAAAATCTCCATAGTTTCTTTGTCAGTATATCGACTTCTGAATCCTTGAGGAGAGACTACAAATTTCTGTTCTTTACCTAGGCGTGATGCTACTTCAGTGACTTCGGAACCACCTCCATGAACAAAAACGATTTTATGATCTTTTAGTAATTCTTTTACATCTTCAACCAGATTTAAAGAAGTACCATCTTTTAGAATACTTCCACCTAATTTAGCAACTATCAACATATTAAATCACATCGGATGAAAACCAATGCTGTTTAGACCTGTTTCTTCAGGAACGCCCATAAGTATATTTAAACATTGAACACCTTGACCTGAAGCACCTTTAACCATGTTGTCGATGGCCGAGAAAACTATCAGACGATTAGCCCGCGAATCAATCTCAAATCCAATGTCACAAATGTTTGTTCCCAGTACAATTTTTGGGTTTGGTAATGTGTATGGGCCTCGTTTACATTTAACTAAACGAATAAACGGTTCATCTGAATAATAATCTCGAAAAACTTTCCAAACATCTTTATTCGTAAAAGATTGTTGTGGAAAAAGATGAATTGTCGAAAGAATACCTCTAACCATATTTACTGCATGAGGTGTAAATGAAACTAGGCAATTACTTTTTGTTAAATTATTTAGCTCTTGTTGAACTTCGGCGATATGTCGATGTCCATTGACTTTGTATGGACGTACTCCACCAAATCTTTCAGGATGATGGGAGACTATCGTAGGTTTACCACCTCCGCCTGAAGATCCTACTTTTAGATCTACAATTATCTTTTCTGTTTCAACAAGTCCTGCATTAACTATTGGTGCTAATCCCAAAATAGTAGCTGTTGCCATACATCCTGGACACGCGACTAAAGTCGCGTTCTTAATAGCGTCTCTATGAAGCTCTGGCAATCCATAAACAGCAATCTTGAGAAGATCAGAGTTAGAATGTGTCCACCCATACCATTTTTCATAATCATCCGGATTTTTTAGTCTAAAATCAGCACTCATATCAATAACTTTTAGCCCTACTTCTAGAAGTCCTGGAATTAGATTCACTGCACCACCATGTGGAGTAGCTGTAAAAACAATGTCACAATTTTTTTGAAGTTCAGAAATATTTTGAGGAACAAATTTCAACTGAGTTACACCTCTAAGATTGGGATGTATATTAAAGACATAATCACCAACACTCTGACGAGATGTGACCATAGTGACTTCGATGTTTGGATGGAGAAGCAATAAACGAAGAAGTTCTCCACCAACATATCCTGAACCACCTATTATTCCAATTTTCAAGATTATCACCTAAAGAGTATTATCATATTAGACTTTTAGCACCTTTTATCAACGGAATTGCAACATTAATTCCAGCAATTAACCGTGTATGCTCCCAGAATTCTGGACAAGAATTCGATTCATGAAAAACAATAGCATCTTTATTTTTTTCTATGCTTTCATCAATAATATTTTTAACTTTTTGATAAGGTTTAGTAACCATATAGTCTTGGAAAGATTTTTCTAGTTTATCATTCCACAAAGAGAAGTTACTTTGTTTATGTTTCTCAGTTTTAATTTTCCGTATTGACTCAAAAACAGTTAACGCTTTTTCAAGTTCAAGTTTCAGTTGATAGTCGTCAACAAGTTTATTTTCCTGAATATTTATCATTCCATCTAGGGCAAAAAGCCAAGCTTCTTGATCTTTACTAAGCGCTTTGCCACTTTTAATTGATAAATCTATGATATTGGAGGGTAGTTTTGCAGCAAAAACGGCGTTTCCTAGATAGGTATTTGTTCGAAAATCTTTAAGTCCAGCCCGTGCTAGCGCTACTGGATGACAAATTGGAAACTTTCCTTGTTCTTTATATACTATTATTCTTAAATCAAAAAACCATTTTTTAATATACTCCTGGGCAACGATACCTATGGGATTTATTATCGATGGCTTAGTTTCTCGAATATTGAAAAGTAGTTCTTCTCGATTGTTTGAAAGCAGCATTCCTTTTCCATGAGTGCCAGAATCAGGTTTTATTACTATTCCTTCATCAAGAAATAGAGTATCTTGAAAAAGATCCGCAATATCAAGTTCATTGTGAAGGATTTTTCCATTTTTTAGCATGTTTGAAGAGTCACAAGGAATAAAAACTGTTTTAGGAATAGGAATTCCTTCTTTCCATAAATGAAGTAGAGTTCTTAATTTGCTGTAACAAATAAACTCAATAGAAGAGGAGTTTACAGTTTTTTTACCTAAGAGTTCAAAAAGGTAACCCGCTTGAAGTCTTCTGTTCTTGCTTTGAGCTCTATTTAAAACGACTTTGGTATCTTTTATAATCTGTGTAAAAACTTTACCCTTGGTTTTAGCTAAGAAATTATTGTTGAATATCGAGAACGCAATTTTTCGAAATGGTATAAAGGTCAAGTCTACTCCAAGTTTTTTAGCAGTTAGTTTTATCCCCATTTCATCTGTTTCAGAACGTTCGTATAGAAGGGCAATGCTCATCTTGTAGTATCTCCAAAAAAATTATTTATAAAAAAAAGTAGATGTTTTATCTCTTTAGTTAACGAGGTCAATAAGAGCAATTACTCGCCCCAGTCTTCTCCCTCGATAGTTAATTCTTGTAATTCTATACACCCATCTTTAATTTCCTTTACTTCGAGTTCAAGTCCGCAACTCTCACAGCTAACAATTTCACCTTTTTCTGCATCAACTGGAATTGATAGAGTTGTATCACAATCGGGACAGGTATTTTTATTCATTATCTTCACCTCTGTTGTTTCTAAAGCTGTAATTTGGTTATTCATTTAGTGTCACCAATTTTTTAATCGGAAATGTCTCTTTCAAGAGGCGTCTTTCTTTTAAACTTTACGACTTATTTGTAACAAATTGGGGGATTGTTGTCCCATTTAGAACAAAAAAACTTTTGAATTTACGAATTTCGAATAATAAAAAAGAAATAACATCTGAAAAAAAATTAAAACCTAAATTTTTAGTTAAAATAATTCAGAAAGCGTTAAATTTTTCTGTTCACAAGAAATACCTGGGATCGCAAATGGATGATAAAGATAAACAGATTATACAATTACTAAAGAAAAACGGGAGAGCAAGTTATGGTAATTTAGGTAACAAAGTTGGACTATCAGAGGGCGCAATTCGAAAAAGAATTAAAACATTAACTAATTCTGGAGTAATAAGAAAGTTTACAGTGAAGATTGGAGAAATAGAAGGCGCAGAAGCTATCACATTATTAGCAACATCACCATCTTCTCCAACACAAGAGGTTTCAAAAAGAATTAAAGAAATTCCCAATGTCGAAACAATCTACGAAGTCACTGGTGAGTATGATATCGTTGCTGTTATTACTGGAATGAATGTGGTTGAAGTCAATGAATGTATCGAGAAAATACGAAGAGTAAATGGAATAATGAAAACTAATACTATGATAGTTCTACGTAGCCGATAAGAAACACTTTATTTGTCATTAAAACCAAGTAATTAATGAACAGCACAATTTATCAGTGAAAAATAACTAGAAAGTTAATAAAAAAAAGATTTTAAATTATTTTTGATTAATATTAAATGTTTATGGAAATAGTTTTCAGATGGCAAAATATTCTGCTTTGTGCATAAGAACCAAATATTGGAGTCCTGGAGAAGATTACTTAAGTATTATTGTCGAATCTATTAAAAAAAATGTGAAAAATAATGATTATGTTATTTTATCTGAAAAAGCAATTTCAACTGCAATGGGCAATTACATCGATGAAAATATCATCAACGTGAGCTTAACCGCAAAATTGATTTCACGTTTTTGGATGCGGATTAATTGGGGATATATTCTTGGTTTTTTATGTCATTTCGGTAGAAGACTAATCCAAAGACTCAGAGAATATCCTCTTGATGAAGGAAGTCGACATAAACAAATAATCTTACAGTACGCAGGATTTTGGGAAGCTTTAATGTGGGGTTCAGAAGGGGGAATTGATGGATCAAACCTGCCGTATGCATTTGTTTCTTTACCTTTAAAAAATCCAACTAAAATAGCAAAAAAAATCTGTCAAGAAATTCAAAATAAACTTAATAAAAATGTTATTGTAATAATCGTCGACACCGACAAAACATATACGTTTAGAAACTTTCATTTTACACCACATTCAAAAACAATAATAGGAATCCATTCTTTTGGAGGGTGGATTGTATATTCAGCCGCCAGAGCACTTAAACTAAAAAAGAAGTCGACGCCAATAGCCATTGGAGGAAGAATTTTACATACAAAAAAAGCTCTAACAATTGCTAACATTGCCGATAAAGTGAGAGGAGCAGGTACTGGCACAACAGTGTGGGATATGGCAGCGAGGTTTAATATCGGAATCACAGAAATGAGTTGGGAAATGATTAAAAATTTTAAACATAAACCAATTGTGATAATAAGAGAAAAAAATAATTAATATTTCTAAATTTAATAAAAATAAAGAAAAGAAAATCAATTCAAAGCAGTAAAGAATAAACCTCTCATTTTCTTAAATGAAACAAGTGAGAATAATGGAAAAGGATAGGTTAGACACTTTTTTCAACCCTTCATCTGTGGCAATTATTGGCGCAACTAAAAAAATAGAAAAAGCAGGACATGTAATATTCAAAAATTTTGCAGATAATAAAAAA
Source organism: Candidatus Bathyarchaeota archaeon (assembly GCA_030607735.1). Taxonomy (GTDB): domain Archaea; phylum Thermoproteota; class Bathyarchaeia; order Bathyarchaeales; family Bathycorpusculaceae; genus AD8-1. The sequence goes on from JAUWJK010000002.1 coordinate 35,629, forward strand.
AGGGGAATCTATAAAGGAAAAATTTATCCAGTGAACCCCAAAGAGAAAAAAATTCTTGGATTCAAATGTTATCGTAGAATTACTGAAATCCCAGGAGGAGTAGAACTAATTGTTATTGTTGTTCCAGCTAAAGTTGTACCGCAAATTATGATAGATGCAGCTTCTAAGAAAGTTAAGACTGCAATAATCATTACTGCGGGTTTCAGAGAAATAGGAGAAAAAGAGTTAGAGGAACAAGTAGTTCGCACTGCTAATGATGCAGGAATAAGAATTTTGGGTCCAAATTGTTTGGGAGTATATTATTCAAAAACAGGCGTAGATACTCTTTTTCTCCCTGAAACAAAGGTTTTAACAACTGGTGATGAAATTATTGCAACTCCTCGTCCCTTATTTGGGAGAATAGCAATAGTTACTCAAAGTGGCGCTTTTGGCATTGCAGCTCTAGACTACCTAGCTGGAAGACAGATTGGTATTAGCAAATTTGTGAGTTTTGGAAACAAAAGTGACGTTACTGAAACTGAGATGATACATTATTTACTTTCAGATAAAGAAACTAAAGTAATACTGTTATATGTTGAAGATATAAAACATGGAAGAAAATTTCTTGAAATAGCCAAAAATGTTTCATTTAAAAAACCTATCGTAGTAATAAAATCAGGCAGGAGTTCTGCTGGAGCAAGAGCAGCTGCATCTCATACAGGTGCTATCGCAGGATCAGATAAAGTGTATGATACAGTTTTTAAACAGACAGGAGTATTTCGTGCTGACGATATGGAAGAATTTTTTGATGCGGGAAAAGCATTGTCAATGCAACCACCAGCATTAGGAAAAAATATAGGAATTCTCACAGATGCGGGCGGTCCAGGGATTATGGCAGTAGATGAATGTTCAAGAAAGGGTTTACACGTAAATCGTTTTTCAATAAAGACACTAAATAAATTCCAAATATTGAAAAATCAGGGAATTTTGCCCAAGTTTGCTTCAATTTCTAACCCAGTTGACCTCACAGGGTCAGTAACAGATGAAATGTTTGAAGAAGCAGTAGATCTTATGTTTCAAGATCCAGATATTCATGGAATAATATTACTTGGATTACATCATCTTCCAGCTCTTCGTGAAAAATACATCGATGGTGTAGCTAGAATTTCAGGAAAATACCAAAAACCTATTGTCATGTGTGATATTGGTGAAACTGAAATGGCGTTATATACCCGTTTCAGATTTGACAAACTAGGTATCCCAGCCTACCCATCTCCAGAGGATGCAGCCAGAGCAATGAATTCGTTAGTCAAGTATGGAGCGTTCTTAAAAAAGAATAAATATGAAAAAGAATACATATCTCATTTTTTTCAAGAAGAAGGACCTATAAGCAGAGATGAATTGAAACTTCATCACCATCTTTAACGTTTAGACTATGCCGCAAATTCAATGGAGCAATAAGTTCTAAAACATTCTCTGGATAATGTGCAACAATAGGAACGATAATAGCACATTTGTGAGAATTTACTAAAGCAGGAACTACTATTCCATGACAAAAACCGTCAGCAGGCATAATTCGGGTACAATTCTTATTTTTTAAAAGATTAATAAACTCCAAATTCTTTTCACAAAGCATTACATTTAAGGTTCCAGGATAGGGTCTAAAATGCAGTTTCTCTTGAATCTGGTTTATAACCCACAATAAAGTAAGGAATTGTTCACCTTCTCCTTTACCTGAAAAAATTTTTCCTTTAAGCTTTATTTTTTTCAAGAATTAAAAACACTTCCAAAAGGATCCAGAATAAAAAGTTACTAAATCCCTAATTTTTTTAGGTTTATTTTTGTTCTTTTAACCATCCTGCAACTGTTTGGAGAACTTGGTCAGAGGACATATCAACAACTGGAATTAGCATTTTCTCCTTTGTTTCAATAGTTGGAGCATATTTTGGCATAATTGAATAACCAATAAAAGACCAATAGAGTTTCCCTTTTTCAATTAGTTCTTTTGCTACAATTTGACTTGAAGCAAGAAGGGGAAAATAAAGAAATACCATCCCATCTACCCAATTAAGCCCAGCCAATTTACCTCCAGCTATTATAGAAACAAAACGAGCTAGTTTTTCTGGAGTTGAAAAACGTGTTCGCTCCATAATTACAATTTCTTTAAAAGGCTCATAACTAACCGAGACACGATTTTCGACCATAATAATCACGAATACACACTATTGTAGTAGTTATTCCCTTTTATTATTATCATTTTTTTAGAAAAAGTTATAGCGTAGACAGAACATTAAGCCTTAATAATAATTCGATGGAAGTTTAGTGATTTGTCAGAAATTCGGGTAGCACTTATTGGCGTAGGCAACAGCGCTTCCGCTTTAATTCAAGGTACACAATATTATAGAGATGCAAAAGAAAACACCACTGTTCCTGGGTTGATGCATGTAAATTTTGGTGGTTATCATATAAGGGATATTAAATTTGTCGCCGCCTTTGAGGTAAATAAAGAAAAAATTGGTAAAGATCTTTCTGAAGCAATATTTCTTAAACCAAATTGTTGTAAAAAATTTTCAAATGTACCAAGATTAGATGTTAAAATCTCAACTGGCCCAATCTTAGACGGTGTAGCAGATCATATGAAACAAGTTTTTAACATATATGACGAAAATACCCATAATAGCGATAATGTTGTGGAGATTTTAAAGAAAACAAAAACAGATGTTCTAGTGAATTATTTACCTGTAGGAAGCAAAGAGGCAACTCGTTTTTATGCTCAAGCTGCTATAGATGCTGGGTGCGCTTTTGTAAACTGTATACCTGAATTTATTGCTTCAAATCAAGAATGGAGCAAGAAATTTGAAACTGCGGGGCTTCCAGTAGCAGGAGATGATATAAAAAGTCAAGTGGGTGCAACAATCCTTCATAGAAATTTAGTTCGTTTATGTATTGACAGAGGTGTAATAGTGGATGAAACATATCAACTAAATTTAGGCGGAGATACAGACTTCTTAAACATGACTGTTGAAGAAAGATTAAAATCAAAGAGGATAAGCAAAACAGAAGCAGTTACAAGTTTAGTTCCCTATGACCTGCCAACTAGAATAGGCCCTTCAGATTATGTTCATTTTTTGAATAATAAAAAAATATGTTATATTAAACTTAAAGGTCGAAAATTTGGAGATCGTCCAATTTCAATGAATGTTAAACTTGAAGTTGAAGATTCTCCAAATAGTGCAGGTGTAGTCATAGATTTAATCAGAGCGGTAAAAATTGCGTTAGATAGGAAAATAAAAGGATCCTTACTAAGTGTATCGTCTTATGCATTTAAACACCCACCAATTCAAGTTCCTGATTCAATAGCAAAAAATTGGGTAGAAGAATATATCGAAGGAAAAAGAGAGAGATAAACCTCTCTAATGACTATCTGGGATTTAGAGGCTAATTAAAGCTTTTAAGTACAGAAAGTCAGAATAATATTATCTGGAGAAAAAGCAGATGGTGAAAGTAGGCGAATATGAAGTACCTGAAGGACTATATTTTTCCGATGATTTTGAATGGATTAAAGTTGAAGGAGAAAAAGTTCGAATGGGGATTAGTGATTACGCTCAAAAACAACTTCGTGAAATAGTCTATATTGAGCTCCCAGAGAAAGGAACAGAACTAATTCAAAACGAACCCTATGGTACATTGGAATCAGTAAAAGCTGTTTCTGATTTAATATCAGCTTTAAGTGGAACAATAGAAAAAGTAAATACAGAAATTCAATCAGATCCTGAACTTCTAAATACTGATCCTTTTGGAAAAGGTTGGCTAATTCTCTTAAAACCTTCAAATTTAGAAGA
>JAUWJK010000106.1 GCA_030607735.1 Candidatus Bathyarchaeota archaeon
AAAAAAGAATCCTAAAGCGAACCAAACAATTAGACTATAATGTTTTATTATTACATCTATGACTTTCTAAGAGTCACCATAAAGAGCTTTCTAGGAAGCCCACCTTCCTCAAACTCTTCAATACTTAGTATTTCAAAACCTTTAGAAAGAGCAACTACTTTTTCATTGCCAAAGAAGTGAATAATAAAACCTTCAGTTTCATACATATCTTTACCCCTATGAATACCTTGCTGGAAATGAGTATCTTTGGTATTTCTAACAGTATAAACTACAAGTCCTTTTGGTTTTAAGACTCTCTTAAGTTTCTGAAATATAAATTCTAATTGTTTAGTTTTAAGAGTCATACAAAAAAGCATGTGTGAATAACATGCATCAAATGATCCAATCTGGATAAGGCAGTATTTCTCTAACATCATGACAAGATGGATTAATGTATTTTGACATATGAAGCTGAGATGTTACTTTTTTGATGGATTGAATGCTATTATCACAGTAATCTAAAACATCTACGTGTAGCTTTCTTGTAGCAAAAAATACAGTGTCTCTTCTATGTCCTCCTCCAAGTTCCAGAATCTTATGAACTTTCTCTTCATGAAACATTTTAGCTGCTTTTATTGCTGAGTAACTAGGTTTTTCACCAAAGAGTTTTGGCTCTTCACAATAAGTGTTTTTCCAATGCTGTTTTTGCTCATTAAGATTTTTAGCTGAAGTATTTTCTTCATTTTTCATTACAAGAGCCCCTTACTTATCTAGTTTGAAAAGGATTTAAAGTTGTTAGATTGTACCCTCCAGAACTGATCTTTAAGGGTCCTTTTAAGCTTCTTGTGGTCCCTGGTCGCCAATCACAATTAATGGACTTGAAAAAGGAAAATGACTAAGATTAAGTGTGTAAAGCTGGAGTGTCCAGTGTGCCATGTTGTTGGGTCTGCTCAACTATTTCTCAATAAGAACAATGAAGTAGGTATTGTAGGGTACGTCATTATGTGGGTTTGAATGAGTTTAGGAAGCTTCAGTTTGCTTATCATAAACTAATTGATTTGGTTGTACTGAAAACTTTATAGTAAAATCAAGGCTTTCACTTTAAAACAGTTGTTGGTCAGGTTGGTCAAGCTAAAGTAGTTAATGCTAAGTTGCGTGACTTTGTAGTCAATAGATTAGGCTCTGATCAGAAAAGTAGGTGCCTCGGTAGCCTAGCCTGGTGGGGCACTGCTTTGGTAAAGCCTGAAAGTGGTGACCCTATTAGTTTTAGACAATGGTTGGAAGCCAAGGAGTATGCTACTCGTTATATTCAATCTGTTTTGCCTTATGCTAAGAAGTATTGTTACATTTTGGATAGTGGGAATCTTAGAGATTTAGATTTGTTGTCTGTGCATAGGAGGGCTCATGTTGTTAAGGCTTTGATTTTGCTTAGCAAGTTCAGAGGCAATTACTCTGAGTTTAAGGCTAAGCTCTCTGAGTGTGGAATTAAATGGGAGCGCTCTAATGGTTTGAGGGCTTTTCTTAGAAACTTTAATGCTAGCAATAATGATATTCTGAAATGGTATAATGAAGCCAATAACCATCTTAGAGAAAATGAGGTGTTGTTCTCAAAGTTTCTTTTGTATAGTGGGTTGAGGGTTAGTGAGGCTATTCATAGTTTTAACTTGGTTATTGAGTTGTCAGAAGAGGATAGGTTGTCTGATTATTATGATTCTGGGTTTGGTGTTTTGTGTCATTTTAAGTATTCTAAGTTGTTTATCCGTAGAACCAAGAACTGTTACATCACTTTTTTAGAGCTAGAGGTTCTTAAGCAAATAACAGTCAGTCAACAGGTGTCTTATTCTGGTTTACGTAAGAGGTTTGAGAGGAAACATCTAAAGTTAAGGATTAATGAGCTTAGAGACAAGTTTGGTACTCATCTTCTTAGTCATGGAATTTTAGAGGCTGAAATTAATTTGCTTCAGGGGCGTATTCCTGTTGACATCTTCATTAGGCATTATTGGAGTCCTAAACTCAAAGAGTTAGGCACTAGAATATTCAAAGCTCTACAAAATATTGAATAAAATAACTAGTTTCTCATGGTTTTCTGTTTGTAATATGGAAAGATTATTTATACAACATAGACTGTGAAACAATAAGACTGAAGACAGCAAGTTTGAAGGGATCCTTGGGACAAACTTTTGGAGAAAAGGAGAAAATAATTGAAAAACAGTTAACGACAACTGTTATTTTTTCCCAAAGATCCCCTTAGCCCATAAACAGTATTTTATGAGCATCTAGTATTTTCTCATTATTGTAATAAAGCGTTTTTATCAAGGAATCTTGACTAACAATTCATAGTGTAAAAAAATGTTTTAGTCAAGGTTTCTTGACTAACTTCTTTATATAGACATTTTGTGTTTTTGACCTTTTTTGACTCATTTCTCTTTTCAAACAGTAAGTAATGTTTGACTTCTCCAGCTGTTCCAGCAGAATTATATGTATGTAATTTTCATCCTTTTTGTTTCCATTTTACAATCTCTGTTGTAACAAGAATATGATGAGTAACCTGTGAGCACAAATATTCTTTCAAAAATATCACCTAACATAATACATTGAAAGGAAGAATATTTTTCTTTACTCTTTCCCTTTATCGTTTTAATTAAAGTAGTCCCTTTTCCATAATCACTTTTTGTCTTTCTTAAATATTTTAAATCCAACAAAAATCAAAATAATCCAACCCACAAAAGTAAATTGCAACAAATAAGGCTCCAAACTAAAACCTTTAACAAAAACCATTCCAATAGAATAAAACTCACCTAAATACTCCACATTACCAGTATTATGAAAAGCGATTAACTCATCAAGATTAGTATCACCAAAAAGACCAGGCACAAAAGTCTTTTCCAAATTCTCAATAACCATTATAAAAAAAGGATCAGGATCATCACCCACAAAATAGATTTCTGGTTCCCTGTTAAGTTTCATTGCGATAAAACCCATACCAGACCTGTCTATACTAAGTATAATATCAGCTATTGTAAATGACGTTAAACCAGCCAACACTATCAGCACGATCAGAAAAATATTCTTATTAGATAAGCTCACAAACTCAGAGTATTATTATTTTTAGATTTATGATTTATGCGAAAAATAGAATAATGATCTTGGATAACTTAGCATTAAATTATAGCGAAAAATAGTTTTACTGTTTCTTTTTCCATTTATCTTTATTTTTCCAGCCAAGAATTATGTAGATAACTCCGAGAACAGTTATACCTAAAAAACCTGGATTAATAGCTGCTGTAAATACAAGTCCTAATCCAACAAAACTTATGCCCATAACAAAAAAAGATTGATAGTCAACCTCTTTTCCCTCTTTTGGTTTTCTTCTTTTCCAAAACACAATCATGAGCATTATGAGCACTATTGAAATAGCCACCATAGATGCCAAAATAATCTGAAACAGCATAATCCTTTAAACTCCAAGTTAGTATTAGATGACTGAATTTTTATTCTTTTACACTTTTTGAAAATTTTAGCTTTTAGCTATCTTGACCTTTTTTGAATTATTGTCCTGTGATTTTAAATAGTTCCTTGCTGGACTAGAGTTCACCTGCTTACACTTAGGGATCCTGAATGGTCAAATCCGAAAAAATGTCATAAACAGACATTGAGACGTAAGACCTATGAATTAAAGTAACCGATTTGCCTAGCAACAAAGATTACCAAAGACAAGCTCTTGAGTTAGAGGAATATCTGATTTTCTTTAATTTTCAATTATCCATTTGTTTGAAGCTATATCAAAATTCCAAAAGTTAAGACCATTTTTTTGCTTTTTTAATAAGTTCCTAACTAAGACAGTTATCCTTATCATGGCTTTATCTATTTCATCTGAAAACCAAAGTTGGTAAAGCTCTTTCTCAGAATATTTTGATATTTGAGGACATTTTATATCTGCAGAACTTTTCTCAATTGTATATGTCATAGGAAAAGATCTGCAAACCAGTGGTCTTTTTTGATAAACTAAGCATTCATTTTTCTCATTTAAATGAGGACAAACTGCAAGCTTCATCTGATAACATAAAATCTCTGTAGGGTGCTTTTTTCCAATAGACCATTTTGGTACAATATCTTTAGGATTAAAGAGTTCTTTTTCTTCTTGAGTTAATAGTGCTAAACCTAAAAGAATGCCTTCTTGATGTTCCCAAAGAGTTCTGCAACAATAGCCACATTTGGAGCAATTGAAATTTTTTTCATTCATATCAAGTAACCTTCAAATGAATCTTATAAGTCACTTGATAGAGTTGGTTTTTATAATTTATTCTAATTCTTAAAGGTGAAAAAGTGATCTTAGATAACTTTGTAATAATCACTATTTTTTACTGATAATCTCACAGATCTTATCTGGATTATTTGTAGAGAACACAAAAACTCTACCCTTCTTAGGCTTAATCTCAACAGCATTACCAAACGAGGTCGTATAAGCATGAGAGCCATCAAAACCATACCTAACACCTACACCACCAAATCTGCTGAAAGGAGCTTTTACAGGCTTACAAGAATCGATTTCATCTAGCATAATGGATTTGTTATTTAACAAACCATAATTAACCCTAACCTTCTCAGAATCTATCTTGATTGTAATTCCTCTGAAATTCACTAATAAAAATAAGATAAAAATTAAAACCGATACCGACACACCAATACCAATGAAAGCTTCAATATCTAATGGTTGAACAAAAACAATTAACAAAGCAAACACTATGATGATTAAAAAAGTTGTAGTTAACTTTGCTCCTTTAATAAATCTTCCAGCAGGAATCCATTCAACATATTCCGTTTTTTCCATAATAGAGACATTAAACAACAATCAATTAATTCTTTAGTTTTATAAAATGTGAGAAAAAAGAACCTTAGATAACTTAACAATATTTCTCTAAGTTTAAGGAGTGAAAGTCGTTCCATTCCAGAAAATATATTCTTTGTAAGTATTATCCAAAGCTAAATCATCATCATAGATCACATCCAGCTTAGAACCATACT
>JAUWJK010000087.1 GCA_030607735.1 Candidatus Bathyarchaeota archaeon
ATTATTTTTCGCAAAATCTTTGATGAGCTATCTAGTGCATCTTCCCCAAACTTTTCGATTTTGAGAATATCAATGTTTGCTACATTATTGCGACAATAATCTTTTACGGTCTTTTCCATAGTTTTTTGATCATGTCCTAAAACGATTAAATCAGGTTTCATTTTATTAATGACTTCTGCTATATCGAACATCTCATAGCCAAGGATTGCATTATCAACAACTTTTAATGAGTTTATTAACATACACCGCTGGTTTTCAGGTATTATAGGTTTTCTTCCCTTAATTTTTTCTACAGTTCGATCTCTAGCGACAATAACAAAAAGTTTTGCGTTTTTGCCTCCTGCTTTTTTGGCTGCTTCTAAGAACTTGACATGTCCTAGATGCAATAAATCAAATACGCCTGAAGCTAACACTACTTTCTTTTCTCTTGATTGTTTGGCCAATCGAAATTCACGAGTCCCATCAATTTTAATGCGTCTAATAATCCTTCACAATAGGCGATCGAAGTTAAACTTGTTTCAAACTTCTTCTGATCCCGATAATACTTTGCATCTTTAAGATAATCCTCGCTGTATTTCAAGATATCATTAATGTTATCATGGGTTATGTTTATTTTGTCGTTTATTTTAATTTCTTTCAATACTTTTTCTGCTGAGATTATATACTTAGATACCAGCTTTACTATGCTCATGATTTTTATTCCTTTATTTCTTGAGGAGCTCCAGCAAAAGCTACTAGAGCTTCAGCCTCCATAAAATGAAGCTTTCCTGGAAAAATTAAGCTTTGTGGAGGACCGCCAAAATTAAAATCTAGTAAATATTTGATACAGTCAGCTTTTAAAATCTGAGATGAACTCCCCACTCTCGCTAATCCAACTACTATTGTGTTGGGGGTGACTATTTTTTGTTTTCTTTTCTGTTCAATGTTTAAAAGCAGTTTTAGAGCATCATTGATGTTTAAGAATTGTTCTTTTTTCTTGTTTATATCCAACAAACATAAAGTGTGCAGCTCATTTTTTTTGTTTTGAATAATTACGTTATAGGGAGTTTCTGATAAATTGTATGGAAGCGGTATTGTTACCGTTTTTCCAAATTTATAATTATGTAAACCTGATAATCCCATTATTGCTGAAATTATAGATGTTCCATGAATGATACGTGTTTGTATTTTGCGTTTTTTTGCTTCTAATCTTAGTGTTATATGGGTTGTAGCGATTAATGGATCACCTGGAACTAGAAAGACAGTTTTTCCTTTTTCTGCGGCATTCAGTATAATCTTGCCATTTTCTTCTTCTAGTTCATGTCTTAAAAGAATATATGGTTGTTTTCCAGATATGATTTTAAAGTTATGAAGTGAAAAATTTGGCATTAAATTTGTGTAGAGTTCAATGAATACGTTTTCTGCGCTTTTTACTTCTTTCAGTCCCTGAACGCTAATTCCATTTTCATCTTCAAGACCTAGACCCACAAATACAAGTTCTTTCATCTCTCTGTTTCCAATTATTAGGTAATGTGCTTAGCTTTTTAGTTGTTTAGTTATTGCTTTTTTAGAATCTTGTATTATTTGCTACCTTACTATTTTATTTGTTTTGTTACTTTTATTGGTTCATTACTCCCAATTTGGAGTCATCTGAAATTTTAGATAATGACTCTCTCTTTGTTGTTTTTTCTTCGGTATCACGTTTATTTCTTGTACGAAATCTTATTATATGCGATATATTATTTTTGTGAATGATTAGTATTGCTAGAAAAAATGTTGGATTTCAAGACAAAAACATTAAACTGTCCACACTGTAAAACTCGTACAAAACATAAATGCTATTATCTGGCAAAAAGAGGCATAACTGAAAAAGGATTTAACTACTATGAGGGATTTGTACCCGATCTTATTTTTGGACTATGTTCACTCTGTAACAATTTTACACTTTGGATAAACGATAAAATAATATATCCTCAATTATCTTGTACCCCGCAACCCACAGAAGACATGCCCTTGGGTATAAAAGAAACTTTCCTAGAAGCAAGAGAAATAGTTATGAAATCTCCAAGAGCGGCTTCGGCTTTATTACGCTTGAGTCTCCAAAAACTAATAAAACATTTAGGTGAAAAAAGTAGAAATTTAGAAACAGCTGTTTTAAATCTTGTAGATAAAGGATTGTCTAAAAAATTCTATGATGCTCTATTAGTTGTTAGAGTTATCGGAAAAAATGCAGTAAAACCCGGTGTTATCAATTCCAAAGATGATGTGAAAACCGCAATCGCACTATTTAACTTGCTTAATATGCTTGTTGAATCTACAATAACTCAGCAACGAAAAGTAAATCAATTATACACCTCTCTTCCAAAACTGAAACCTGTTAAAAGAAGGAAGAAAACACAAAGAAAGAAAACAAAGATAGTAAAAAAGAGGGCAATAATTCCAAAACCAACACTTCTTTACAGATAATTTACACTGTTTTAATAATTTATTCAAACTATTGTAAACGATCTTTATTTTCAAAAAATTCCCAGGCTATATTAAATCGCCAAGGATCACCCTTCTCAGTCATCTGTATATTTCCATCTATTGTTTCTATTAGACCTTTATTTCTTAAATTTCTTAATGGTTCAGGAAAAACTTCTTCGGGGAATCTTCCATATTCGTTTTTGAACCATTCCCTGTTTAATGGAACACGAATGTAGATAAGCATCATTGCTTTTCTCATTTCTTCCTCTACTGAAAGATTTGTAAGCCTAGAGATTGGAAAAATCCCATTTTTAACAGAAATAGTATATGCTGAAAGATCTTCAATATCCGAGTAGAGAAATCGATCCAAATGTCCCATAAAAAATCCGGCTCCTGTCCCAACAACTTCAGATGATGGTTTTTTGAAGTCTTCTTCTAGTCTTGAAAATCTATTATGACATGTTGGTTTATACCCATATTCCTTAAAAATTCTGTAAGCTTCGAGATACATTTTCATTTCGACATCTTGATTGCCTGTTGGGGGCAATTGACCTTCTGAGATCTTTTTTGCCAATGGTGTACCTGGATACAAATCCAAAGGATAACAGTCAACACTTTCAACTTCGAGTTCTATTGCCTGTTTTATATCCTCGATCCATTGATCTATTGACTGACCAGGTAAATTATATAATAAATCTATGCTAATTCTAAGACCATTCTTTTTCGAAAGTTGGAGCTTCTTTTTTGCTTCTCTACTGCTATCACGGATCATCAAGTTTTCCCTGAGTGAATCATTAAAGGTTTGAATACCAATATCTAATTGTTTAACACCATTTGAAGAAAGTGCATTAATTTTTTCTAAAGATAAATTTGTGGTGCATGCAGTAAATTTTGTAATGTGATCAGCACTGAAATTGAAATTTGTCCGACAAAAATCTAATAAGTCTTCAATTTTTTCATTGGAGATTACTGATGGGCTTCCTCCACCAATATATAATTCATTAAAAATACTAGATTTTACATATTCAGTTTTTGCGTAAAAACTTAATGCTTTCTTTAAAGCAGAAATATATGGTGTGACATTTTGTTTTTCACAATTCACAGTAAAATAACAAAAAGAGCATTTTCCTTCACAAAATGGAAGCCACGGCTGCAATTCTTTGATTTGATTATCATTGCTTTTTGTTTTTAAGATCCCAAAAAATGTTTCTAAATTCTCGGAAGTAGGGGGCGATCTATCTCTGTATGTCATCGGAGGCCAATGTTCAATATTTTTATAGGGCCATCCATTGTGACTTTCATAATTCACTTAGATCAACACTCTTCGGATAAAAGGTCTAATTTTCACTATTAAAGGTAGCTACCTAACTTAACTATTTGATTTGTAACGATATACTTTTTTAACTATTTTACCATTTTTTTAGATATAGTCAATTGATTAGGCTTAATTGAAAAATAATACGTTTTATTGATTTTTTTCTCTTTATAATCTGAAATTGGGGCTGCCCGGATTTGAACCGGGGTCTGTAACACCCGAGGCTACAAGCCTAGACCAGACTAGCCGACAACCCCTCTGCTTTTTAGAATATTTAGACTTGAGGGCTTTTTAAAAGTCTTTTTAAACCTTTAAGCCTTTGTTTGATTAAAAATAAGTAATTCACACTCTATTCATCTTTTTTCAATTATACTTTGGTATAAATTAATCATGTGACAATTATGACAATTGCAGAAACCAAATGAGAATCGTATACGAATTGTTTGGAATAAAATAGCATTAATATTGCACTGTCTGTTTTTTTCCTTTATTCCTTCTTGTATTGCGTATTCATGACTTCTTTAACTTTATTGCTTATAATCGGTCCTAATCCATGAACTTTTTTTGGCCAATCTTCTATGTTATTAAAAGCCTTTAGTGGAGTTTGATACTTTTCAAGAATTAATTTCGCTTTCTCTCCTCCAATATTGGGCAAACTAGAGACTAGAAATATTTGTGCATCTGAAAGTGTATCATTTTTCTTAAAAGCATGAATTATTGGTTTTCTTTTTTCAACAATTTGTTCTTGTTTTGCAGCTACATAGAGAAACTCGGCTGTTTCTTTATATGATTTTGTATTGATAAATGCTACTCCATTTTTTGCTAAATTAAACATTGCTCCCCAAACAGCTGCTGGTTTGATATGACTGAATTTGTAAATAATTGGCAAATACCCCTCTAATACGATCATAGATTTTGGATAAACCTCTTTAAGTTTAAACAATTGATCAAAAAGATGTCTTCGGGTTAATGTATAAACAAAATCTGTAACTGTTTTTCTTTCAACTGCACACTGATCGGATAATATATAGTCACCTTTTTTTAAAGGAGCAGATTTAACATTAACTCCTAGTTCAATTAAACAATTAACAATCTTGGGAGCAGTTTTTGCCTCACGGCTATCTACTATTATGGTTGGTGATTCGCTACTTCTTTTTTTATCTAGATATGGAAGAAGAGTTTCTATTCCTGACATAAACACAACTCTAGAGTTGTCTTTACGTTTTCGCCTTTAAAGTCATTTACGTTTTCTGAACAGTTTTCCCTCTTCACTGTAATCGCAGACGAATTCGAAACCAACATCAACTAGTTTCTGTGCCTCCTCAATGTTCTTGGCTATTCTAGACGTGTACTCCTCGACTTCAAAGTCTATCAGGTGCGTGTAAATCATTGTGCTGTTTATGCTCTTGTGCCCAAGTTTCGCTTTAACACGGAGAATGTCTTTTGACTTGTGGTATTCCATTGTAGCGAAGAAATGTCTGAAGCTGTGGAAGTGAATTTCCTTTAAGCGTGGATTGCAAAGTTTGAACGCTGTGCGGTTCCTTTGGTTATTGAAGTTGCTTCTTATCTGGTGGAGAGTAGCGGTTCCCCAAACCTTTTCGCCTTGGGTTGGAAGCGTTTTTAACATGGCTGCGAGTTTATTGCTAATCTTAATCTGTCTTGGCAGGCTTCCTTTTTCTGGTTCGTTTATGTTGAAGTATTTTCGGTCTAAGTCTATGTCTTTCCATTTTAACTTGTAAATTTCTCCGCATCTCGCTCCGCTTTCTTTGAGGCTTTGGAGAAAAACGGCTATTTTCCGACTGCAGGCATGAATCAGAATTTCAATGTCTTTTTCAAATGGAACATATGGTATTTTTGCGATTTGTTTGAACTTGGCAAAGTTAACGTGTTCTGGTATGGGAATTTTTAGAAGTTTACAGAATTTCAAATATGCCCTAGCAACTACATTTTTCGTACCTGCGCTCCAATCTTCTTCAGTCAGGGTTTTTTCGCTTCTTGGGTATCCATACTTTTTAGCTTCTCTAATGACTAAGAAAGAGCTTTCTGGTTTGCTATTTTTTATCTTAATTTTCCAGCTATCTTTGAATTTCCTTCGCCACTAAATCCAATAACTGCATTGACTTTTAGCTTCTTTACAATGACAAGTCTTGGATATCCTCTTCAACCAATAATCCCTCAACCAATGCTTGAAAACTATTTTGGTTACGGGTTAATATTGACCCAAGCTGTAATTGGCCTTTTTACAACATTGCTAATTATTTCAAGATTCATATCTCTTATGAGAAATGCGCCTTCATCTGACCCTGTCGAAAAAAGAATGAAGGAAGAGGAAAACGCAAGCTAAAACCTTCCTATCTCAGTTTTGGAAAAGCCCAATATTCTAACTTTGATTATAAAAATATGAAAACTCAAGATTCTTATGAGTGAAAACTTTTCAGGAGAATTTGGGAAGTTTATAAATAAAATCGCAGTTACTATTAAACAATGCCAAAGAGAGATTTCTTGCCCAAAGATATGCGGGATTTGGAAGATATATTCTATAACCCAGACAATGCTGAAAGAAAAAGAAAATATGAATCCTTTATCGACACTAAATTCATGGATAAGATTCGTGAAGCAGAAGCAAAACGAATAATGAACAAGTTTGGAAAATCAATTAAAATATCTACACTTGTGGGCATAAAAACACCTGATTTTAGAATAGAAGAGAGTAAGATTGTTTTTGAGGTAACATCCATTAAGTGCTCAGAAAAGGAACGGATGGTGCAGACAATTAAGCCAAGGCAAACACAAAAGGTGATAAACAAAATAAATAAGGCAATAGAACATGCGGCGGAAAAAGATTATTCTGAGTATAGGGATTATCAGAAAGTGTTGATAATCTTTATAGATACAATCTTAGCGGCACTATGTA
>JAUWJK010000005.1 GCA_030607735.1 Candidatus Bathyarchaeota archaeon
GAACCTATGGGACCTACTCCTATGCCTGGTTTAGCAACTCTTAGAGACTGGGACATGAAACTCCTCAAAAAATATAAACCATTTTATTTACCCGTTTGTGACCTATGTTGTCAATGCACTTTTGGTAAATGTGATTTAACAGGAGGAAAACATGGGGCATGCGGAATTACCATGAGCGCCCAATCCTCGCGTAGAGCACTCTTGGCTTGTAGTATAGGGGCTGCAACTCATACAGCTCACTCTCGTCATTTGATTGATCATCTTATAGAAAAATATGGTCGTCGCCATGCTCTGGACATTGGTGGCTTAAATATAAAAGTAGAAGCGCCACTTACACGACTTATAATTGGTATAAAACCTGAAACTTTAGGAGACTTAGAAGAAGTTTTAGATTATTGTGAAACACAAATAACCCATTGTCTTTCAGCGGTACACACCGGTCAAGAGGGTAACAATCTAGATTTTGAATCAAAAGCTTTTCACGCTGGGAGAATGGACCTACTAGGAATGGAAATTGGGGATATTGCTCAAATATCCACATTAGATTTTCCGAAAGCTGATCCGGAAGCTCCACTTATAAAGATGGGAATAGGAACAGTCGATACATCAAAACCTGTTATTATGGCTATTGGGCACAATGTAGTCCCTTCAATTGGTGTTATAGATTTCATGAGAGATAATGCTCTAGAAAATGATCTCGAAGTAGTAGGTTTGTGTTGTACCGCTTTTGATATTACTAGAAACTGGAAACGAGGAAAAATCGTTGGTCCAATTTCATGGCAACTTAGATTCATACGAAGTGGATTTGCTGATGTAGTTATTCTAGATGAACAATGTGTTCGAACAGATATCTTTAATGAGGCTGAACGTGTCAAAGCTCCAGTAATTGCTGCTTCAGAGAAGAATTGCATGGGTTTTGAGGATAGAACAAATGATCCGACGGAAGAAATTATTTCTGATTTGGTGACAGCTAAAGTGTCAGGAGTCTTAATCCTTGATCCTGAAAAAGTTGGTGAAGTTGCAGTAAAGGTAGCACAACAGGTAGCTCCAAAACGGCGAAATTTTAATGTTCTTCCTGAAATTGAAGAAATAAAAGAATTGGCTAAAACCTGTAGACATTGCAATCTTTGTCGAAGATCTTGTCCTCAGGACTTAGAAATATCTGAGGCTCTAACTGATGCGGCTGAGGGGTCAATTGTTAAACTAACTGATTTATATGAATCTTGTATTGGGTGTGGTCGTTGTGAACAAGTTTGTCCAGTAAAACTTTCTATTCATAGTTTCATAGTGAAAGCTGGAGAGAAAAAAATGGTTGGAGAAACTAATTTTTGTCGTTGTGGCAGAGGGGCCATTCAAGATGTTGAAATTAGAAATGTTGGTAGTCCAATTGTACTAGGTGAAATACCTGGGATACTCGCAGTAGTGGGTTGTTCAAACTATCCTAAAGGCGGTAAAGATGTTTACGATATTTGTAGAGAATTTGCAAGCAGAAGGTACATAGTTGTTACTTCAGGATGTGCGGCAATGTCTGCTGGTTCTTACAAGAACGAAGAAGGTCAAACACTTTATGAGGAATTCACAGGAGATTTTGCTGCTGGTGGGGTGCTTAATGTTGGTTCATGTGTTGCGAATTCGCATATTGCAGGTGCAGCAATTAAAGTTGCTAACATCTTTGCAAAAAGACCATTAAGAGGTAATTATGAGGAAATAGCTGATTACATACACAATAGACTAGGAGCCGTTGGTCTGGCTTGGGGAGCTTACTCTCAAAAAGCTGCTTCAATTGCTGCAGGAGTCGAAAGTTTAGGTATTCCAGTGCTTGTGGGTCCACATGGAAGCAAATATAACCGTATGTTATTGGGACGAGAAGATAAGAAAGAGGACTGGGAAGTTTTTGATGCTCGTTCTGGTGATAAAGTTAATGTTGGTCCAACTCCTGAGCATTTGTTCCAGACTGTTGAGACTAAAGAGGAGGCGATGGTTACTATCGCTAAGTTGTGTATTAGACCAAATGATACTTGGAAGGGACGATCGATTAAACTGTCTCATTATATTGATTTAAGCAAACGGTTTTATGGTGTTATTCCTGAGGATTTGGATAGGTTTGTGAGAACACCTGCAGATATTCCTATGACGATGAAAGATGATATACTAAAAATTCTTAAGGAGAAGGGATGGAAAGAAACAATTATTCCTGATCCAACTCTTCTTCCAAGAATGATAAGGAAAAAAAGGAGATAGAATAAAATGTCATGTGAACCCTGGCAATGTGCAGAAGGATCTGCGACAAAGAAAGCTATGGCAATAACTAAGCCTGAGGTGGCTGCTTCTTTGATTAAACGAGCAAAAAGGCCTATTTTGATTGTTGGTAGTGAAGCTGCTACAAGAGATTTGGGTGGAAAACTGCTTATTGAATATCTTATTGATTTTGCTAGAGCATCAAAGGTTCCTGTCGTAGCGACTGCTCATATGGTTGGTGAGTTTTTAAAAAGAGGCTATAAGCCGGCTGGTTTTATGTCTGCTATGGATATTGGGAACCGTCTTGTTGATCCTGATTGGAAGGGGATTGATGGCAAAGGTCAGTATGATTTGGCTATGTTTGTGGCTCTTCCTTATTATATGGAGGGTCTTATTTTGTCTGGGTTTATGCATTTTGCTCCCAAGTTGCGGACTGTTACTCTTGATAACAAGTTTCATCCGCATGCTAGTTGGTCTTTTCCTAATGCGGGAGTTAGTGTGTGGGCTGAGAATCTCAAAGTCATAACTTCAAAATTTGAAGGAGGACAATAAAAATGTCAATGTTTAAAGATATACCCGTAGAAGTAGGCGTAATATACGAAGGAGAACGAATCCGAAGGAAAAATATGCAGGTCGAACTAGGCGGTCCTTCAATGAAGGAAAAGTTCGAACTCGCAAAAGTAAAACCCCTGACTGAAATTGAAGATGGAAAAATAACCATAATTGGTCCAGACATTAAAGATATGATTGAAGGAAAAGCCTATCCCTTAGGACTAATTGTAGAAGTTGCTGGTTCCTCTCTTGACCAACAACTCGAAGGTGTAATAGAAAGGCGAATACATGGTTATATGAATTATATTGAAGGTTTAATGCACCTCAACCAGCGCTATGATATCTGGATACGCATAGGCAAAAAAGCTTTCCAAAAAGGTCTAAACTCTTTCCAATATATTGGAAAAGTTCTTTATACCTTATTCAAAAGTGAACTGAATATAATTGAAAAAATACAAATAACTTTTATCACTGATCCAATCAAAATTCAAGAACTTCACCCACAAGCTCTCCAAGACTATGAGACTAGAGATGCCCGAGCGAGAGGGCTAAAAGACGAAGAAGTAGACAAATTTTACGGTTGTATGCTCTGTCAATCATTCGCGCCATCCCACGTATGCGTTATTTCACCCCAAAGATACTCAAACTGTGGAGCAATATCCTGGTTTGATGGACGTGCATCAGCTAGCATAGATCCAAAAGGACCAATATTTGCCATTGAAAGAGGCGAACTAATAAACGCTGAAAAGGGCGAATATGCAGGAGTAAATGAGGTAGTAAAGAAGAAAACATTGGGTGATGTCGAACAAGTTTGGCTATATACTGCTTTTGACCACCCACACACATCATGTGGATGTTTTGAAGCTGTTGCATTCTACATACCTGAAGTTGACGGATTTGGATTAGTTAACAGAAGTTTCAAAGGAACAACAGTAAATGGGTTACCATTCTCAACACTTGCTGATTCTACTGCTGGTGGACGACAAATCGATGGATTCCACGGTCTTTCTATTGAATACATGCGATCACCAAAATTCTTAGATGCCGACGGCGGGTGGAACCGCATAGTCTGGTTACCTAAAGAAATCAAAGATCGTGTAAAAGATTTTATTCCAAACGAAGTTGTTGAAAAAATAGCTACTGAAGAAAGCGTTCAAGATATTGATTCTCTGAAAACTTTCTTAAAAGAGAAAAACCATCCAATAGTAGCAAAATGGCAAAAAGAAATACTTGAAGTTGAGCGAGAAACCAACATGGAATCTTCCAGAGAAGATCTGGCAATGCCTGTTCTATCAGCATCAACCCTGCCAATAACTGCTGGTGGTTTCAAGATAATTCTAAAAGACGCAAAAATATACGCCAATAAAGTTATCATCAAAACCATTAAGAACGAAAAAACTAAAAAGTAGTGAGATTTATGCCCCACCATAACAAGAAAGAGGACAATTCCGGAATATCCCTAAATCCAGATATACTGGAATTGCTTGCCAAATTTCAAGAGATTGAGATAGAAGACTTCGAATTAGAAGTTGGAGAACTGGAACTAAGCTTCGAGCCAGGCATGGCAAGACAAATTCTTCCTAGACTATTAGGGAAGAGTTCTATCACTAAACCTGTAAATATACTAAAAACGGAATTTTTACATCCAATAGAATCCTATTCTGGTAAAATCGTTGAAGTTAAATTAGGAGCTACTAAAAGCGAAGGCGGAAGCCGTGGAAGATCATTTATTGTAGGTGGCGAAACATCACCTGCTTTTTACAACTTCGAAACCAAGATGCCTCATCCACCCGTACTCACGTTAGATGTTTTTGATATGAAAGTTCCATTATCCAAAGCAGTAAAAATGCATGTCCGAGAAGTAGTTGATGATCCTGCAGCATGGGCTAAACTTGCCGTTGATAAATTTGGAGCAGACATGGTGACTGTTCACCTAATTAGCATTGATCCACTGCTCAAAGATGCTACACCAAAAGATGCTGTTAAAACCGTGGAAGAAATTGCTCAAGCTGTAGATGTGCCACTAGTTATTGGAGGGTGTGGGGATCCTATTAAGGACGCAAATGTTTTTGAAGAAATCGCAGAAACATTCGCAGGAGAACGTTTTCTAATTAGTTCAATAACTCAAGATATGGACGTAGAAAGATGCGCAAAATTTGTTAAGAAAAATGGGCACGCTGCTTTATCTTTTACTCCTATGGACCTAAATTTAGCCCGAGAACTAAATCGAAGAATGTACGATTTTCTAGACAAAAAAGATATCGTTATGGATTTAACAACTGCAGCATTAGGCTATGGTTTAGATTATGCCTTCACTAACATGGAAAGAGCTAGACTTGCTGGTCTGAAGGGCGATACTGAACTTGCACATCCAATGTCTTCAGGAACCACAAACGCATGGGCTGCTCGTGAGGCGTGGTTAAAAATGTCTCAAGAATGGGAACCTCGTGAACTAAGAGGCCCTCTTTGGGAATTAACTACTGCATTGACAGTCTTACTAGCCGGTGTAGATCTGTTTATGATGATGCACCCTGCAGCAGTAAAAACACTAAAAGATATTATCAAAAACTTAACACTCGGCAAAAAAGCTGATGCTGAAAAATATCTTAATTGGCTTTCAATTAAATCTTAAAGGATGGCATATAAATGGCTAAAAAAGGCAAAGCTGGAAAAAAAGAATTAAGTCCTATTGATATTTATAAACTACTTCCAAAAACTAATTGCAAAGAGTGCGGTGAAGAAAATTGCATGGCTTTCGCCACAAAAATTGTGAACCGCGAGATTCAAATTGACAAATGCCTACCACTATTAAAAGATCCAAATTCCAAAGCATATACTCAATTAAAAGAAATGCTAAAACCACCAGTTAAAGAAGTCGTTATTGGTATAGGCGATAAAGCCGTTAGTTTGGGCGGAAAACTCGTTATGTATCGCCATGAGTTTACCTATTCTAATCCTACCGCGATTGCTATTGATGTGACTGACGAGATGTCCGAAGAAGAACTTATGAATCGAATAAAGAAAACTGAACAATGGCACTACGAATACATTGGCTATACACTAACACTTGATATGATAGCAGTACGCTCAACTTCAAATGATCCAGAAAAATTCAAAACAGTTGTCAAAAAAATAGTTGAAAACACAAAATTACCTCTAATCCTCTGCTCTCTTGACTCTAATGTTATAGAAGCCGGTTTAATGGCTGCACCAAAGAATAGGTCACTAATATATTCTGCTACAGAAGAAAACTGGAAATCGATGGCTGAATTATCATTAATGTATAACTCTCCTCTTGTAGTTTCTGCTCCAAACAATTTAAGCATGCTAGTTTCTCTAACTAAAACACTTCTAGCTTATGGTGTTGAAGATTTAGTTCTAGATCCAGGAACATTCACAAACGAAGGTCTATCGGATACTTTAAACAACTTTACTATGCTTCGCAGAGCTGCTACCAAAAATGGTGAAGAACTTGCTGGTTTTCCTCTAATGGGAATTCCCATGGTTGCTTGGAACGAAAAAGGATCAACAGCTGATGAATTAATAAAATGGCGCGAAGCATATTTAGCTTCTAGTTTAATCGTTCGTTTTGCTGATGTCCTAGTAATGCATGGTACCGATGGATGGTCTCTTCTTCCGACAACAGTATTAAGGCAAAACATATACACTGATCCACGCAAACCAGTAGCAGTAGACTCAGGTTTGAAGGTTTTTGGAACCCCGGACGAAAATTCACCTGTATTCTTTACAACAAATTTTGCTTTAACTTATTATACGGTTGCCTCAGATATCGAAAATTCCAAGCTTAATGCTTATCTAATTGTAGTTGATACCGAGGGCTCAGCTGTAGATAGTGGAGTCGCAGGAAGAAAACTAACTGCTGAAACCGTTGCAGAAGCATTAAAAGAATCAGACGTCGAAACAAAGGTTGCGCATAAAACACTTATCATTCCTGGCAAAGCATCGAGAATTAGTGGTGAAATCGAAGAACTCAGCGGTTGGAAAGTTCAAGTTGGACCTCGCGATTCTTCAGAAATTCCAAAATATCTTCAAGAAAAATGGCAACCTTAATTCTTGCCATTTCTTTTAACTCCTAAATTTTTTTAATTATTCTTTTCTTTAATTAGAACTAACTCTTACTAATATTACAAAATTATTTGATACTAATAAATTAGCTTCAATTTGAATTGGTGCTTATTATTTATTCTAAACAATGTATTGATTCTCTCTAAGTCTAACTTCAAATGTGCTTTGATCATCTACTTCTAAAAGCCATTCTGACAGTACTTCACAACTATTTGGTTTACAAACAAATTCCTTTCTCTGTTTTTTCCACAAACTGCAAGTAGTGCATGGAATTTCTTTATCACTAACCATTAATCATCATTGGCACTTCTGATTAAATTTTGATTTATTATTTATGAAATACAAGTAATATTTTCTAATAATAACTACAAATCTTATCTTTTGGACAGGATTAAACTAATTATATTTACATGATCATCAAGAATATTTATCATACAGAGTAGAATAGTTGACTAAGTAAGAAGGTGTTTAGTTGTCATCTCGAATAGATTGGTTAGAACTTTTGAATATCTGCAAAGAAACAATTAAACGCAACATTATTCCATGTTTTGAAACTTTATATGAACCTCAACCTGATTTGGGCAAAGGTGCTGGTGGTGATTCTATAAAGTTGGTGGATTTAGCTGCAGAGAAAGCTATAGTTGAGACCCTTCAAAAACATAATCTGTCTTTTACATTGATAAGTGAAGAATCAGGCATAAAAAATTTTTATAATAATTCTCCACACTTCTACATAACTATCGATCCAATAGATGGAACTACAAATCTGGTACATGGACTACCTTTCTACTGTTCATCTATTGCCATTTCTAAAAAACCGATCTTATCAGATATTAGTGTTGGTATGGTCATTGATCTTTTCCATGATATGACTTATTTTGCCCAAAAAGATATGGGAGCCTATTGTAATGGAAAAAAAATCTTTTCTTCCCACTGTGAATCTTTAAAGGATGCGATTGTGGGTCTAGATATAAATACGGAAAAAATAGGAACTTTTATTCCAAGAATTTCAAATTTGATCAAAAATTTTCATCATATTCGTCATTTTGGTGCTAATGCTTTAGAGCTTTGTTATGTAGCTGACGGCAAAACAGACGCTTTTGTAGATATACGTGGAAAACTTAGAACAACCGATATGGCAGCTGGTTACCTTATAGTTAAAGAGTCGGGTGGAATTTTAACCAATATTGAGAATTCTCCATTGGAAACAAAATTAGATCCAAAAATAAAAGTTAACTTTATTGCCTCTGGAAATATTGGAATTCACAAGAAAATTCTGAACTTAGTAAAAAACCAATGATTTTCTTGTTTAAGAAAATTATCACTTTCTAATTGGACACCATATTTCCCAAATCTTAACTTACTCTTATGAAACAAAAAATTTATAGAAAGCACTACTCCTTTTCACTTATAGTGGAAGATTATGTCATCAGATGATAAAGATTATCCAGATTGGTTTACAAAACATCGTAAACGTGTTTCTCATGATCCTTTTTTTGGCGATATCGATCGCATGTTTCATGAAATGGAAAAAATGATGGAAGAACAATTCAAAAGTTTCACCCAAAAAATTCCCAAGGATTATGTTAAAGAACGTAAACTTCAAGATGGTAGTACTGTAAAAGAATGGGGCCCTTTTGTATATGGCTATAGCATGAAAATTGGTTCGAATGGTAAACCTGAGGTTCGACAATTCGGAAATATCAAAAAAAGTCTAAAAGGTCCTGAAATAAAAAAAGAGCGTGAACCACTTGTTGATGTTGTAGAAGCGGGTGGCGAGGTCCATGTTGTTGTTGAGTTACCAGGAGTAGAAAAGAGTGATATTAAACTCCATGGAACAGAGGATAGTATTACAATATCTGTAAACACAGCCCGATCCAAATATTATAAAGAAGTTCAACTGCAAACCAAAGTAAAAGTAAAAGAAGCAAAATCATCATATAAAAATGGTGTATTAGAAGTTGTATTGCCCAAAATTGAACCCTCAAAAACTCCTGATGGTCAACCAATCGGCATAAACTAACTAAATCTTTTGCTTTTTTTCTAATATATGCTACTATTTTAATTGGTGTTCAAATGAGTGGAAACGTAGAAATCGAAAAACTAAAGTCAATATGCAGTGACGCAAAAAAAGAAGGCAAACTTTCTGGGGCCAATCTGCGAAAATTATATGCTCTTTTTGGACAACGATTTACAAAAGCTCTTGATACACTAAAGAGTAATCGAGTGAAAAAATATATCTTCAAACCTGGATCCAAAACTGTATGGGTGGTTATTGGGCGCGAAAGAGAATATCTGGTAATTCCTGAAGCTGATTTTTGTACTTGTGACGATTTTTACTATCGTGTTTTGGATAAGAAAATACACTTCTGTTATCACCTAATTGCCCAAAAAATTGGCCAAAATCTTGGTTGGTACGAATCAATAGAAGAAAGCTCAGAGTTGTATAATTCTTTAATGAATGAATGGAAAAAAGCTACTACTTAAATATTAATACGTTAATGATTAAACAGAAAAGGCTGATCTTAATGGATTTAAGTGCATATTTCCTAACATTCGAATATATTCTTATGGCGTCAATATTCATTGCTTTAGCATTAATTTTCTTGTACTCTTACTATGCAACAGATGAAGAGCAAAAAAATAAGAAATAGACTCCAATTATTTTTTATGTATGAGTCTATCGGAGTTTTGCTATTTTTTTTTAGAAATTTTCAATTCTGTATTTAAATTGTTTTTGTTTTTCTGCAATTTTATATTTTTTTGAAAAACAAGTAATTTATAGTCCTTGCACCCTCTAACCGATTGACATTAGACTATGATTGATGAAAAAATTATTAAAAAGATTCTATTAACGAATTCTGAAATAAATCGTGAAAAAATATTAAATGAATTGGCACTCGAAAAGTACAAAACTAGTAATCTAATTAATGACAATACTCTTCTTCGATTGATTGGAACCAGATATGGTGTTAAGAGTAAGCTTATGCCAAATTTTGATGGAAAACTTTCAATTTCTGATTTAACCCTTGGGTTATATAATGTTTCACTAATGGGACGGATAGTTGCTATTTTTCCCATAAAATTCTTCCAAGGTACTCGTCCCGGAAAATTAGTAAGTTTGATTATTTCTGATAAGAATAACCTGCTTCGAGTTGTGATGTGGAATGAAAAGGCAGAATATGTGGCATCCAATAAACTAAAACCTGGTCAAATAATCCTTTTCTCTAAAGGTTATACTCGGGAAGATCCAAAAGGAAAGATTGAATTACATATTAGCCAGAAAAGTAAAGTAGATATTTTGCAAAATAATGTTAATTTGGATGACTATCCTTCTATCAGAAAATTTTCCACAAACATTGGAAAAATTACTTCTAATCTACAAGAAGTTCACCTTATAGGTACTATTAAAAAAGTTTTTCCAGTTTCTAGGTTTTCTAGAGGTGACTCAAGTGAAGGAATAGTTCTTCGTTTTATATTATTTGATAAAACAGGTGAATTACCTGTGATTGTTTGGAATGAAAAAGCAGAACAATTGGAATCCATTATCAAGAAAAACGCAACTATACTGTTGGTAAACGCAAAAGTCAAATTAACTTCTAGTAACTCACTAGAGTTACATGCAACTTTTAATACTTACATTGATTTATTCAATGAAACAAAAGAATGATGATATTTTATTAGCTAGAGTGTTTTAATTTTTTCAGCTATTTCATCACTCATTTTACTGGTAGTTGCAGAGCCCCCAAGATCTTTAGTTCTAACTTTTCCTTCCTTTAATACCTCAGTAACTGCTCTTTTTATTTTATTTGCTGCCTGTTTTTCGCCCAAATAGTCAATCATCATAGCTCCAGCCATTATCGTAGCAATAGGATTAACTACATTCTTTCCCGTATATTTTGGAGCAGAACCATGAACTGGCTCAAACATCCCATAATTATACCCAATATTAGCTCCAGCAGCTAAACCTAAACTACCGGTAACTTGAGCCGCTTCATCAGATAGTACATCACCAAACAAGTTTGTCGTAACTATTACATCATAAAATTCTGGTTTTTTAATCAGATGCATAGTCATAGCGTCAATATGTGCTTCATCAATTTTAACTTCAGGATACTTTGGAGCTAGCGACTTTACTGCATCTTTGAATATTTTTGCTGTTATCCTCAAAATATTGCCTTTATGAACATAAGTTAGATGTTTTTTTCTTTTTGATGCCAATTTAAAGGCATGTTCTGCAACTTTTAAGGAAGCTTCTCTTGTAATTATTCTAAGTGCAACGCCTACTCCTGGAGATAACTCGTATTCAATACCTGAATACATCCCTTCAGTATTTTCCCTGACAATTATTAAATCAATATTAGGTTTTAGAGCATCTACATTTGGAAAAGAGCGACAAGGTCTAACATTTGCAAATAAATCAAACATCTTTCTTATTTGAACAGCTGCACTAACTGGTGCACCTGGTGTTTGAGGTGTTGTCATTGGACCTTTGAGGCAGGCATCAGTCTTTTTTAAGAGAGCTATGGTTTCTTTAGGCAAGTTTGTTCCGTATTTTTCTATGCAATAAAAACCTGCCTCTCCATACTTAAAATTAATTTTCAAATCAGTAGTTCCTACTAAAGCATCGATTACTTTTATTGTCGAATTGGTTACTTCTGGACCTATGCCATCGCCTTTAAGTGCTGCAATATTGTAAATTTTAGACATGATCTCAATTCCTTCCTGTTTTTGTCTCTACATAAGTCTTTTCCTTTATCAGGATTACTGTTGCTTATCGCTATTCCTAAAATCTAGTAATTTCCTTCTCTTGTTTCATGATCCTAAAAAAAACGAAAAAATTAATATGAACAATATTGCTTTTTAGTAATGTTATTCGATCAACAGATATTTTATTTTGAAAATAGAATATTTGCTCTTTAATTAATAAAGATCATTTTACACAACTTGATTTTATATTCAATTCAGCTTCAGGTACAACATGGATCCACCAGTTAAGAGCTTTAAACGAATCTTCATAATAAACTACAAGTCTTGCAACAGTATCAATTGGAGCATCCATTGGAACAGTGCCTGTCCACTTTAATGTTTCCTCTTCGTTGGGTTCAAGTTCTAAATATTGTGAATTTCCTGCTTGGGACCATTGCTTTCCCTCAAAAACAATACTTATGTTCCAACCGCCCTCATTTTTTCCAGTGTTTTCGAATCCAACTTCGACTGTAAAAAGCTCACCTTGAACCTTTTCA
The DNA here is from genome assembly GCA_030607735.1 of Candidatus Bathyarchaeota archaeon. Taxonomy (GTDB): domain Archaea; phylum Thermoproteota; class Bathyarchaeia; order Bathyarchaeales; family Bathycorpusculaceae; genus AD8-1. Next base: position 12,123 of record JAUWJK010000005.1, read on the forward strand.
ACAATTTCAGATTTTTTTTCAGAAAATTCTAAAGGATCAGTTGCTTTAGTAAATGAAAAATTAAACATCAAGATTAAAAGCACAGCTGAAAAAACTATCAAACTAAGCTTTCTTTTCAATGGTTTTTCTTCCTATCTTAATCCTAGTTTTTCCTTGTTATATCTCTTCTGAAAACTTCTTCTATAGAAAGGATAGAGAACAATTATCCACTTGCTCGCAATCTTAGAATTATGGAGTTAATCTCGTTCTATCTCTAGGGTAGAGCGAAACTTCTCTGATGTTCTCTTTTCCAGTAAGCAACATAGTAAGTCTTTCCAAACCAATAGCCCATCCCGCATGGGGGGGCATCCCATAATCAAAAGCTCTAAGGTGGTGCTTAAAACTTTCAGGATTTAACTCTTTTCTTTTTAACCTTTCGATTAGAAGTTCTTTTCTCGCAATTCTTGATCCACCTGAAACAATCTCGATCCATTTCCACATAAGGTCAAATCCTTCACATTTCTCTGGTGTGTCAGAATAAGGTTTTATGTAAAAAGCCTTTGAATTTGTAGGCCATTCGGTAATAAAATAGAACTGAGGGTATAATTTTCCTAGAACCCTGAGAGCTTCAGTGGGTATATCTTCCCCCCACTCAATTTTAATTCCCTCTTTTTTTAAATCAAGTAACACTTGATCATAAGTTAACCTCTTAAAAGGTATTGACGGGATTTCTAAAGTGTTATTTAGTATCTCTAATTCTCGTTTACACTTAGTATTTACGTTGCTACAAACTTGTTCAATTACTTTTTCTAAAAGCTTCATTACTCCTATGGAATCAGAAAAAGCTTGCTCAATATCCACAGAAATAAATTCACTTAAATGTCTTCTAGTATGTGAATCTTCTGCTCTGAAAAAAGGTCCAACCTCAAAAACCTTCTCAAGACTCATAACCAATTGTTCTTTATACAATTGTGGACTTTGTGCAAGAAAAGCTTCTTCACCAAAATAATCAACAGAAAACAATTCGGCACCTCCCTCAGTTGCTGAAGCAATAATTCTTGGAGTGTGAACTTCCAAAAATCCTTCTTTGAAAAGAAAATTTCTTATTGCTTCCACTGCATGGTGTTGTATTGTAAATATTGCAACATTTTGTTCTGAGCAAAGATCTAATGCTCTTGCATCCAAGCGAGCTTCTATATTGGCTGGAGTTTTTCCTGTAATATCTAAAGGTAATTGAGTTTCGGCTGTTCCTAAAATTTTTATTTCATTTGGAATAACTTCAAAACCTCTAGGTGACATTTTTGTTTCTTTTACTATTCCTTTAACACTAACACTATATCTTTTTTGAACAAAATCAGATTTGGATAAAACATCATTACCTACTTTTTTTCGTGGAATTGTGATTTGAATAGTTCCTGTTTTATCTTGTAATATTATGAAACGAATTCCGCCTAAATCTCGTATCTCTTGAACCCATCCGACGAGAGTAACTTCTTTTCCATTCAATTTCGTAGTTACATCATAAGAAAAATGAGTTCTGGATACCTCGCTAATTGTATCTATTTTCACGAATTAATTGCTCCCTTAATAGGCAAATTCGATACGCAGGGCAATTTTTCTTACTTTTTCAGCTATTTCCTTTATGGCTTTGAGATCAAAAGGAAGTTGCATACCACGTTTACGTTTTAAAATAACTCTTGTTTCAGTGGTGCCGTCAGGAAGCCAAATGGTGTTTATGGTTAGAATGTTAAGAGGCATAAATAAATCTTCAAGGAATTTTCTATCGTCCACTCCCTGTTCTAAAATACGAATAGATTTACCACTTTTTTCGCTAATTGCTTTAACAATTTTGCCTCCATAACCAAGTAATCGTGGTACATCACCATGTCCAACAACAATTGCTAATGTTCTTCCAACATCAAATGCTTTGAAAAAACTAATATTTTGCAGAGATGGATATTTCTCTTCCAAAGATAACAGCAATCGAGCTATTTTTAAATCTAATTTGCTGATTTCTCCGTCCTTAACTCTAGTTGAACACTTTTGGCATAGCATACCACTTTTTAAACAGAAACTACATAGTTCAGTTTTCATATATTTCCTCTCCCACTTTAAGGAGGCCCAATGGTGTGAATAATGTCTACCTTGAATCAATGATGTTATCTTTTTAAGGTTATCTCAATTGTGTTTACCTTAGAGGCTTGATACCCTTCACGAGGAAGTTGTTCTGTTCCAATACCAATCCTTGAAACTTTTATGTCAGGTAGAAATCTTCGTTTTACCACTTCTACCACATCAATTGCGCCACTTATAGCTTTTCCACGGGTTTTTACACTAACTTCTTTTGAACCGCCATGAAATGAAGTTATACAAGCTAACACATAGTTCATTACTGGTTTTCTTCCGATCAACACTGAATCGGATTCTGACATCGGCTTTACTCCTAGTTTCCACGTTAATTTGGTTCGTTAAGCCTTTTTGTCCATAAATAAATACATTTTGGTGCTACTTCAGAATTATAATTTTGTAACTAAAATCTAAAAATAATAATAATTCCTGTTTTTTATCTAAAAACTTGTCTTTTATGGAGACGATTATTTTTAATGTTGTCCAACTTATCAAATAAATTGGTGGCGGCTATTTTTTTTAACTTTGTTACTTTTAACTCCATTACAACCTCTTATCTTCGTTCCATATTTATTGCACTATTATCCTCTAATTGGAAGAATCAACAGAGATTCTTTTTTCCTTTTTTAACACCTAAACTTCCCTGTTCTTAGAAACATATTTACCTCAGACATAGGGTATAAAAACTTCAGCTATAATTTAATTCATGCAAATAGGTGTATTTTTTGAAGCTCTATGAATATGAGGCAAAATACATTTTAACAAAATATGGGATTTTGGTTCCAAAAGGGGTATTGGTTAATGATCATATTCTTCAAAATAAATCTGTTAATGAGCTTAAGTTACCTTTTGCAATTAAATCTCAAATTCTGGTGTCGGGACGACTAAAAGCTGGAGGTATTTTATTTAGTAATTCTATTAAACAGACAAAAGAATGTTTACAAAAACTTTTAGGATCAAAAATAAAAAATGAAATAGTCGACAGAGTTTTAATTGAAGAAAAAATCAATTTTATCAAAGAACTTTATTTTGGGATTGCAATAGATAGAAACCAACAAAGTTATGTTTCTATCGCTTCAGAAATGGGGGGGATAGACATAGAACAAACATCTATAGATTTTCCCAAAAAGATTATTAAATTAACTATCAATCCCAAAAAAGGATTACAATTTTCTGACGCCAAAAAAATTTGTACAAAATTAGGTTATGCTGGAATTAGTCTTAAATCGCTTGCAAATATTCTTGTAAAATTATTTCAAATCGTTGAAGACTATGACATAGAACTTGTTGAAATAAATCCTCTCGTGGAAACTACTAATGGCAATTTTGTTGCACTGGATTCTCGAATAATAATCGATGATAATGCGCTCTATAGACATTCTGAATATAGAAAAAAGTCTTTTGAGCTTGGAAGGGAACTTGGATCTATAGAGATCGAAGCGAAAAAAGTAGGTTTGGTATACCTAAAACTTGATGGAGAAATAGGTATTATTGGAAATGGCGCAGGATTAGTGTTAGCCACTCTAGATATAGTGACATATTATGGTGGAAAACCAGCTAATTTCTTAGATTTAGGAGGAGGGGCATCTGTAGAACAAATTACCTTATCAATGAAAATTGTGTTGAATGACATTCAAGTGAAAGTCTTATTCGTAAATATTCTTGGAGGATTGACTCGCTGTGATGATGTTGCGAATGCAATTATTGCTACAATTACTGAAACAAAAGTAACAACACCAGTAATTGTTAGACTCCTTGGAACCAATGAAGAGCAAGGAAGAAAAATTCTTATAGAAAACGCAGTTGAAGTTTTTAATAACATGGAAGACGCTGCTATTAGAGCAATTGAAATTTCTAGGAAACAAAACTAATATGGGAATCTTAATAGATGGTAACACTCGAGTTTTAGTTCAAGGAATTACAGGAGTCCAAGGCTCTCTCCACACTCAGTTTATGCTATCTTATGGAACAAAAATAGTGGCAGGAGTAAGTCCTGGAAAAGGAGGACAAATGGTGCAAAACATACCTGTTTTTAACACCGTTAAAGAAGCGAAAAAAAAATACTTGCCAAACACATCAATATTATTTGTGCCTGCTCAATTTGCCGCAAAAGCCACTCGTGAAGCTATAGATTCTGGCATCAAGATTATTGTTATTATAACTGAGCACATTCCAATAAGAGATACAATACAGATTATTGCACATGCATCACAAAATGACGCTATTGTAATAGGTCCTAATAGTCCTGGTATAATAAATCCCAAAAGTTGTAAACTTGGAATAATGCCTGGTCACATTTTTAAATTAGGAAATGTAGGCTTAATTTCTCGAAGTGGAACATTAACCTACGAAATAGCTTATGGTTTAACCCAAAAAAATCTAGGTCAATCAACTTGTGTTGGTATTGGCGGTGACCCAATAACTGGTATCTCTTATATCGACTGTTTAAAACTTTTCAGAGATGACACTCAAACAAAGGCTATAGTGTTAATCGGAGAAATTGGGGGGAATTTAGAAGAGAAAACTGCCGACTTTTTAAAGAATAATAGTTATTCTAAACCAATTGTGGCATATATAGCTGGTCGGACTGCTCCGGCAGAAAAACGAATGGGTCATGCAGGGGCAATAATAATGGGTCGCACAGGAACGGCAGAACATAAAATTAAAGCCTTTAATGATGTTGGAATACAAACAGCTGAAAAACCCGGAGATATAGCCAAATTGCTACGCCAAATAATCGATAAATAAATTGTTAGTCTTAGACTTTATTTTGTAGTAATTATAACCAAGGAAATTATGCAAAAAGTATATTTGAAAGGTAACTATCTGACTCATAGTAAACTTTGAGGTTCATCAAATGCCAGTACTGGATCCAATTAAGAAAGCAATAGCGCAAAAAGCAAGGCTTCATATGAAAATCTGCAGATTTTGTGGTGTAAGAAACGCTGCAACTGCTACAAAATGTAGAAAATGTAAACGCAAGAATCTCAGATGGAAGAAACGAGAACTCGTGAAATAATTTTTTCTTTTTATTTATTTTTAAAGAGTTTTTTGCAAAGTATCTAAACTAAAAGCAGTATTTGCGCATCCATTTTTAATCAGTGGAATGGCTTGTCCAGCTACATCCATGCTCCCTAAAACATCGCCAGACATTTTCATCTCTTCACCACATGCAATTCCAATTGCTCCTTCATACCTTGAATTTTTTACTATTTTTGGTACACATGAGCCCCCTGGAACGACGTAAACATCGTAGCCTTTATTCTCAGCTAATCGATTTGCTTTGCTAACCAAACAATCTTTAGAGCAATGTTTACAATTATAAGAGGGAATATTTGGATCAAAAGTTGCTTGGCACCTATTATCCATAAATTTTCTAGTGCAGTGGGGAAGAAACAGTGCTCTCTTTTTTGTTTTTAAAAATTTTTTTCTCTGCATTAGATTTATGCCTTGTAAGTCAATGAGGTCTTGAAGAAGAATAATAGCGTCTGAAAGATTTAATCCAGTTGCTTCTTGTATTTTGAATTTTGTTATCACTTCTTTTAGGGTATTAAGAAATGTTTTATGCATGCCTTTTTGATATGAAATTATTGTTATTTCATTAAAAAAGAACCTTGGTAATTTTGAAAGATCAAAAGTGAACTTATAAGGCATATCTTTAGATAGCAGAATACGTCCTTAAAAAGTTTGATTCTCTTAAATACTAATTTCAAACGTAAGGCGTTGTACAAGTTCCTTATATCGGTTCCTAATGGTGACCTCTGTTACCTGAGCAATTTCTGCAATTTCTCTTTGGGTTTTTCTTTCTCCCGTTAAAACTGATGCGACATAACTTGCGGCCGCTGCAATTCCAGTTGGTCCTCGACCTGAAGTAAGTTTAAGTTGTTTAGCTGAGGCTAAAATTTTGTGAGCGATTTCTTCAACTTTGCCTTGCATTGTTAGTTGATTTGAAAATTTTGTTATGTATTGGCTTGCTCTTAGAGGGGGAATCTTGTAGTTGAGTTCTCTGATTAGAAAGCGATAACTACGACCAACCTCTTTCTTGTTTACAGTAGAGGCACGAGCTATCTCATCTAAAGTGCGAGGTAACCCACATTGTCTACAGGCTAAATAAATTGCTGCTGATGTAACTCCTTGAATTGATCGACCACGAATCAGGCGCTCTTTTACTGCTTTCCGATAAATAACCGATGCAGTTTCAAGAATGCTTTTAGGTAAACTCAAATTATTAGAAATTTTTGTGATCTCAGATAATGCGAAAGCTAAATTTCGTTCTGTTGCATCTGAAACACGAATACGTCTTTGCCATTTTCTGAGTCGATATACCTGTGCTTTTTGTCCAGGTGAAAGACTTTTTCCATATACATCACGATCGTGCCAATCAATAGTTGTTGATAAGCCTTTATCGTGAATCGTGTATGTTAATGGTGCTCCAACTCTGGTTCTTTTTGATCTTTGCTCATCATCAAAAGCACGCCATTCTGGTCCTCTATCAGCTATTTTCGCTGCAACTACTATTCCGCATTCCATGCATACAACTTCCGCACATTCATAGTCGCGCATAAGTCTGGCGCTTCCACATTCAGGACATGATTGAACCTTAAAAGATTCACCACTATGTACTTCAGGGGGATTTTTTATTTTTTCTTGTAGGTTACTATCTCCACTCAATATCTCTTCCTCCGTTTATTTCTTGAGAAATGTAAGTATACCTTTTCACCGACTAATTTTTTTGGTTCTTTAATTACCGGCTTAACAACTATATACGGCGAAGACAATGGTCCAATAATATCAAAAGTTCTACCTACAACTTTTAATCTTTCATCAACCACATCTATGCCAATTTTTGGAATTTTGTTTGATTTAATGATAATATTCTTAGAAGGAGTCACATTAAGCACTATGCCCAATTTCTCCAAAACACATTCTCCCCTCGAAAACAACAACGTCATCGGGAGATTTTATTTAAACATTTCTGCCATTGGTGATACATGAGGCTAACCTGTTGAGTTCTTAGTCGAAACCTTCATAAATGAGAAGTGGCGATAAGACTCTGCCTTTAAAGGGTGAGGCTTATGTCAAAACCATTCTATGTAAAATATGAAGTACCTAAAGAAATCGTAGATGCAGCCTATGAAGCCCTAGAAATAGCTTCAAAGACTGGACTCGTTAGAAAAGGAACAAATGAAGCAACGAAAGTTGTTGAACGTGCTCAAGCAAAACTTGTAGTTATAGCTGAAGACGTCGATCCACCTGAAGTCATTGCACATCTACCGCTTTTATGTGAGGAAAGAAAAATTCCCTACATGTTTGTACCTAACAAAATCAAACTAGGCAATGCAGTAGGTATTGATGTTCCTACAGCTTCAGTTGTAATCCTAAAAGAAGGGGATGCCACGGGATTAATCAAAGAGATTATCGCGCGGATTGAGCAAGTTAAAAGAGGAGCTCAGTAATGAGCCGAGACGTTGGAAAAGCAAGAGACGAACTTATTCCTGCCGAAGTGATCCAAATAATTGGTCGCACAGGCACAACTGGTGAAATAACTCAAGTTAGAGTTAGAGTATTAGGCGGAAAAGATAAAGGGCGTATCATATCCAGAAATGTTAAAGGACCTGTACGCGTTCAAGACATTTTATTGCTAAGAGAAACCGAAAGAGAAGCAAAGAAACTTACAAGACGATAAAAAAAACTAATCTTTGAGGAAAAATCAATGCCAAAACCTAAAAAATGCTCGTTTTGCGGTCATGATTTCCCTGCAGGCACAGGAATGATATACGTTAAAAACGATGGAACACTTTTATCGTTATGTTCAAGCAAATGTCGAAAAAGTTCTTTATATTTTAAACGAGACTCTAGAAAATTCAAGTGGACTAAATATTTTGGTAAAGAAGAAAAAGGAAAAGGTTAAAATATTACCATAAAGATGCTTTCACGATTTTCAACCCACTTTTTTTGTTTATATTTCGTATGTTTCTTAATTTTTTTGTAATTATTTATGAGTAGTTTATATGAAAATAAAATATTTTTTTTGAATATTTCTTAATAAAAACTATTCTTCTTTGTATAATTTACCTTTAAGATTTTAGTAGCGGGGAGTAGATTTGAACTACTGATCTCTGGGTCTCTCAGAGCTATAAAGCTCATATGAGCCCAGCGGGTTAATCCTGGCTGCCCCACCCCGCTATATTTATTATACTACTATTCTAAGAATCCTTTTAGTACTACTAATTGCTGCATATTAATAGTTTCTTTTTTGTTTTTGCAAAAACATTTTAATCTAGATTAAATATTTGTAAGCAATGGTGCGAAAACAGTTGGAGAAACCTTTTTTCCGTGAAATTATTACTCCAAATCTTGAAAATCCAGTATTTATTCAGGGGCTTCCAGGTTTTGGAAATGTAGGGCGAATAGCCGCTCATCTGTTAGTTAATATTTCTGAAGCAAAACTTTTTGCAGAATTTTATTCTCCCTCTTTTCCAGATTATGTGACTGTCAGTTCAGAGGGAATCTGTAATCTTCCCAAATATGAATTCTATTCTGCAACAATGGAGAATACCAATATAATTATTATGACGGGAGAAACTCAGCCTTCTTTTGATGATGTTTTGGCACATTATCAAGTTTGCTCTGAGATAATTGAATTCATAAAAAAATTGGGATGCACTTTTATGGTTACTATGGGGGGCGTACCTATTGCTGATAATAGAGATAATGTGTATGTTGTTGCAACTTCTTCAAGATTGATAAGTGAATTTAAAGAACAAGGCGCAATCATTTATGAGAAGGGAAAAATAGTGGGTGGAACAGGTCTTACACTAGCACTAGCGAAGCAACTTGATATTGAAGGAATATGTCTACTAGGTAGTACTACCGGTTTTAAAGCAGATCATGGTGCCGGTTATCAAGTTTTTAAATTACTAATGAACTTTTTAGGAAAAGAGATAAAAGAAGGTTAATAGAGAAAAAGGATACCAAGTGTACTAAACGGGATTTGTGGTTAATGAATAGAACTGTCGAAAATAGTTCAATTGGATTGTTTGATATGGATTCAAAATTTATGAAAATTTTGTTAGTTTTAACTTCTGTTTTTCTTATATTTGTGGGACCTACTTATGTTTCTTATGTCTTGGCCAAAGTCCTTAACCTAAATTATTTCGCCGTCATTATTATCGGTTTTATTCTTTTCTTATCAGGATTGTTTTTAATGTATTTCCTTATTAAGAAAAAGATTATCGTTTAATCAATAATTTGCCTCAGATACCCTAGGGTGCATCATAACTTCAGCTTTTAAGATTCTTCATCGGCTTTTCTAGAACCTTTTTGGGAGGTTATAAGTCTTTTTTACTTTTTTCCAAAATTAGAAAAGCATATAATGTATTTCTATAGGTGTATCTAATATGCGAGAAAGCGAAAGGAAACGATTTGAACATCTGCTAAATAAAAATGTTCCAAAAACAAAGCGAACAACGATTATATTAGAAAAAGAGGAAAGAGACTTTGTTGATTCATTAATAGACGAAGGAAAAGAACTTGGGATTAAACCACTCATTTCAAAAATGTTAGATGTTTACAAAAGCTTGATGATTCAAGATTGGAGATTTCCTGGTGAGTATTATTGTGGTATAAGCAGAATCGCATTTGTTAATGTAGAGTTAATTAACATCTTATTTAATCAAATTCCGAAAGAAAAATGGGGTATGTTAGGCCAAGAAATGGGAAATGTATTAAAAATATCCATGGAAACAACCTTAAATATTCAAGCATCTAAAATTGAAAATTGGGAACTAATCTTTAAGAGATTAAATATTCAAGGATTTGGGTCTTTCTTTTTAAAAGATACATATATTCTATTAAAAACACCTTTTGTAAGCTATCCCGAAATATGGAAAGGTATCCTGGAAGGATTATTAGATGTCAAATTGGATGTAAAAACTACTTTACCCCCACTTGTTTTCCAAATTAAAAGAAGAAACTTGGACTCTGCTGATTTGGATGGGTCCTAAAAACTCTATATACTTAATCTTGGGCAGATAGGTTTAATAGAAAGAGCAACTAAGGTGCCTTAAAGTGATGGAAAATGAGGAATCGTGTTCATAAAAACGATTTTATCTATTAAAGACAACTCAAAAAGCCATTTTATGTCTTTGATAACAGATCAAACAAAAAAAATTTTTATATTAAGAAATTCCTTTTTACAGTATTTCAAAACTGTAACTATCCAAATACATATTGTACTGCTTAGGTGATTATTAATGAATAAAATAAAATTTGCAATACCAGCTGGATCATTGGGAAAAGCAACGTTTAACATCCTTCAACGTGCAGGTTACAACATATCTGGTCAAGAACGTACATATAGACCTACGATTAATGACTCCAGAATTGAACTAAAAATTCTCAGACCACAAGAAATACCCATTTTTGTAAGTGAAGGACTTCAAGATGTAGGTATCACTGGAAGGGATTGGGTTAAAGAAACAGGTGCAGATGTTGAGATTCTACAGAATTTAGAGTATGGAAAAATAAAACTGATCGTTGCTATTCCTAAACAATCACGAAAGTCTTCTGTTTCAGATCTTATGGAGGATCTGTGGAGCCGAGGCAAAAATTTCCGTGTATCCACTGAATATTTGAACATAGCATCTGAATATATCCAAAATACTGCTTCCTATAAAAAGCGTTTTGGCAAAGCAGAGCCATTTATGGTTACTCCTTGGTGGAAAAAAGGAGAGAATTCAAGAGCAAAAATTTTTCTTTCTTTTGGAGCAACGGAAGCAAAACCACCAGAAAACTCTGATTGTATTATTGATGTAACAGAAACTGGTTCAACAATTGATGCCAACAACTTGAAAATAATTGATACTGTCTTAGAATCATCAGCTGTACTAATAGCCAATAAGGATGCTCTTCAAAATAAGCATTCTAAAGAAAAAATCTATGATATCTTAACTCTATTAAAAGGAGTAGTCGATGGATCAAAAAGAATTCACATCTTTGTAAATGTGAAAAAAATCAATCTTCAAAAATTACTTGATGGAATACCGGCCTTGAAAAATCCAACAGTAGCACCTCTGGCAGATAAATCCTGGGTATCAGTAAATACAATAGTTAAAAAAGATTGTTTTATACGACTTTTACCTAAGATCCGAAAACTTGCTCAGGGTATAGTTGTTTATGAACCACGACAAGTTTTAGCTTTAGATGTAATGAGGAGAGATGAAAAAGGGTGTCCGACCGAGTCTTAAATAAGATATGGACTTCCCCAACACTACCTGCCACTTGGTTTAAGCGACAAGTTCAAAATTATCAGCTAGATTTAGAATTGGAAAAAAAAATTAGAGAAATACTTGCAAATGTTACTGCAAATGGAGATCGTGCTCTAATAAAACTAACCAAAAAATTTGACAACACAAAATTATCTAAAGAAGACTTAAAAGTCTCAGATAATGAGATTCAAGAAGCTTATACTCACGTGGATAAAAAACAGATTATTGCATTGAAAACAATGAAAGACAAAATAAGTGCTTTTGAGACACAACTATTTAGCCACGGAAAATTTACCACATCCATCGATAACATAAAAATAACTAACTTTCTTAATCCAATCGAAAGTGTAGGGTGTTATGTCCCTGGAGGACAGGCTTCTTATCCTAGTACTTTGATTATGACTGTAGTTCCGGCAAAGATTGCTGGTGTTTCTAGAGTTGTCGTTTGTTCTCCACCCAGTCAAGGTAAATCTATTAGTCCTTTAGTTCTTGTTGCTGCTGATATTTGTGGTGTATCTGAAATCTATAAAGTTGGAGGAGCTCAAGCAATAGGTGCTTTGGCTTATGGTACAGAAACGATAAAACCTGTGAAAAAAATTGTTGGTCCTGGAAACAAATACGTCACTATGGCGAAAATTCTTGCTTCAAGAGATGTTGCTATTGATATGCCAGCTGGTCCCAGTGAAGTTTTAATAGTTGCAGATGAAACAGCAAATCCAAAATTTGTAGCTCTAGATATGATTTCTCAGGCAGAACACGGATGTGATAGTTGTGTTGGTTTAATTACTACTTCAAAAAAACTTGGTATTGAAGTTCAGAATTGGTTATCAAAATTAATGGCGACTATAGATCGTAGTTATTTTGTACTCAAATCTTTAAGAAATTATGGCTTTATAATTACCTGTGATACAATTGATGAAGCTGTTAAGCTCACCAATATTTTTGCTCCAGAACACCTCGAAATAATTACGAAAGATTCTGAGCAACTTGCCGTAAAATTTACAACATCTGGTTTAATACTTGTCGGTCCATTTAGTCCAGTTGCCCTAAGTGATTATGGTAGTGGAACAAATCATGTTCTACCTACAGGGGGTTATGGTCATATATTTTCAGGTTTATCTTCTTTAGATTTTGCGCGAAGAGTGAGTATTGTTGAAGGTTCAAGGAAAGGATTACTTCAGTTAACTAATCAATTGAAAGTTATGACTGACGCAGAAGATCTTCCTAATCACTACATGGCAATCAAAGCGAGGCTTGAAAGTGGGAATAATATCAAATAATTGTATAAAAACAAAATTAAAGAAACTCCGAGAAATTGAGAGTTATGCTATTGGAGAATCTACTGAGAAATTAGCCAAAAGACTAGGACTTTTACCTGCTGAGATTGTGAAATTAAACTTTAATGAAAATTTATTTCTACCAAAAAAAAATCTCACTGACATTATCAAATTGGTTGCGGATGAATGTGATCTTAGGATTTATCCCCAAGAGGAACAAAATAAACTTAAAGAAAGTATCAGTAACCTGTTGAAAGTTCCTTTTGATAGTATCGTTGTAGGAAATGCTAGCGATGAGTTGATAGATAGAATCTCGAGACTTTTTTTAGAAAAAGATGAGATCGCAGTTTCTATTACCCCCACTTTTCCTATTTTTAAATACTGTGCAAAACGTCAAGGAGCAAGTTATCTAACAATACCGCTTTTAGATAATTTTAACTTAAATATCAAGCAGCTTCTTGCTTCTTTTTCAACTAAAACTAGTTTGCTATATTTATGTTCACCTAATAACCCAACAGGGAACCAATTTACTAAAACCGAAATTGAAACTTTAATTAACAAATTTCCAGGTATAGTTGTGTTAGATGAAGCTTATGCTGAATATGCCGAGTACTCACTAGTTTCAAAAGTTAACGACTTTGAGAACCTAATTATTTTGCGGACTTTCTCTAAAGCCTTTGGACTAGCCGCTTTGCGTCTGGGGTATGCTGTAACAAATTCAACATTAACAACGATTCTTACTGAAAAATCCCCCTTGCCATTTCCAGTTAGTTCCTTCACTTTAAATATGGGCCAAAAACTTTTGGACAACTTCAGTATAGTATCCAAATCCGTTGAAGAATTAAAAATTGAACGAGAAAAACTGATAGAAAAGCTTAATCAGATACCTGGAATAAAAGCATTTAATTCACAAGCGAATTTTGTGCTTTTTTCAGCAGACAAACCTTGTGAAATGGTTTATCAGACCCTCTTGAATAAAGGCTTACTGATTAAGAAAATAGGTAAGATTTCATATCATGACAATTGTCTGAGAACTACAGTTGGGTTACCTTGGATGAATGAAAAATTGGTTGAGAATTTAAGAAAAATATTTAGGTGATTAGAAATTTGAGAAAAGATGAAGTTTATAGAAAAACTAGGGAAACGGAAGTTTATGTAAAAGTGAATCTTGATGCAGAGGGAAAAGCTAACGTAAACACAGGGGTTCCCTTCTTAGATCATTTACTTACTTCTTTGGCCACTCATAGTCTAATTGACATTACTGCTAAAGTTACAGGTGATTTGCGTCATCATTCAGTTGAAGATCTCGCAATCTGTCTAGGAGAAGCGATGAATAAATCTTTAGGAACCAGAGAAAACATAGTCCGATTTGGATATGCGCTTGCTCCTATGGATTGCACCTTAGCTTTTTCTGCCGTTGATCTCGTTAAACGTCCATATTTTAAGATTGATCTTAAACTTCGTGGAAAAAAAATTGAGGACATGCCTACTGAAGATATAAACCATTTTTTTGAGACTTTTGCCAGTTCCCTAAATGCAAATGTACACATATTTATTCAATATGGAAGCAATGACCACCATAAAGCTGAAGCTGCAATTAAAGTTCTTGCTTTATCACTTAGACAAGCGATTACTATCGATTCAAGGAGAAACGGAATACCTAGCTCTAAAGGAGTTATCTGATGCCCGAATTAGTTATTCTCGATTACGGTGTTGGGAATCTTTTTAGTTTAAAAAACGCTTTAGAAGAAGTTGGTTTAACAGTAAGAATTAACGAATCAATTGACCAATTAAATAAAGTTGATGCCATAGTTCTACCTGGTGTTGGTCATTTCACCGCTGCCGCTAAAAAACTTGAATCTATAAACCAATCTATAACTAATATCGTGGATACTGGCACTCCTCTCTTGGGAATCTGTTTAGGATTACAACTGCTTTTTCAAGAAAGTGATGAAGGTCCTGGATGTGGATTAGGAATTTTTAGGGGAAAAAATGTTAGATTATCAAAATCCTTGAAAGTCCCTCACATGGGTTGGAACAATCTTAAAATTGTAAAACAAAATGAAATTCTGGAAGATATCATTGATAATTCTTTTGTCTATTTTGTTCACTCTTTGTATCCTATTCCAGTTGAAGAAGAAATTGTAGCTACAAAAACTGAATATGGTGAAACATTCGCATCTATGATTGCCTACAAAAACGTATTTGGAACCCAATTTCATCCAGAAAAATCTGGTCCTATTGGATTAAAAATCCTAAGTAACTTTGCAAAGATAATAAAAAGGTGAATTAGAAATACAATTAATCCCGGCAATCGATTTAATGAATGGAAGAATAGTTCGACTATTACGCGGAGATCCTAATACCGCAAAAATTTATGAACAATTTGGTGGCCCTACAAAAACTGCTCAAAAATGGCAAAAAGATGGAGCGAAAAAACTTCATATAATAGACCTAGATGCAGCTTTGGGATTGGGAAATAATCGATCAATTATTGCCGAAATCGCTGAAAGTGTTAATTTACCTATCCAAGTTGGAGGCGGAATTAGGACCATCAAGGACGTCGAACATTTACTCTCATTAGGTGTAGATCAAGTAATATTAGGAGCTCTACCATTTAGTGATTCTTTTGCTTTGAATCAAATACAAAAACAGTTTGGTACAGAGGTCATGATAGTTGCTTTAGATAATAAAAAAGGAAAAATAATGATTGAAGGTTGGAAGACAAAAACTATGATGGGTGTTCAAAATTCATTGACTAAATTTATGGGGATAGGAATTAAATCGTTTCTTATAACCTCAATAACAAAAGATGGAACTTTATCTGGACCCGATCTTAAAACCCTCGACAAAGCAAGTAGCACTCCTGGTGCAAAAATTATTGCAGCAGGCGGAATTGGTAAATTAGATGATTTGATAGAACTTCAAAAAATCGGTGTCGAAGGAGCTGTTATTGGCAAAGCTCTCTACGAAGAAAGATTTACTCTGAAAGAAGCTTTAAACCACTTTGAAGGTATTAAGAACCAATGCCATTAGCCAAAAGAATAATTCCTTGTTTAGATGTCGATCATGGAAAAGTTGTTAAAGGTGTTAACTTTGTAAACTTGCGAAAAGCAGGAGACCCTGTTGAACTCGCTAGAAAATATTCGGATCAAGGAGCTGATGAATTAGTTTTTCTTGATATAACTGCTTCTTCTGAAAAAAGAGACCTCTTAAGAGATGTTGTTGAACGGGTGGCAAAAGCAGTTCAAATTCCATTTACAGTAGGAGGTGGAATTCGAAATGTATCAGATGCACGATTAATACTTTGTAGTGGAGCCGATAAAGTCTCTATAAATACTGCTGCAGTCGAAAATCCTAATTTGATAGCTGATCTTGCAAAAGTTTTTGGACAGCAATGTGTTGTTGTGGCCATAGATGCAAAAAGACGAAAAGCGAACAATCTTACTACTGCAACTGTGAAAACTGATGGCGGTCCTGTTTGGTTTGAAGTAACAACTTATGGTGGGAGAAAACCTACAGGAATAAATGCTATTGAATGGGCGAAAAAAGCTGCAGATCTAGGAGCTGGTGAATTTCTTTTAACATCTATGGACAAGGATGGCACTAAAGATGGGTATGACTTGGAATTAACCCGGTCAATATCCGAATTAGTACGTGTTCCGGTTATAGCAAGTGGGGGTGCTGGAAAACCAGCTCATTTTCTTGAAGTTTTTACAAAAGGAAAAGCTGATGCTGCACTTGCAGCTTCTGTTTTTCATTACAACAATTATCCAGTTCCAACGATAAAGCGGTTTTTACAAGATCAGGGGGTGATTGTTAGACCTTGACAGAAGAATTGTTACAAAAACTTGATTTTAAGAAAGGCAACGATCTTATTCCAGTTGTTGTTCAAGAATTCAAATCAAAAGACTTACTTATGTTAGCTTATGTGAACAAAGAAGCCCTTAAACAAACATTAGAAACAGGATATGCACATTATTGGAGTCGTTCAAGGCGAAAACTATGGATGAAAGGTGAAACTTCAGGACACACTCAAAAAATAAAAAAAATATTTGTAGATTGTGATTATGATACTTTACTTTATTTAGTAGTCCAAAAAGGACCTGTGTGTCACACAAATAAACTCACGTGTTTTCATAATAAACTTAAATGAAAACTAATAGTTTTTAAGAACTAGTATCCTACCTTTTCATATTAAATCTAAAAAATAAACGAATTATAAGGTTAGACTTATGACCCTACATGAAGCAATTTTATATGAAAAAATGAAGAATAAACGCGTAAAATGTAATTTATGTGCGCGCAGATGTTTAATAAATGATGGTGCTAAAGGTTTTTGTTTAGTTAGAAAAAATGAAAATGGTATTCTTAACTCTCTTGTTTATGGAAAAGCAGTTTCTGCTGCAGTTGATCCTATAGGTAAAAAACCTCTCTCACATTTTAACCCTGGAGCATTAGTTTTATCTGTTGCTGCCTCAGGATGCAATTTCAGATGCAAATTTTGTGACAACTGGATGGTAAGTCAAGACCAAAAAATTTCTGGCAAAAATTTTCAACCTGCTGAAGTTATCAAAGCAGCTCGAGAGAATAATTGCTTAGGTATTAGTTATACTTATACAGAGCCTACGATTTTTATTGAATACGTATATGATATTGCTAAACTCGCACATCAGGTAGGGTTTTTTAATACTTTTGTAACAAATGGCTATCTTACTCCTGAAGCTGTGAAAACAATTGCTCCTTTTATTGACGCTGTTACTGTTGATTTTAAGGGAGGGGGTGATCCTGATTTCTATAAAAATTATGCTGCAGTTCCAACAGTCGAACCTATTTATGAAGCTTTAAAGGAATTTAGAAGAAATAATGTTCATATAGAAATAACAAACTTGGTTATTCCGAAGATTGGGGATTCGATGAGTCGAATAAAAGAGATGGCTACTTGGATAAAAGAGATTTTGGGAAGAGATACGCCCTTTCATCTACTTCGTTTTCATCCCGATTACAAAATGACTACTACTTCGGGAACAAACGTTGAAATTATGGAAAAAGCGTATATGACTGCTCGAAATGTGGGTTTGAATTATGTCTATTTAGGTAATCTCACTGGTCATCCTGCGGAAAACACTTATTGCCCCAAGTGTAATGAACCCCTCATTAAGCGTCATAGTTACGAAATTACTCGCTGGAATCTAACTAAAGATATGCAATGTCCAGTATGTGACCATAAAATTCCTATAATCGGAAAACTCCATCAAACTGAGGACCGTTTTCCATATGCCCTGTTTTAAATTATGCCTTTTTTTTGAGTGATAACTGCTTTTATTACTTGTTTATTTCATGTTTTAATAATATTCAACTTTATGGTCCATTTAGTATTAACTTTGTTTTTTTTATCCTCTATCAGTAGAAGTATTAATTAGAATTGGATAGCATGTTTTTAAGAGGAAAAATTGTTGGGCTTATTATTTATTATTGGAACTGCTGGTTCTGGTAAATCCCTTTTTACTGCTGCTTTTGCAGAATGGTTAAAGATGTCAAAACAAGATGTGGCTATAGTGAATTTAGATCCAGGTGTACTGAAGATTCCCTATTCCCCCGATGTGGATATTCGAAATTATGTGGATGTGGGTATGGTGATGGAAAAGTATGGTCTAGGGCCAAATGGGGCAATGATTTTAGCTGCAGATTTGATTGCAGATAAAATAGATACTATCACCCAAGAGGTTGAATCTATGGATGCTGACATTGTTTTGGTGGATACACCTGGTCAACTGGAGTTATTTGCATTTAGGGCCAGTGGTCCATACATAGTCAATGAATTAACAAAAGACCCAAAAGCTTTAGTTTATCTCTTCGATGCTGTATTTTCCTTAAATCCATTTAATTATGTTTCTAACATGTTTCTTTCTGCTGCTATTTATAACCGGTTTTTTATTCCTCAAGTCCATCTTCTATCAAAAATTGATTTGATTCAAGAGGAGAAAGTTGAGCAAATTATAGATTGGTCATCCAGTGTTGAAGCTTTAGAAACCTCAATAGATAACAGCTTAGAAGGAACCAAGCGTTTGTTTAGTAGGAATATGATGCAAGCAATTTGTCAGCTTGGATTAAAATTCAAATTGATGCCCGTTTCATCCAAAACAAATGAGGGTTTATTAGACTTCAACACTTGTTTAGAAAGGCTTCTAGCTGGAGGCAATAAGTATACCTACTAAGAAGCATCTCTAATTAATTAGTATCCAACTTGCAGCAAAAGCTCCACGTTTTGCCCTAATTGCCGAATCAGCTCCGGCAACAATTATAACATCATTATTCTTTGGTGAAAGATCTTTCAGAATTTTTTTAGATGCTTCAGGAAAGTCTTTTTCTATATCTCTACTTACGGATTTAATGGCTAATTTTCCTTTTTTTGATACAATAACCGTGGCTCGATCAGCGCCACCCATAATTGCGGCATCTCTTTGAATAATTCCTGATTTTATTTTATGTCCACTGTTCTTTATCAAAAACGCAAAATTATATTTCGAATTGTTGAGTTCTGTCCTTTTGACTTTTATCCTTTTAGGGAACATTTGCTCAATTTTTTCCCAAAGACACATTCCTTTTTCTGTTAGATTACATCCTTGTCTAGATGTTATGATTAAATTTTCTTCTTTAAGGTGATCAATTATTGTCCTAATAGCACCTTCACCGACTTCAATTTCTTTAGCTATTCTATTACGGCCAATGGTTTTTTTCGAAATAAGTTCTATTGCATAATAAATATGAAACATTGAAAAAGTGGTAGAAGGCCCTGGTCCCTTTTTATGAACTATTTTTTCGATAAGTTCTTTTACTTTTAAGTTCATATTTCTGTCCTTTAATTCTAATTGTTTTTGCTGATTATAAAATTTTTGACCTGCCAAAATTTTCTAAGACTGTTTTTTTGACACTTAATAGATAAGAGAAAATTATTAAAGATCAGAAAACTTTTTAAGAAAAATCTTGGATTACTTAAACTCTTATTATATTACATAAAAGTGATTTTCATGCATAAAAAGGGAAAATACTTGTTTACTTCAGAATCAGTCGGAGAAGGACATCCTGATAAAGTTTCTGACCAAATTTCTGATAGCGTTTTGGATGCTATCCTTGCAAAAGATCCTAAAGCTAGGGTTGATTGTGAGACATTAGTTATGCAAGGAAATTTGATACTAACAGGCCAAATTACAACTTCTTGTTATGTATCAATACCTGCAATTGTAAGAAAAACTTTGAAAGAAATTGGTTTTAATAATGCAAGGGATGGATTAGACTGGGAAACTTGTGGGATAATGGTTTCTATTGAGGAACAATCTCCTGATATTTCTATGGGTGTTACAGAAACTAATGATCATGAGCAAGGTGCAGGCGATCAAGGAATGATGTTTGGGTATGCTTCAACTGAGACAAAAGAATTGATGCCTATTCCAATACTTTTAGCACATAAACTTGTAAAAAAGCTTGCCGAAGTTAGAAAAAATGGGCTCTTACCTTATTTGAGACCCGATTGTAAATCTCAAGTTACTGTTGAATACATAGATGGCGTTCCTCAAAGAGTTACTGCCGTAGTAATAGCTGCTCAACATACTGAGGAAATCGATAGAGACCAAATGGAAAAAGATATTATTAATCTTGTAATAAAACAGGTTATTCCTTCTGACAAATTGGACAGTGAAACAAAATACATTGTTAATGGAACTGGACGTTTTGTGATAGGAGGAACTTTGGCTGATTCAGGTTTGACAGGACGTAAGATAATAGTTGATACTTATGGAGGCGTAGGCGGCCATGGTGGAGGTTGTTTTTCTGGAAAAGATCCTTCAAAAGTAGATCGATCAGCTTGTTATATGGCTCGTTACATTGCTAAAAATGTTGTAGCTGCTGGATTAGCTGATCAATGTGAAGTTCAGTTGTCCTACGCTATTGGGGTGGCTCATCCAGTTTCTGTTTTTATTAATACTTTTGGAACAGGAAAATTATCTGATGAGGTAATATTGGATTTAGTGAAGAAAAATTTTGACATGAGACCAAAAGCAATTATTGAGCATTTAAAACTTCTCAGACCCATCTATAGGAAAACAGCTGCCTTTGGGCATTTTGGAAGAGATGATCCTGATTTTACTTGGGAAATAACTGATAAAGCAGAAGAATTAGCAAAATCTCTGAAAAAATAAAATAATTAGAGAAAAACGTCCTTCTATTTTTTTTTATCTGATACTACCCTGCGATTTTTTCTACCAGTAATTTCGGCAATAAAAATAATGAAAATATGTAGCAAAAACGTAACTATGCAAAAGTGAAATTGCTAATGTTCCGTAAATTTTTCCATGCTTTTTATTCTAAGATGTACTAAAAATTGATAAAGCCCATTTCTATCTACTTCTTTATCGAGATTGGGGGGGGATCAGAAATAGGTTGCGGAGTCTTTGGTGTAATTAACTTTAGAAAGAAATCTATATTTTCTTATCTGTATTGGGGTCTTAGAGCTCAAAACCATCGAGGTCATCAATCTCATGGATTCTTAACTTACAATGGTGAACAGTTTCATCCTTACAGACATCTTGATTTGGTCCCTACGTTACATTCTAATGCTCTGCATGAATGGTTTGGGTCTCATCCAGGTCACATTGGAATTGGTAATGTGAGATATACAACTTCAGGAAAATGTGATGATGTATCTATCCTGCAAGGAACCCAGCCAATTTTGGGATCAGTAAACAAATTGAAAATTGCACTATCCTTTAATGGTAATATTGTTAATACATCAAAACTTAGAAAAGAAGTAAATCGGTTTTTTCCAGATTTTAAATATACTTGTGACTCTGACATCGTCTGTTATAAATTACTACTTGAACTTAAGAAAGGGAAATCTTTACCTTCTGCAGTTAAAACTTGCATGTTAAGTTTGGATGGTGCATTCTCAGTAATAGGCATAACTGGTGATAACCAATTTTTTGCCTTTAAAGATCCGCATGGTATAAAACCTTTGTGTGCTGGTCATAGTCCAGATGGAGAAACCTTCTCTTTTTCATCGGAAACAGTATGTTTAGATATAAATGGGTTTATTCGAGATTTTGAACTTGAACCAGGTGAACTTGTTACTGTAACAGAAAGCGGTTTTAACAGAGATCAACTAATAAAAAATCCAAAAAAAGCGTTTTGCGCATTTGAATATGCTTATTTTGCGAGACCTGATGCTCAATTTAATGATCAATTCGTTTACGAAATTAGAGAAGAATTCGGAAGAAACTTGGTTAAAGAATTTCCAGAAATAGTAGCCGATGCTGACTTGATTCTTTCGGTTCCAGAAACAGGTGATGATCCTGCTATGGGTGTTCATGAGGAATCAAATATTAGGTGGGAACGTGCTTCACGCAGACATCGTTACGTTACTGAGAGAGCTTTTATACTGCTCAATAAAGAACGATTCACAACTATAGATCGGAAAATAAACATTTTAGGTTCAAAAATGGATGGAAAACGTGTTTTGTTGATCGAAGATAGTATTGTTCGTGGGGACACAACCAAAGTTATCATTGAAAAATTACACAAGTCAGGGGTAAAGAAAGTCTATATGCTTGTCACTTTTCCTCGAATAATTGGTCCTTGTTTCTATGGCATTGACATGTCTACTTATTCCCAACTTATTGGTTCAAATCATACTTCTAAAGAAATCGCGAAAATAATAGGAGCAGATGCTGTTTGTTATCAATCAATCGAAGGTTTAGTTAAGGCAACGGGTCAAAATTATAACCAATTGTGTTTAGCTTGTATTAATGGAAAGTATCCAACACCATTAGCTCAAAAAATGGCTGATGATATGAAAAAGAAGTTCTTAAATGGATACAAAGAAAAATGTAGAATATATGAAACTGAAAAGAATGAAGATATTAATGTCAAGTCTGATAAACCAAATTAGGTTTCATTAATTATTCGTTAAAATAATATAGGTGTCAGTAATGGAAAAAGTAGGAATACTAGTCGTTTCTTATGGTTCAAGAGAAGCAGCGATTGTTGATGTGTTTACGCGAAGTCAGAATTATAATGTGAAACTTTTTATCGCCGACAAACAAAGGAATCCATTTAATCTAAAAAGGGCACATAAACATGTTGTAATTCCAGATTTAAACAGTAATGACATATGCAAGTTTGCAGAAACTAACAAAACTGAAATAGATTTTGTTATTGTTGGTCCAGAAAAACCGATTATTGAGGGGTTACGTGATCTGATTGAGGAAATATTGAAAATCCCTGTTCTCTGTCCTAAACAAAAACATGCAATCGAAAATAGCAAAATTAAGCAAAGACTTTTGTTTAAGGAGATAGCTCCTGAATCAAATCCACGTTTTCAAATCTTTAATCCTAAAGATTACACAAGCAATAATGATGTTAAGAACGAAGTTTATAAATGGCTTGATCAACTTTCAGACCAAGCAGTGGTAAAACCTGATAGACCTACTGCGGGAAAAGGAGTAGGTGTCTGGGGTGATCATTTTACCACTCGCGAGCAACTCTTTGAACATTTTCTATCGAATTTTCAATATGGCTCAGTAATTATCGAAGAAAAGATAGATGGGGAGGAATCGAGTTTCCAAGCTTTTTCTGATGGACAACATTTAGTTCCTCTACCTAGCGTGCGTGATTATAAACGCGCTTTTAACAACGATAGAGGTCCTAATACCGGTGGGATGGGCTCTTACAAGGATATTAAAGATAATTTACCATTTTTGACTTCCTTCGAAAAAACTGATGAATTAGCTCTAGCGAACAAAATTTTTCAGAAATGGAAAGAAAAAATTGGAGACAATTCTGCTCTAAGAGGAGTGCCTTTATACTTGGCTTTTATGCACTCTAAGAAAGGACTCAAGATCTTAGAAAACAACAGTAGACCTGGGGATCCTGAAATAATGAACATTTTACCACTTCTTGAGGATGATTTTGTTGATGTCTGTCATAAAATGTTGGATGGAACACTGACTAAAATAAAATTAAAGAAAGCAGCAAGTGTTCTTACCTATAAAGTTCCACCAAATTATGGTGGTTATATGACTACTTATCCTCATCTGATGAATAAATCATCTGTTAATAATCCAGTTGATCTATCAAAAGCCAATGCACTTGTAGAGAAATGCTCTGATCGTATTAGGGTGTATCCAGGATCGATGGAAAAAAGAGACTCCGGGCTTTTTGCTTTAAGATCCAGAGCAGTAGCAGTTTTAGGTATGGGTGATAGTATTGAAGAAGCTCGTAAAATCTCTCTCGAAGGTGCTGGTCTTATAAGTGGTGGAGCATTGTGGAGTAGAACCGATATTGCCTCAAAAACACACATTCTTAGAAGTATAAATAAAATGGAACTTTTGAGGAGCAATAAATGAGACGGATCTTCATCTCTGATTGTGAAGGACCAATATCAAAAAATGATAATGCATTTGAAATAACTAAAAATTTTATTCCAAAAGGTGATAGTTTTTTTGCTCTTATTAGTAAATATGATGACGTGCTTGCAGATATTTTAAAAAAACCAGGTTATAATGCTGGTAATACTTTAAAATTAATTCTTCCATTTCTAATAGCTTATGATGTAACTGATAAACAAATTGAAGATTATTCAGCCCAAAACTTACTTTTAATCACTGAAAGCAAATTAACTTTGAATTTCATACAAAAAATAGCACCATCATTCATCGTTAGTACCAGTTATGAACAATACATAAGAGAGTTATGTAAAGCCCTAGATTTTCCATTTGAAAACACATATTCTACCCGATTATCAATTGATAAATATCAAATAACAAAAAAAGAGAAACAAAAACTAAAACAAATAACAAAGGAAATATTGGAATTGTCCCCAATAGAACTTCCTTTATCCGC
>JAUWJK010000008.1 GCA_030607735.1 Candidatus Bathyarchaeota archaeon
GTCGCGCCAAATTCGAATATGAAGGACTAGAAAAATTCAATATTATTGAATCGAAGACTTATTTGGGTACTTGTGAATCCTTCGCTGAATATGGTAAAGAATGAAACCTATTAGATGCAAACGGCGAGATTTTATAGTATATATCAAGTCGAATTGTTGAATTAAAATTAATAGCTTAGTTATTATGCTTCACAGTTATGACTACATTTCCCTTTTTGTGTCCTTTGTCAACATACCGGTGAGCTTCAGCAATTTGTTCCAACGGATAGGTTCTATCTATGACCGATTTTAGCTTTTCCGCTTCAATAATCTCTTTAAGAAAGATTAGATCTTCCGTCTTTTCGCTTGCTGAACCCCTCGTAGAAAGATAGCGTCCTTTTTTCTTTAGAACTCTTTTGTTACGTGAAGACGAAGTCTTAGCTACTGCGTCAAAAATAACATCATAGATCTCGCCGCTTTTTGCAAAATCCTCTTGAGTGTAATCAATTACCTTATCGGCTCCCAGAGATTTCACCAACTCTAAATTGCTGGTACTACATACCCCTGTAACTTCTGCCCCAAAGTATTTAGCAAGCTGAACTGCAAAAGTGCCTACGCTTCCGGATGCGCCATAGACCAGAACTTTTTGTCCACTCTGGATATTTGCTTTTCTAAGAAATTTCAATGCTGTAAGTCCCCCAACAGGAACAGCTGCAGCTTGCTCATAGGTCATATTAGACGGTTTTATTGACACCATCCCGTCTTCAGGCAGACATACGTACTCGGCATAAGCACCCCCTCCAACACCAGTAGATGCAAAAACCTGGTCACTTTTCTTAAATTTTTTTACATCTTCACCGACTGCTTCAATTTCCCCGGCCAACTCATGCCCTAGTATTTTATTTCTTGGATTTCTGAGACCAAGCCATAATCGCATGAAGATCCAATACAAACGAGGGAATTTGAAACTTCGAATACTATAGTCCCCGAATGTTACTGTTGTTGCATATACTTTTACTAGTACTTCATTGTCCTTGGGCGATGGTTTTTCTACCTTTTTGAGCTGAAGAACATCCGGAGGTCCATATTTCTCATAAACAACTGCCTTCAAAACATCCCCTCTCCTTGATTCTCTTTTTTTACATTTAACAGTTGTTGTCTTTGGGATTGGGAGTAATTTTTAATAAAAAAAATGAGCGTAGCTTCAACCGAAAAATGTACGAGTACTTTGAATGGCGGAGATTCAATACTCTTGAAGACACCATAAAAGATGCTTCGGACAAAGGATTTAGAATGGCAGTTTATGATCTGTTGAATGTTTATTCAGATATCTACCATAAAATTATCAAATTAAAAAATCACAAAATGCTTGGATTTCTACTTCAAAGAGTTACATGGAGTTTAAAGGAAGCTTATGAATATGCTTCAGAAAAAGGAATCCATCATAGTAATGTTATACTTGGGAGACTTGATTCTAAAGTAGAAGAAATAAAGAAGCAACAATTGATTGAACCATATTCGGAATTTTTAGCTATGACTTTTTGTGCTCTCGGCTTCAGCTCTATTAAAAAGCCAGTTTTCAACCCAATGATTGAGTTTCTCCATTACTCTCCATTTCTCCTGAATTGAATCCAAAATCTAGATTCCCAATATAGATTATTAAGTATTTACTTAAAATTCATAAGATAGTTAAGTATCATTAAACAGCTTCTAATTGTTAAAAGAGGGAATCCTTTGAATAATCAAGTTTCAATTGAACTTAGAATTGAGCTGGAAAAAAAAATAAAGCAAATTTTTAGCAGCAAAATAAAGGAATTGTCGACAGAATTGCAAAGAATATTAATAGATGACATGGTTACAGCGTTTGAAAATAGATTAAAAGTGTTAAAAATGGTAAAAATTGTTAATGGGTTTTGAATGAAAGTGATGGAACTAAATGTAGATCTGTACTACATAAAAGCTTTATACTCTAACATAGAATATTGAAAAAAAGAGGGCTTTAATTGCGACGATCAAAACTTGAAATGTATGTAGATATCTTAAAGGTCTTGGCTCAACGAGGTCCATTAAAACTCACACATGTTATGTACAAAGCTAATGTTAACTGCAGTGTGCTTAAGGAATACTTGGAATTTCTAATAAAACAAAATCTGGTCGAAGAGCGAACAATTGGTAAACGCAGAGTTGTCTATGTTGTTACGCAAAGAGGAATTACTGTTCTAAAGTACTTCAGGGAACTAAAACAGGTTCTTCCAATCGTAGAAGAATCAAGAAACTTTATGCCGATTCCCTTTTGATCTCAATATATAAACCAAGACATTTTTTTTCTTTTTTTTTAATTTTTTAATGATAATTGGTAACATACTTTATTCTTCCTTCATGATCATGTTGATAATTTGATCTTTGTTTAGATTTAATCTTGGTCCAAAATAATTAGTGTTGTTTAGTAAGACTTAATAAATAATAATGTGATTAGTTTTTTGTACATCAGATAAACATATTGGGGAAAGTCTTTGAAAAAAAATGAACTCCTCTTAAGCAAAAAACCATTAAACGTACTTGAAAAGATAAAGGAAAATCTTGAGAGGTTAAATGAAAAAATGGAAATCATGATCGAAATACAAAGACATGGCAAAAAAGAATTGCAAGCTTTTCCAGATGCATCACTAGATGTTATGACTTTATTATCGTTACCCGACCATCTAAGAAAAACTGCGATGACAATTTGCAGATGTGGCCGAGCTACAGCACAAGAAGTATCCTCACAAACAAAACGAGCTCGTGCTGTTGAAAGTGCATACCTAAATCAATTAGTAATAATGGGATATCTTAAGAAAGAACGAAAAGGAAGAAAAGCCTACTTTTACGCTGATCGAGAAAAACAGGAGTAATTGGAAAAATGAAAAAAATTATAGCAGTCCATTCCTACAAAGGAGGAACAGGAAAAACTGCATTGTCAGTAAATCTTGCAGCCAGTTTAGCTAAACGAGGAAAAAAAGTAGCTATACTTGATCTCGACTTCCGAGCGCCTAGCTTATTTTCAATTCTTAAAATGGAAAATTCAACTGTATGGTTAAATGACTATCTAAATGGAGCATCAACTATTAATAAAATTCTTCAAGATACAAATGGAAAAATTCCAAGTAATGGAAAATTATTTGCAGGTTTAGCAAATCCATCAACAGAAGCCATTAGAGATATGTCAGCAAAAGATCGAAAATGGGAGATGCGAGCTCTAGGCAGATTGCTTTCACTAAGAAATTCTTTACTGAAAGAAGAAGATTTTGACTATATATTATTTGATACAAGTCCAGGACTTCAATATTCCTCTATAAATGCCATAGTAGCTGCAGATTTAGTAGTTGTAGCGACAACTGGAGATCGCTCTGACGTAAATGGTACTTGTCGAATGCTGCAAGAATTATACAATCTATTTGAAAAGAAAACAGGTGTTGTTATAAACAAGGTATTAGATGCTGATCTTGATTCTAAAAAAGAAGAACTCAATAAAAGAGCTAAAGATGTTTATCAAGTTCCATTACTAGGATTGATCCCTTGTTTTTGTGAAGTACTAAGAGCTGAAGGAAATCTGATATTTGTACAGGATCGACCAGATCATCCCTTCACCAAAATAATAAATGAAATTGCAACAAGAATAGAAAAGAACGAAATTTAAATAAAATCTATTTTCCTTTTTTATTAAAAC
The DNA here is from genome assembly GCA_030607735.1 of Candidatus Bathyarchaeota archaeon. Lineage (GTDB taxonomy): Archaea > Thermoproteota > Bathyarchaeia > Bathyarchaeales > Bathycorpusculaceae > AD8-1. The sequence goes on from JAUWJK010000008.1 coordinate 3,686, forward strand.
CTTGTTAATCTTAAATAAAAAAACTTATAGAATGCCAGAATTCATTACAATCTATATTTGCGGTGAATTCATAATTGGACAAGACAGCAATAATTCTAGCTGGTGGATTTTCACGTAGATTTGGATTAGACAAAGGTCTTTTAGAAATCGAAAATAAGCCACTAATACTTCATGTTATCGACTCTGTTAGTTCAATAGTACAAGAAATAATTATAGTTACAAATTCTGAAAACCGAATAGAAACATATTCAAAAAAAATATTAAATCCGAAAGTGAAATTCACTTTAGACCTCTACGACGGCAGAGGTCCATTAGCTGGTACCCTAACAGGTTTGAGTTATGCGACTGGTAAATATTCCTTATTAGTGCCTTTTGATGCACCTTTTATGGCCAAAAAAATTCTTTTGCTCTTATTTAGTTTATGTATAAATAGAAATGCTGTAATACCAAAATGGCCCAACAATCATATTGAACCACTACATGCAGTATATAACACAAAAGAAGCGTTTAAAGCGGCTAAAAATGCTATAGCTCAGCAAGAAACTAAGGTTAGAGCTATAATCAAAAGACTAAATAATGTTCATTATATTTCAACAAAATATATTCAAAAATATGATTCTAATCTTCAAACTTTTATAAATATCAATACACCGTCGGACTTAATAGAAGCCAAAAAATTTTTAAAATCACTAAAAATATCTTAATACCGTTGTTATTTTAGAACAAAAATATTTTGTTACCTGTAAAATCTATTTAAATATTTCTTTTGCAGTTTCTAAGTAAATTTCATAGGTTTTTTTTGAAAATAAAACCATAAATACTTTAGATATCAATTCCTGTTTTGCTACAAAATTCTTTATTGCCCTTAAAGCAACTATACTTGCTTCTTTTGTAGGAAACTCATATGTTCCAGTACTAATTGATGGAAACGATATACTAGAAATTCCTTTTGAAAAAGCTAAATTTAAAGAAGATAAATATGCTTTTTCCAAAAATTCTGATTCATGATGAAACCCTCCCTTCCATATTGGTCCAACAGTATGAATAACATATTTTGACTTTAGATTTCCAGCTGAAGTTAAAACCGCTTGACCGGTAGGAAGTCCTGTTGGAAATCTGGAACTACGAATTTCCTTACACTCATCAAGTATATTCGACCCTCCTTTTTGATGGATACTTCCATCTACACCACCTCCGCCCAAAAGAGAAGAATTAGCAGCATTTACTATCACATCAGTATCCATTTCAGTAATATCATTAAGAACTAGTGCAACAACAGTTTTTTTAATTTTAAATTCAGATTTTTCCATATTAAATTACTCATAATAAGTTAAGTAATTATTTAACTAACTCAGATTTATTTATTTTATAATGGAATTGGATCTACTCTGTTAATAGAGAAAATCCAAAAAAATCATCATTTACAAAATATATGTTATTAGCTGGTTTTAAACTGTGTTTTGGAGATGCTTTTGTATTCATAAGAATGCTAAATAATTACTTAAATAACCAGAGCTGGGGATGGGAATTGCATCCCATGCATGTGGAGATATCTCCCTCAAAACTCTTTTTTTTTAATTAAAGCAGTATTTCTAAATGCTCAACCATGATTCTCACAGCAATAACAATAAGAATAATTCCACCTAGGACACCAATCTTCTCAAAGTAACTGCCAAACTTCTTACCCACATATACACCGAAAAATGAAAGAAAAAAAGTTATGATCCCAATCATAATTGCAGGAGTTACAATTGAGGCATCAAGAAAAGATAAGCTCAATCCAACAGCAAGAGCATCAATACTAGTTGCAATAGACAACATAATTAAAACTTTAAAACTTGAAGAGTTAACAACTTGTTTTGACTCTTTAGAAATTGATTCATAAATCATTCTTATACCAATGAAGACTAAAAGTCCAAATGTTATCCAATGATCAAAACCTGAAATTAATTCTATTATACTTAATCCTGCAAGCCATCCTATTATTGGCATTAATCCTTGAAATAACCCAAAGAAGAAACCAGTTTTTAGTGCTTCAATAGACATTTTGGTTTTGGTGCTGTTGAAGCCTCTTGTTATGGATACTGAGAATGAATCCATGGCTAAACCAAGAGCAATAAGGATTGTGACTATATCCATTTCATACACCAGTATCTAAGAGTATTCACCAAAATAATGTGGGAGGAAAAAAATGTTTCTGAAACCTGGCAATTGATTTGATTTTCAAAAAAGAGAAAAAAAAATAATACTATTAGCATTTATTATGACTTTCTAAGAGTTACCATAAAGAGTTTCCTTGGAAGCTCACCCTCCTCAAACTCTTCAAAACCAACAATATCAAATCCCTTGGAGAGCAATTCTATTTTCTCCTTATCAAAGAAATGAACAATAAACCCTTCACTTTCATACATATCAGAGCCCCTCCTAACCCCTTTTCGATAATGAGCATCACCCTTATGCCTAACAGTGTAAACAACAAATCCTTTTGGTTTTAAAACTCTCCTAACTTCTTGGAAAATAAACTCTAGCTGATTACTGCTTAGGGCCATACAAAAAAGCATATGTGAATAAACTCCATTAAAGGATTCATCTGGAAAGGGTAACTTTTCTCTCACATCATGACAGGAAGGAGTAATGTAGTTTGATATATGAAGCTGAGATGCTGTTTTCTTAATTGTTTGAATACTGTTATCACAATAATCTAGAACATCTACATGAAATTTTCTAGTGCCAAAAAAGAGTGTGTCTCTCCCATGTCCTCCTCCCAGTTCCAGAATCTTTACTGCTTTTTCTTTTTGGAATAACTTAGCTGCTTTTATTGCTGAATAACTTGGTTTTTTACCAAAAAGAAGAGGTTCTTCACAGTATGTTTTTTTCCAATGTTGTTTTTGCTCATTTAAAATTTTAGTTTGATTATTGTTTTCATTTTTCATGCCAAATATATTCCTTTAACTTTATCCAATCTCATTTTTTCCAGATCCACCATTTAACGTATTTGGGTAAATTTAGGGGTCGTTTTTATCCCTCGTACTTTCCCCTATTGTTTTTACCTACTATAATGAACTGATAAGATAGTATTGATTTATGGTTGTGAGAACTATAATACTTGATTTTCACCTTTGAAAAGCATACATCAATGTTTGCCTTGCTTAGTACCTCTTTTCTCAAAATCATCGTGTCTTGAGTTTAGGCACGTTTGGTTTGGATTAAATTTTAATCAAAAAAAATTGGAAAGAGAGGAGAGTTTATTCCTCATTTCTACTCTGGCGACTTAACCAAATAAGTCCTATGATAAATGCAGGAATTCCGAAGATAATTGCACCCCAAACTAGTATTGTAATCATTGAATCTACGACATAGTCCAGAGTCCAAGATGCAATGGCAACATCCCAGTTTCCGTCAATGTAAACCTTGATAACGAACGCGACAAAGAATAGAAACGATATTCCTTCTCCACCGTTTTCTTTACGAGAGCGTTTAAAGAATTCATATTCTTTTCTTTCTGCATCAGGTATTTGTTTCCACCATACCCAACCTACGATTGCTGCGATAGCTACAGGGATTCCAACCATTAAAAGTCCCCAGAATGCCAAATTTAAAATGAATGTCACATAATGTCCCATTGTCCATTGACCTAAAGTCATAGGTACCATACTGGTTGATTGAGCATCTACTACGAACCATAAAAAGACTAGAACAGCCCCAATTACTGCGACAATGGCAGCTATTATCCAATAAACAACCATATTCCAATGTTTTTTGAAGAATTTTTTCCCAGCACCAGAATTATTTTCTTTCTCAGTTTCTTCATTCATATATTATCACCTCCATATTTGATGGATTCATACTTAACTATTAACAACAAACTCTTATGTGATAATTCTTTTAAAGTACCCTATTTTGGGCTTTCACTAAGAGTATTTTTCCAGAAATCATGGTAAAAAGGAAGGAAGGAAATTAAAATTTAATCAAAAAAATAGTTAGATAAAGAAGTTTTATCCCAAGAAAACGTGGAATTATTCATAAGCAAAAAGAAAGAGATCAGTTGCTATAAACACTTTATTTTCCGCTACAACTGGTGGAAGTACATAATGGTCAAAGGTTTTAACACTTGTTAGATTACCTATTAGTTTGTCAAAAGTTCAAATATGATCCTTTGTTGTGAAGAAAATTGTATTCTGTAAAGATACTAAACCAACAGTTGAACCATCAGTTTTGAATTGTTGAGTCCATATAACATCACCAGTCAAAATATCTAAACAACATAAATCACCCTGAGAATCATCCCCGACTTTTGATATGGAAAAGTTTTACCGACAACTTTATGGACCCACCAAAAGCTTTTTGGGAAGTTCCTTGTTAGATTTTATGTATGGTCATCATTCACTCCGAAGAAGTAAAATCAAATTTTGAAGGCACAATCATAGATATTGAAACTATCGGCGAATTTTGCAATTATCGGGATAGTAGGCATTATCAAAACATCATTCCCGTTATTTTTGGTTACATAGACAAAAATGGATTGAAGATACATTGTACCAGAAGAACCGAATCCATAGAAAAATTGAAGAATATGATTGTTACTCGAATATTACCACAATTAAGAAAGCCGTTATATGCTTTCAATTGTGATTTTGAAAAGGAGCATTATTTCATAATTGTGGAAGCACCATAGTTTTTGATGGTGAATTAAATGCCAAAAAATATGAGAAAAAAAAGGATGTAGTTGCGTCACTCGGAATTGAAAATTATGACGACCCCTTTTATGATGATGGAAAAAAATGTAAGCAAGCATGGGAAGAAGGAGACACTAAACTTTCGATTAGACATAACAGAAGTTGCCTATTGAAAGAAAGAGACATTTTATTGAAGAGAGGTCATAGAACACCTGACGAACTAGTTTTATATCCAATTAACAAAAAATTTTAGCATGTACTGAATACAAGCTATCCCACAACGGTTATCACTCTCACCAAATTATCTATCAACTGATTTTCCCAGAAAAATAGCCATGACCCGACGTGCAACATGAAGAACCGTGACCCGATAACGCACCAGAACCTAACTGTATAGTGAATTTTTATTAAAAATAATTAATTTTTAGCTTTATACTAAAAAAACCATGTGTTTACTCGTTTATACTATTGTATACAAACTTTACTTAACTACCTCAGGAATACTATTTGGGTGATGAAATTGCTCCCCTACACATGAAGCTCTCTCCCTAAAAATCCTAAATTTGTCATAAATAATTAAACAAAGATATTATCGCAGATACAAAAAACCAAGTTCCAAATCCAACGAAAACAATCAAACAAAATAATAGAATTACCTTACGCATTTTTTTATTCCAAAATCTACGTGATTTAAAAATTAGGACAGCTAGTATGCTATACCATGTAAAATCAACTAACCAATGTACAATAGTAAAAATAGAAAAACCAGCTATTCCAAAAATTTTGGCGTTTAAGACTAGTGTTGTTCCAATAGTTAACCACCATAAAATAAAACCAGCGTTTGCGGCTGTCGTCCAAATTCCTGATAAAAATGAATCATTGCGTGAATTTTTATATTCAATGTTAAGATCTTTATTTCTAAATGCGCTTATCCCCATATATATCATTAAAAATCCGCCAATAAGTCCAATAGTTATTACAACAAAATCAGGAATAATAAATTGGCTTACCCAAAAATATATTAAAAATATTAATGGAATCTCGACAATACCATGACCAAGCGCAATAAACAATCCTGCGGTTTTTCTTTCTGTTGCTCTTTTCATTGTAACTGCAAATAAAGGTCCTGGAAGTAGTACACCTGAAAAAGAAATAAGAACTACCGAAAATAGGAAAAAGTAAAAATTAGTTATATAATCTATATTTTTTACCTCCTTATAGAATAAGATACTCTATGAAAATAAAAGAGGATATTCATAAAATCTGTATACAAAAGCATCACCAAAACACAGTTTTTAATACTTATTTAATTCTATCTTTTATAAGTTCATTTTGAATGTTTACAATTTCTAAACTACTTTTAGCTGCTGCATATTTTTCCAAAAGAACATTATTTATTTCTAAAAAACTATGTCCCCACGAAAATTTGGATAAAATAAATTGTGCTCTTTCGTTAAAACCTGAAATATAAAGACCTGCTGCTAAAGCTTCTACTGTATTTAATTTAGTTGCTTTGCCATAATTAACGGGATTGCCAGCATATAATATTGGCAAGCACCTAGAGGTTCCTTTAACATGTTTTAATATAACTTTTTCAGCATGCTCCCAACTGCAATCCAAAGCAACTAACCCACAATTTTGAAGCCTTTCTTTATCCGCAGGAGAAAAAGCAATTTCAGAAAAAGGATTTAACACAATAGCATGTTTAGGCAAAAACCTAATCTTGTTTACAACCCTTGCTAAACCAAATCGTTTAAGCTTTAACCCTGTACACCTTTTAGGGGCACACTGATTCGCATGATATACAGTTAATCTAGGAGGGACATTCAATTCTATTTCTCACTTTGATATGACTCATTGGATTTTCCAAAATACGAGGAATCCAATCCAAAAGATCGGTAGCTAGAAGGTGGTATCCAATTTTTTCTGCCACAAAATCCCCAGAAGCTCCATTAACATACGTACCTGCTACAGCGGATTCAAAAAGATCATTTTTTTGTGCAATTAATCCGCCAATAATTCCTGAAAGAACATCTCCAGTTCCACCAACAGTCATTCCGGGATTACCTGTATAATTAATTTTAGTCCTAATGGAGTCACTAATAATGTCTTTTTCACATTTTAATACCATAACAGCATTTAGTTTTCCAGAAATTTCTTTAACTTCTTTAATTCTTTTTTTAATGTCTTTTGATAATATTTTTCCAGTGAGTTTTTTAAATTCACCAATATGAGGCGTAATAACAAATGGATTAGTTAAAGATCTTTTAAAAGTGGAAAAAGCATTAATTCCATCTGCATCTAGAATAAGTGGCTTTCCTAATTTTTCAATCTCGTCTATACATAATTCTACAAATTCAATAGTCTCTTCATGTAATCCTAATCCTGGACCTAAAACAATAGCATCTGATTTTTTAATAAACGGATTTAAAGAATTCAGATTATTTGAACTAATATGTTTGCCCTTAAGCTTAATTGTAATCAAATTAGGTGACATTGATGCATTGACCAAAGCAGTTTTTTCAGGACTTGCAGTATAAACAACATCAACCCCTGTTCGAAGTCCACTAAGAGATGATAAGACAGGCGCACCTGAAAACAAATTGCTACCACCAATAACCAGTAAGGTTCCAAAATCCCCCTTATGAGAATTAAATGCTCGAGAGGCAGAAACAAGAGACACGTCTCCAGGACCAACCATTTTTTCAAATTCTAAAGGTAACCCTATGTCGCTTACTAAAATTTCTCCACAAAAATATTTTGAATGAATTAATCCTGATTTTATCTTATGAAAAGTTATAGTCAGGTTGGGTTTTAGTATAGCACCTAAAGTTTCGCCAGTATCAGAATCTAACCCCGTTGGAACATCAATAGATACTTTTTCTGCATCTAAGGTATTTATAAATTCAACAATCTTTTTCACAGGTTGTCTTAATTTTCCTCTACTTCCTGTTCCCAGTATTGCATCAATCACTATTTCCGCGTTAACATTTGGGATATTCGAACTATCCGAGATTTCAGTAATAGAAATATAATCACTTAAATTCTTTAAAACAACCCAATTTTTCAAAGAAGCTTTATGATTAATCCATTTACTTTTTCCCACTAGAATCACTGATACCTGAAATCCTAAACCTAATAAATGACGTGCAGCTACAAAACCATCGCCCCCATTACCACCCAAACCACAAAAAATTGTAATTTTTCTTTTAGCAGGAAAACGCAAAGCTATTTCTTGGGCCACATTTTTTCCCGCATTTTCCATAAGTTGAAGCAAGGAAATACCAAAATATTCACTATTTATTTCCAAAGCTCGCATTTTTCTACTAGAAATTACCTTATTGGATTGCTTTCGGTTTTCCACCTTTTACCGCCTAAATACATTATGATAAACAATAAAAGATAAAACTATCCACAAAAAATAATAAAGATGCCACAAAACTAAAGTGGTTTTTTTAAATAAAATTCGAACAACTATATATTAAATTAAGCTTTTAACAATTGTTTTTTCTTTTATATTCTCTTGAAACAATCATTGTAGAAGTCACAAGTACGTTTGATATTCTTCTTACTTTGTAAGATACAAATTCTTCTAGTTTGTCAATGTCATTAGTTTTTACCTTTGCAACAACATCATATTCTCCAAAAATAATGTTAGTATGAACCACTTCATCTAACTCTATTAGTTTTTGACATACTTCTCTTTCTGATCCAGATCCAACCTTGAATAGAACGTAAGCTAAAATACCCATATATTCGCCTTAATATTTTAGTAGATAATGCTTTAATTATTTTTCTATCTTCTTTTTTTTCTATCTTCATTATTACGAATTTTATTAAAAAAAAATAATAGTAGTTATATTTATATCACGAAAATATTCGTATTATATATATGATTTTTTTTCTCTCAATTAATTAAATTCACTTTGTTTATTTATATATAAAAAAAGGATTAATTCATCATAAAATTAAAGATTTTTCTAAATTAACAAAAATGACGATGAAAAAAATAAAAATATCGTAATTTAAGGTACTTTTTTGTTTTTATTTCTTCGAACTAAAACGAACAATACCTAAAGTTAAAAAAATGTAAATAATTACATAATTCTATACTCAAATAATAACTAAAACTTAAATTTCCTATTTAATTAATTTTTTTTACTGTTTATAGATTCAAAATTTTATGAAGATTTATTCGATCTAATTGATTAACAGCTTTATAACTTAATAATTCAATATTTTTTCAAAGGAACTTGGAGAAAATGGTGTTCGATTAAACATTCTTTTAAGTAATCATCTAATGTCGCTGCAGGTACAACTTCAATCAAGTAATCTCGTGGATCTATTGAATGATAATAATTCTTTTTAGGAATAATGACCTTTTTAAAACCCCAAGCTTCAGCAGCTTTTATTTTATCATGAACTCCACCCACTGCTGTAATTTGAATTGCTCCGTTGACACTCAAATTTATTTCTCCAGTCACTGCTACGTCTTGTCGTATTGGTTTACCTTCAATAAGAGAACATAACAAAATAGCCATCGTAACTCCTGCTGATGGCCCATCAACACCATAGGATTGAGCAAAATCTATATGAGTCATATAATCTTGAGAAATATCTACTCTATATTTTCTTAAAATTACACTTCGAACCTTCGCAATACTGTCTGAAATAAATGTTTGTCCTTTTGCAACACCAGTAACATTATAGTAACCTTTTAGGGGTTTATCTCTTGGAAGCTCAGTTTTTTTGACAAGTTGTGCTTTCACGCCTAAAACACTGCCTGTCATTTCACCACTATATGGATCATTAACTACTGCTAATCCATGTATTTGTCCTAGTTTGATACCCTCGGGTTTAATTTCCAGTAGTTTTCCTCTTTCATGAATTTGATGTTCTAACAGTTGCTTTTGAATAGTTTTACAGTGTTCATTTAAAGCCTCTAAAACATGACGTTTCAAGACTATCTCGCAATTTTCACTTATTGCTAAAGTTGCTGAAGTTTTGATTATAGAAATTAAAGGTCTAAATCGGGTAGATAGAGCTGCTCGTTTATTACTTCTTCGTCTGCCTTCTTCCACTATTTCTATACAGGCCTCTCGATCAAAAGGCGGCAGAGTAAAACGCTTAATTTCTTGAGCAATGAATTGCACATATTTTCTGCGATTCTGTATGGTATTGGGCATATCATTATTCATTCTAACAACTTTACCATACCCATAAATTCTATCCATTAATGCAGGATGAATCTGTCCGATACTATCAAAATTCCCTGCACCTACAAGAAATGTTATTGCTGGAACAGGTTCTGTTGCCACAGCCATTGCAGAAGTATTTCCACCAGCCCATCTGCCTCGTAAAGTTATTGGAAGTTGTCCGTCTTCTAACACAGTTAATAACGTAACAGTTTCTTCAGGATCTAAATTTTTAATCTCATCAATATACAATATCCCCATGGAACCAATGTGGACATCTCCGGCTGTTACTCGTTGATGTTCAGGCGTTCCTAAACCCCCTGTTTGATATGGATCCCACGCAACTGACCCAAAAAGTTGAGCGCTTTTATGGCCTGTAGCATCAATAAAGGGTGCCTTATCTACCGTATTATCTACAATGAGCTTTGGAACATCACTTTGTTTGGCTCCTCCAATTCCTCTAGCACCCCCCATTCCTCCTAACCGAGAAAACCACCAAATTAATATACTGAAGAAAATGAGACTTCCGCCTGGAATAAATGTTAAAGGAACAAAATTAATGAATCTAGCTATAAAATATTCTGAGAAATTATTATTATAGAAACTTTGAATTGTATCCCCTAAGTAAGGTGAATTATCGGCCCAAGTTTGCCATGTTTGAATCATAAAATAAAAACCTACCCCGAGAAGAAATAATCCTAATCCAAGCAAAAGAATTTGGATAGCTTTTATCCCAATTTTTGTTACAAATTTGTGTTTAAGATCTTTTATTTCTTCTTTTTTTAATATTTTTTTTCCAGTTCCAGCTTTATGAATAGAAACGCGGGGTTTACTTGGCAAAACTTGATTCTTCCAAGAACAAACATCAAAGAGTTTAATTCCATTTTCTTTATACACATTAGTAAGTTTTTCAGATAATGCTCTTCCAAGTAATGATTTTCCTGTTCCCGGATCACCCAAAAGCAACAAATAAGGACCTGGGCTAATCATTGTTTTTGCTGATGGCTTCTCTGCATCGGGGGTATTCCAGCTAGTATACCATTGGGTTTTTTCTAAGTTTTTTAGTTTATGAACCCATTCGGTCAGACATAAAAAACATTCATTTAGAGCTGTCTCTTGACCTATAACTTGATTTAGCAAGCTTTTGTTTACAGGAAAGCCTTCTGTATTTTTAAATTTTCCCCAATTCCATCGGACCTTGGTGTTACCTTCTTGTACACTTTGACTTAAGGTCTCGGAGCCTGATCCAAAATAATCAAAAGACAAACTGTATACTCTCCAATGTTCAGTAGAAACATGCTTCAATAAATAAAAGCAGTTATTTCAAAATCAACAATATGTGCAAAATGGAACATACACAAAAATAAACAAAAATTACGACGTTTCAAATACACCTATTTGGCAAATAGGGCTCAAATTAGGATTTATTTTAATTTCTTAGCTAAATTATTATAAGAAAAAAATCGAATAAAAATGTGGAAAAAAAGCAACCTTTTTCTTCAATGATTTCGAAGATGAAATATGCCAAAAAATTGATTAATTTCAAAAATAAACCCAATTTAAGCTCCGATACATATCCCTTAGAGACTTCCCATGGGGATTACCAGGGCCCCATATAAAGACCATTGATAAACTCCATGCGAAGGATTTGTTAAGTTTCTTCGATGAATGTTCGATTATTTTTAGATTTTTATCATCTTTTTTACGATTTTAGTCTTTTTGAGGATTATGAAAATAATTGCTTTATTGTTTTCCAAAAATTTCTTAATGCTTAAAAGTGGGATAGAGATTTTCAGTTTATAAAAAAAATGTAAAAATAGTATGTAATTTTTAATAACAATTTTTTTTAATATATCTGATTTATGGGTTTCAGAAATATTAAATTAGTTAAGGGTCTGACTTTTTTATGGTCATTTTGTATCTTTAACTGATTTTGGAACCTTTATAGAGGCCCAAATCTATGTATTTTTGCGATAGTGCAACATGAACAAACTACATATTGGTGATATTGGTGATCCCAGTATTAGCAATAAAATTTATCATCACCAATATGTTTTTGGCGATATTTTGCATATTTTAATAATTTTTCATTATAAACTTTTTTTTTTAATTAATTAGTCTTTTTTAAGCTGTTCAACCATATACAGTTTTTGAGGTAAAAATACTGGTAACAGAAGACGATAAGCTAAGACTTCGTCGTTGGCGAAACCGCGGTTTTTATAGTGAAAGAGCACTTGTTCTTTTATTAAAAAAAAATGGCTACAATGCTGTAAGAATTCCTGTGAGCGCTCCCAGTTTAAGTCCGTTACCTGATGTTATGGCTCAAAAAAATAACCTTGTATTCGCTTTTGAAGTTAAGAATTCGAGTTATTTTGCGTATTATCCTAAGTCCCAAATTGATAAGCTTTTTAGGTTTCTTGACGAATTTTTTCCAATACCACAAGAAAATAAATATGCAATAATCGCAGCACATCTAAAAAAGAAGTGGATTTTTAAGCGGGTTAGTTGGAAAGATTGGGAAAATGATAAGCTTCCTGAAAAAATGAGAATAATTAGAACTAATCGGGGAAATTTTAAAATCGAAAAAACATAGAACGTGGACAATAATGTAGTGTTTTAATACAATTTTCTAAAATTATGTGCGCATATTCATTGAAATTAAGACCCAAGATTTAAATGACTAAATGTTTTTTTGAAAATTTTTATTTGCTGTATGTTTCCCCGTAATTGATTTAGAAAATCTTGAAGCTGCAAAATTGGGATTATTGGTACTAAATTACAGAACTTATAGCGATTTGGTACTAGTGATAGAATAGCTGGAATAAATATTCCATTTTTCCACATGGTGCATTCAAGTTTAGTTGAAATATTGGGTAGTGAATCCATCAATGCTTTTGTTCTTTTTATTTGGTCTTTGACAATAGATTTTAGCGAAGAATAGGTGATTTCTTGATGCCAATGTTTGCAATCTATGCATAAAATTATAGGTTTTTTTAAACCTACTATATCCATTTCATTTCTTTTTTTTAGATATGTGAACCTAAGATTTTTTTTTACAGAAAAGTTATTTCGTTCTAAAGCAATAGCAGCTAATCCTTCAAATTCTTGCCAACATAGTAAACTGGTTGCATTTTCTATATCTGCTCCTAATTCTATTGCTTTAATCGATAACATAATTCGACTTATGCTATTTAGTTCTACAAATTCGTCATTGAAAGTAATTAATCCTTCTTGACTAAGTTTAATTAAACATAATTTTACTTTTTTTGAATCAAATTTGGAATCTTTACTGATTATTTTTACGTCAACAACATTTTGATTTGTTAGTTTTAAGATCGAAAGGACAATTTTTTTTTCAATGATTTTTTTTGACCCTCTATGCATTTAGTAGCTTATTTAAAAATGAAAATTTGGTTAATTTTAAGACTTTAGATCAATAAATTCTTATGCTAAAGAAAGTTAAAAAAAAGGGTTTTTCATTAAATTCGGTACTTTTCAATAATATTATAATCAAAATAACATATTTATTTATTTTTTTTTAACCATATATTGAATATTAGTTTAATTTTGGGTTTATCAAATAGATATTTACAAATATTTGTATTTATTGAACTATCATCTTATTATTTTTTAACTATTAATTTTATAATTAGTTACTTCGAATTTTTTCGTATTTGATTTTAAGTGTAAAATATTATGAAGTAGGTAGTAGCTTGTTTTTATTGGAGGAAAAATAAAATTAATTATAAATTATTGAATTTTTATAATAATTAGCGGTATTTTTTTTGTAATTTTTGGATTTTTCTGTTAGTTATAGTTCCTGTTTGATTGATTAATAAACATCGATTAATTTCGAATGTAAATTTGACAAATTGCTATATTCAATGATAAAAGAAATATAAAACTAATATTTTTTAAAATAAATATATGATAATCAGCTAAAATTTAACAGTATTATTTCTTCATAATTATTTATTTCGTTGATGTTTTTGTATTCAATTATTGATTTAACAGCGTTAATACCTCAGTAAAAGCTATACCTAAAGATTTTATTTTTGCTACTGTAGGCACACCATTAGAATTCCATCCACGTCTTTTGTAAACAGCATCTTTTAGTAGTTCATATTCTTTCTCACGAAATTTCCTTAGAAGTTGTATTTTTATTTCAATTGATTTAAGTTTAGGATTAACGTTCAACTTTTCTTTTATTTGTTTGTCATAGCGATCTATTCTACTGATATATTCTTCTTTGGTTACCGGTCCAACAGCTCGATAGGGAATGGTATCTTGTTCACGTGTACCCAAACCCATTCTTAAATTAAAGATTCGTTGGAAATTATAGACTCTTTCACTCATCAATATTATGTCCTTTTCTGTAACTTTTTTCCCTGTGATAGCGAAAAAGAATTTGATATAATTATTAACATGCGAAATTACTTTTGCAGGATTTTTGGTTGTATTGTTTCCTTCTGGAACTACATCGTTCCATGGTAGTTTACATAATCCGTTTAAGCTAAACCAAGTTCTCCACATGGGAAACCAATGAAGATTTTCAGCTTTTTGTTCAAATGTTGGCATTAGATTATGTACCATATCTAAGAAGATTAGCCATGCTTCATCATGTTGGGCTCCTTTTAGAGTTAGTCCATAACCACCCTGTTGGGCTAAAGACTCTTTAGTGACGTATTCAGAAAATTCTAAGCCTTTTGACTCCATACCTATATCTTTTAGAATATCTGGATTAACCCCATTTTTTTCAAAGAGTTTTTTCATTTGTCTGATTCCTTTTCCTATAATAACTCCAAAACCAGTTCCTTGGGCCATTTGATGAATAATATTTAAAGCAGCTTCTTTGTTTCCAAAACACAAATTTAATCCATCTGTAAATTTGTTATCAATTAATCCTAGTTCATAGCATTCCATAGCAAAGGCGATTGAGGTCCCTACACTTATCGTGTCTAATCCATAAATGTCACAATAATAATTCATTTCAATAACATATTCTGCGTCAAATATTCCGCAGTTAGATCCAACACCCGCAATGGTTTCATATTCAGGACCATTAACAAATACTCTTTGACCTTTATCAGGGCCTGTTGAAAGTTCAAAATCTTTGACAACATGAGAACAAGAAAGTGCACAACCAATCCAACAACCTGCATATCCAGAATTGAATCTTTTTCGGTATACATCTCTTCCTAACTTTTCCGCGTCTTTATGACTTCCATATTTAAAATTATTTACAGGTAACAAATCAAAAGTGTTCATTATAGGCACTAAATGAGTAGTACCTACAACCGACATTTCATTTTGTTTTGGATCAAGTTTACGCAATTCCTTATTATATTTCAAAATCACTTCTTTAACGAGAGTGCTATCAGCAGGATTAATTTTTTCTAATGTCATTTTTTCTGAATATTTTACAACTATTGCTTTTATTTTTTTATCTCGAAGAACTGTTCCAATTCCGCCTCTTCCTGCTTGTTTGAACCTGTGTGTACCTCTTAATGAATCGTACCAAGAAACATTTAGACAACCCATAAGAGTATTCTCAGCGCCAGGGCCAGTTGAAACAATTGAGATATAAAGTGGATTTTTGGGACTATGTTTTTTTGATAAAATATCAACAATAAGATTAGTCTCAGAGGGAAGGTCTTTCGCATCTTCTATAATAATTCTTTGATTATCTCCATCAATAAAAATGTATACTTCTGATTTTGATTTACCTTGAATTTCTAATGCGTCCCAACCTGAAAATTTTAGGTAAGGTCCAAAAAAGCCACCTACATTTGAATCTATAATCATGTTGGTTAAAGGAGAAATTGACATTGCAATGCTTTTTCCACCTCCTGGAAAGCCAGGAATTCCAGAAAGTGGTCCTGATGATAAGCATATTTCGTTTGTAGGGTCTGTCCATTTTATTTTTTGATTTTTTGGTAAAGAATTCCACATTAGCCAGAGATTAAACCCCCGGCCACCAGTAAAAATTTGTTTCATTTTTTTGGATACAGGTTTGATTTTTATTTTCATTTTTGAAAGATTCACATGGAGTGTCCTATTATTGTAACCTCTTTCCATTTTTTTTATTGGAAATTGTATTTCGGCTAGATGCATAATTTCACCTTTCATCAGTTAGAAACAATTTTACAATTGTAAGATAATTATAGGTTTTTATATTTAACTTGTTATTTATTAATAAAATTCAATTAGTGAAATCTATTTACATGACATTTGAGTTTTTATTGATAGGTATAATCGTGAAAATTATCGAAAAAGATTTGCAGAAAGATTTTGTAAAAGTAATCCCAACTTCTGAGGATGATCTTTGGCATCTTTATAATGTCATATACAAGGGGGATGAGGTTTATGCTTATTCTTCGCGTGCTCTTAAATCAAATAGGGAGCTTTCTAGACCTAAGAGTGCTGAGCGAGTTTCTGCTTTTATGGGCGTTAAAGTTGAATATGTTGGATGGGACAAATTTTTAGGCAGGTTGAGGGTCCATGGTTTAATTTGTCATGCTCCTGATAATATTCCAACAGGTGATCATCATACAATTTCTATTTCTTTAAACAAACCAGTTACTATAGTTAAAAAAGAGTGGTCTAAACACCTTTTAAATAGGTTAGAGAAATCCACTAAAACTGAAAAATCTATCATAATTGTGTCAATTGATGATGAAAGTTTTGCAGTTGCACAAACAAAACAATATGGAGTAGACACGAAGATTGAAGAACGAATAAAAATACCTGGAAAGCGTAACCCAGAATTAAGGAAAAAGGTTACTATTGAATATTTTAAACGGGTATTACAAAGCATAAATCAAATTTGGTTGTTTACTCATAGTCCAATAATTCTATTGGGTGTGGGTTTTATAAAGAATAATTTTGCTACTTTTCTTTTGAAAGAAGCTCCAGAGATTGCCAAATCTGTAGCGGATATAAAGAGTGTAAATACTGGGGGTACTGCTGGGATTTCAGAAGCTTTGCGATCAGGAGTTCTTCTGAAAGCTTCAAATAAATTAAGGGTTATTGAAGAAACTGAAATAATTGAAGAGATTATGAAAAGACTTGGCAAAGAAGAACATACTGTTTTATATGGAATTACTTTGGTTAAAAATGCTGTTAAACAGGGAGCTGTTGAAAGAATAGTTATTGCAGATACATTGCTTCGCGAATCTTTTGAAGATAATAGATTGCAATTGGATCAATTGATGAAACAAGTTGAGCAACAAAAAGGATCAGTATCTATTGTTAGTACTGAACATGAAGGAGGAACTAAATTGCTTAGTCTGGGTGGAATTGTTGCTCTTCTGAGATTTCCAATTTATTCACTATAGGAAGATTAAGGAATGGTTATTTTTTTCTTTGAATTAGAGAAAATATATAACTGCAGGTAACTATTCCTTTTCGTTATTAAATTGGTGTAAACTAATGGAATGTCCGCCTAAACCGCCAAAAACTACATTTGGTCGAAAAACGTTATTAATGCCATTAATCGGCATATTAGCTTTTTTTGTATATATTTACATCTTTCAAGTGGATTTGGTTGCAATTTTCGCTAAATTGCAAACTGTAAATCCAGTTATTTATTCGATTGCAATTCTAGCCAGTTTAGTTGAAATCTTTTTTTTCTCACTTTCATGGAGAACTTTGATAAATTTTCTTGAAGTTAAATTATCAGTGGTGAAGTCCAATCTTTTAGTTTGGAGTGGAATATTTGTTGACATTATAGTGCCTGCTGAATCTGTAAGTGGAGAAGCATTAAGAGTATATTTAATTGCAAAAGAACAGGGAAACAATACTTGTGGCAAAGTTGTTGCATCACTTGTAACTCACAGAATTTTAGGAATGACAATGAATGTTTCAGTGTTAATTGTGGGTCTGAGTTTGATTTATACTGAAGGACAGATTGATCCTTTAGTTTTCAATCTAGTGCTTTTTTTAACAGTTGCAATAAGTGCTGGACTAATTTTGATGATTTTGCTTTCTTTCAAAGAAAAATGGAGTTTGAAAGTAATTGGTTTGCTTGTAAAAATAGGAGAGGCTATAAGTCCAAAAAGATGGAAAGAGAAAATATCTGCCATTGGTGAAGAAGCAATAAACATGGCAGGAAGTTTTCATGATTCAATGATTGATTTTAAGAAAAATCCAAAAGCATTGTTTATTTCTTTAGGATATCTAATTTTGACATGGATTTTTGCAGTGAGTATACCTTATTTAGTTTTTGTATCTTTGTCACCAACAGGTGAACCCATACCATGGAGTATATTACTTATCACATCAGGAATTGTTGTTGCAGTAAAATCTATTCCCATTGGAATTCCATTTGAAGTGGGACTTCCTGAAATAACAATGACTACTATGTTTACTTCTTTAGGTGTTAATTGGGAATTAAGTGCTACGGCTACGATACTTACTAGAGTTATTACTTTATGGTTTAGATTCTTTGTTAGTTTTATTGCTCAACAATTATTGCGTCTTAGGCCATTTTTAGGTAATAAAGAGAACAATATTTCTGAAAAAAATAGTAGCTATTAAGCAAGTTAATAAAATTCTAAATTAAGTTTTAGGCGAATACTTTAAAGAAAATCTTAAAAAATTAAACTAAAAATAAGAATTCATTTTAAATTTTATTTGTATCTTATTGAAAATTTAGGTTAGATTTATAAAAAACTCAATAATCTGTAAACAAATTTAAAAACAGTTACATTTTGGGATTAAAAATCAAAAACAAGACTAAATATTTTTGTTTTTATAAATTTTTTTTGATTTCAAACAAACGTTTAAGAACACGACACCGTTAAATTAACTCGGTGGGGGAGAGTTGGGAGGCTTAAAGGAGTTTAAAGCCAACGAAACAACTATTGTTCAGACTATTGTTGTTTTATTGCGCAATACCACGTGGAGATGTGGAAAACTTGAGAGATCCATTGTAACTCACCTTAGAAATAGAAGACAAAATTTTGGCAGATCTGAAGTATCTGTTTTTGATATTATGCATCATCTAGATATTAAAGGAGATAAAAAAGAAGAGTGCATTGACGCCATAAAACGTCTTGAAAAAAGAAATATCGTTAGAATTCTTCCACTTTAAATCTTGAAAGATTATTTTAACATTTCTTTTGCGGTGGATTTCCATTTTCTTGTAATTTTAGGTGATATTTTAAGTTTTTTAGCAATATTTGCTGCTGATTCATTTGAAAGATCATTAACTGTTTGTATACCTAAGGCTTTTAATTGATCAGCTCTTTTTTCTCCAATTCCTTTTATTTTTGTTAATTCAATTTGAGGTTTTGAGGAAATAGGTTCTTCATCGTTATGTTCAGGAGTTACTTCTAATTTGATTTTATTTTCGATAAGTTTGTTGGTTGGTTTATCAGAGAAAGTAACATCTTCGGATATTTCAGGTAATATAGCCGGTATTTCACAAGATTGTGCAGAGGTCTTTGGTCTTTGTGAATAACCTAATCCAATTGAAATTAAACCAAGACCTAAAGTCAAAACTACCCATAAATTTCGTTCACTATCATTTACACCTTCTATTTGAATAACAAAAGGCAGAATTGTGGCAGTTAAGAGTATAACAGCTAAAATATACATAGTATAATCTAATCGCATTTTTATTCACTGACTATTAACCTCTCTTTGACATCTTAATTAATTTTCTCCCGAACAAATTAATAGTCAGTTATCAACTATTTTTACAGATTTTTTTGCAAAGGTTTTTTTTTAATTAAATTATATTTCATTAAGAGTTTTGTCGAATTTCTAGCATTTTGGATAATTGTTGTAGCTTGTTCAAATAAGTCTTGTTTGCTAGGTTTTATTCTTGCAACACCTTGTTCAATTGATTTAATAGCACAAGCTACAGCCTCTCTTGGGAAAACTTCCCATTCATCCATTGTTGGTAGAATATTGTTTTTACTAATACCACGTTCTTCAGCGAATAAAGCTAGTTCGGTTGCAGCAGCGATACACATATCGTCAGTAACAATCTTTGCTTTTACATCTAAGACACCACGGAAAATCGCTGGAAAACCTAAACTATTGTTTACTTGATTGGGAAAATCACTTCTACCAGTTGCTATTATTTGAGCGCCTGCTTTTTCTGCCTCCCAAGGCCAAATTTCGGGAATTGGATTGGCACATGCAAAAACCACCGATTTATCAGCCATTGTTTTTATCCATTTTTTTTGAATTGTATTAGGACCTGGCTTTGATGCGGCAACAACTACATCAACACCCTTAAAGGCATTTGAAATATCTCCAGTTCGACATTCAGAATTAGTTTTTTGGGTTAAATCATACTTCCATGGATTTAATGTCTTGTTAATATCTTTTCTATTGCGATGAATAATTCCATTGGAATCTACCATAATTATATTACCTGGTTTAATTCCCCAACGAATTAAAACATAAGCTGTACGCATATTAGCTGATCCAGATCCTACTAGAGTGATTAAGCTTTCTTTTGGTTTTTTTCCAACAATCTTAAATGAATTAATAAGACCTGCCAAAATTACTGTTGCTGTTCCTTGCTGATCATCATGCCATACTGGAATATTTAATTGATCTCTTGCATCCTCTAAAACCTGAAAACATTTAGGATTTGAAATATCTTCTAAATTTAAGCCACCAAAAGTTGGTTCAAGGAGTTTACAGGTATGAACTATTTCGTCAGGATCCTGAGTTTTCAGACATATAGGAAATGCGTCTACACCCCCTAAGTATTTGAAAAGAAGAGCCTTTCCTTCCATAACGGGCATAGCAGCTTCTGGACCAATATTACCTAAACCAAGTACCCGCGAACCATCAGTTACTACTCCTACATAATTCCACCGATTTGTTAATTCAAATGAAGTTCTAGGATTTTCAACAATTTCTCTGCAAGCTGCGGCAACACCAGGAGTGTACCATATAGCAAAATCAGCAGTACTAGTAATCGAACATTTTGGCATCATCTGAACTTTTCCTCCATAAAATCTATGTAACTTTGGAGAAATCTTTTCAGGTTTTTTTGCCGTGGCTAAGAGGTCTTTAACATTTTGTTTTTCTTTTTTTTGAAACCAATTTTTAAACTCCTGTAGTCGAAAAGTCATTAAAAAATATAGTTTAACATTAACACTTACTTTAAGAAAAGTTAAATAAAAAGAAATTGAGGATGCTTTTTAAAGCAAAACGTTATTTTTTTTAATTTAATATCTTGGTCGGTATCCGCCGCCGCCTCTACCGCCGCCGCCTCTACCGCCGTATCCACCGCCGCCGCCTCTACCGCCGCCGCCTCTATAAGGACGTCTTGGTTGATCATATTCTTTGCTAGAAACATTATTTTCAGTATTCACTTCTACTTCCATTGGAGTTTCAGATAGTTCGAGTTTTCCATATTTTCCCACATTGAGTCGCATATTACCTTTAAAGAGCGTAACATAACCGTTATCAACTTTTACAGTATCGCTCTCATTAACCTTCTCAATATTGTCATCCCATAAAGTTAGATAAATGGATCCAGTTTCGTCACCTACAAGTGCATCACACACTTTGTGGGCTGAACCATCTCTACCCATTGGAATATCTCTTATTTCACTCTTAGAAACTACTTTTGCCAGTACGTTAACTGCTCTTGATTGAGGAGTTAATTCGCCAACTTTAGCATCCACTGGTTGTCTTTTGTTTTCAAAAAAACCTTCTACTGCCAATCTGATTTAACACCTAATTTTTTTTAAGACTAACACATCTTAGAAGAAATGCGACACTTAAGGTTTTTGGTAAGTATTTTAGATGTTAATTAAAAACTATTTTATAGAAAAGTGAGGTTTTTTGCTTTTATTTTTTTTTAAAATATAAACTGTGTATTGGTGATGGTTTTGTATACAAAGAGTAAGAATTAAACTTATTTGGTGAAGAAACTAATGTTTTTTCGTTGAACTTAGAAAAATTAAAATTTTCTTTATGTACATTTTCTATATACTGAGGTATTATTTATGGTCTGTAATGAGGTCAGAAAGGATTATCTATTAAATCGTTGGGTGGTTATTGCCACAGAACGAAGTAGACATCCAACAGATTTTATCAAGGTTAAACGTCTTACTTTAAAAGAAAAATCTTGTCCTCTTTGTGTGGGCAATGAGGCGTTAACTCCCCCAGCTGTTTTCCTGTATTTAAATGAAAATGGAAAAATAGTAAAATCTGTAGATACTCCTAAAGAAAGAAAAAAGAATTGGATTATTAGGATTATTCCAAATCTTTATCCTGCTTTTAGCTACAATAAAAATAATGATTGTGATAAATCCGTTAAATTGTCTAATAATCTGATTAATGCAGTAGGGCATCATTTAGTTTTAGTTGAATCTCCAGTTCATGATGAAAATCCATCCACTGCAAAAATTGATCAATTGATTAATTTAATTAATGCGTATATTGAAATGTTAACTGATTTAAGCTCCAAACCTTATATTTGATATGTTTCAATTTTCAGAAATTATGGTAAAGAAGCTGGTGCGTCACTTACTCATGCTCATAGTCAAATTGTAGCAATTCCGTTTGTTTCCAGAATAATAGAAGAAGAAATCGATGCTAGTCAAAAATTTTTTAACAAAAATAAAAAATGCGTATTTTGTGATATAATAAAAAAAGAGAAAAAAGGCTCCAGACTTATTTTTCAAAATGATTGTTTTATTGTTTTCACCCCTTATGCAAGCATTCAACCCATGGAGTTTTGGATAATTCCCAAACGTCATGATAATACAATAATAAATCTAACTAACTTTGAAAAAAGAATTTTGGCTGAAACTTTAAAGAAAAGCTTAACTGCTCTCAAATTGCTTACGAATGATCCTGCTTACAATTATGGTTTTCATATTTCATTAAACAAGAAAACCAAAGAGTATTATCATTGGCATTTGGAAGTTTATCCAAAATTATCGATTTGGGCAGGATTTGAAAAAAATACGGGCGTGTTCATCAATACAGTTCCTCCTGAAAGAGCTGCTTTGGAACTAAGGAAAATTATCAAGAACAAATTATAAAATTTCATGAAATT
Organism: Candidatus Bathyarchaeota archaeon; assembly: GCA_030607735.1. Lineage (GTDB taxonomy): Archaea > Thermoproteota > Bathyarchaeia > Bathyarchaeales > Bathycorpusculaceae > AD8-1. The sequence continues at coordinate 26,596 of JAUWJK010000008.1, forward strand.
TTGGTTTAATATTCATGATATCTTCGATATATGCTCGAAGAGGTTCAGCAATACTCCAAGCTTGAGCAATGCAACCTCGTCCTTTATGAGGTACGTCGCCGTCAAATATCTCACTTACATATCCTAATCCGGATTGTTGAAGATGATCTTTTAGTAAAGTTTGTAATATATTCTTTTCAATTTTATTACTTTTTTGAGGCTCCATTTTTTTTAGTTTAAAATATGCTGTTGTGAAGGGACCTAGTAACCAAGGCCAAACTGTACCATTATGATAGGCTTGATCTCTACTTTGTCTATTACCAACATATTTTCCTTTATATTTTAAATCATTTTTTTCCAAAGTCTTCAAACCATATGGAGTAAGAAGTTTAGTAGAAACCACATCAATAATTGCTCTATAATGATCTTTTTCAATAATAGAAAAATCCAAAGATATAGGAATTATCTGATTAGGACGGATTGATGAATCATTATTATCATTTTCCACCACATCAAATAAGCAATTTCTTTTTTTATTCCAAAATTTTCTATTAAAACTTAATTTTGATTTTGAAGCAATTTCTGTATATTTTTCGTAATTATATTTTTCTCCAAATTTTTTGGCTAATAATCCTGTAATTTTTAATGCATTATACCACAGTGATTGAATTTCAACTGCTTTTCCTGATCGTGGAGTAACAGCTTTTCCATTTACTATTGCATCCATCCATGTGAGCTGAGGACCGTGTTGAAGTAGGCAATCTTGATCCATTTTTATTCCAAAGTCAGTTCCTTTCTCAAAAAATTTAACGATTTTAAGAATTGTACTCCATAATTTTTTTTGAACAAAAGCAAAATCTCCTGTATATTTTAGATATTGCAAAATTGCATTTAAATACCATAAGCTTGCGTCAACTGTATTATATTCCATATGTTTTTGATGATCTTGTTGAAAATTGGGGACTAAACCATTTTTAATTAACGTGGAAAAATTATAAAGTATGTTTTTTGCATCATTAAATCTCCTAGGTATGAGTATTAACCCAGGTAATGAAATGAAAGTATCACGTCCCCAAGGTCCAAACCAAAAATATCCAGCTAAAATATGTTTATTGTTTTTATGATCCTCAACGACGAAATTTTTTGCAGCCAACATGATCCAGTTTAACCAATTGCTTTCTTGAAGTTTATTGTAGTTAGAATAAAAATCAATTAATAATTGTCTATTTTTTTTTGTTTCGTGTTGTAATAATAATTTAATTTCTTTATTAGTTATACCAATTTCTTGAATAATATCTAGGGAATTTTTTATATTTTTACCAGATGAAGCGATAATACAAGTTTTTATTGATTTTTTTGGATTTATTTTAAGTTCAAAAAATCCTGGTTGTAAACAATCATCTATGCTGCTTTCTCCTCGCAGATCCTCTTGTCGATAGTATATATTTTGAATGAAGTTTGTTTTTTTTATAAATTTTCCTTTAGTAGAAAAAATAGTTAAAGTTGATTTTGGATTACAAAAAGATAATAATACAGAGTTTTTGGTTTGAATTTGTGTATATTGTAGTGGTTTAAGGTTATTATTACTAATTTTATGAAAATTTCTAGAATTTACTAATGGAAATAATTTTATTTTTGCCATTTTGGAACTTTTGTTAGTGATATTATAAAGCAGTATTATTGCGTTCTTTTTGGTAGGCATAGCAATATTTTTTTTAATTTCAACAACAGAATTACTATAAACGAAAGTTGGAAAAGGATTAATTGAAAACTCTTTTAACAATTTAAATCCTTTTGGATAAATTATGTCTTTAAATTCATTTGCTCCAAAGCGGTAAGTCTGATTATTAATCGTAACATCTTCATCTATTCTTTCAAGGTGGACAGTTCTATTTCCTGGTGGATTTAGAGCAGATATCAGTAAGCCGTGATATTTTCTTGTATTAATGCCTAGAATTGTTGATGCTGCGTATCCGCCTATTCCATTTGTTAGTAACCATTCTTTTTGTAGATTCTCTTCTAAAGAAACAAGATTTTTTGATTTTAGGCCAATTTCATTATATTCCATTTATTGCATCAACTTCGCAATATTTTTGTCGCGAGGTGAAGCAAAATAGTTTGCTACTGGTTGACATTTTGTTCTAAACATAAGAAAATGAGGTTTTGTAAGGGTATATTCAGTTAATGTCTCAGCGTATCCCATTCCTTTTGCGAATATTAATTCAGCATTCATATAGGTTTTAAGAAATTCGTGAGAAACCTCTTTTGTTAATAATCCAACTGCATCGGTTCCTGTGGTAATTATGTTATCAGCAATTTTATCCATTCCAGAAATTTCCACATCATTTAGTGTTGCATCATTTAATACTGGACCTCCTTTAACAACATACGTTACTTTTAGACCCATGTTTTTTAGTTGTTCTACCAAAATAGTATCAAAAACAATTTCTCCAGCATTATCTGCTAGGTAAAGAATGCCGTAGGCTTTTTTTGCTAATTCATATGCACTATCAATATCATCAATAACTAAATCTTTGCTGGCTTCTCGAATTTTTCTTGTCAATTCTTTAAAAGAGAAAGTGAATCCAGGAATATCGAATTCCATTAAATTTCCTACTATAGCACATAAAGTAGCTTTCTTAAATCGTTCTTGCTGAGTATAACCCTTTTCAACATATTTTTTTGCATAAGGTAATAATTTAATCGCTTTTTTGTTACTCTTGTCTTTAACTTGTAGATATGGATCATTATTGCTGGTTAATAATTTTATTAAACGATCCCTTTTTGTACCTAAATCCGCTGGTACTGACGTTGGTTTAAATTCTCTACTCAATAACTTTAAAATCTCTTTCATTGTTCGAAAACGTAATGCGGGATTGGTTGTTCCCATGTAAACTTCAGCTTTTGCTCTCGAAAGTAGACAAGATGCACATTCTGCTTCTACTTTCAAAAAATCACATATCAGCTTTTTTTATAGCTTCAGCAAATTTGCATAGAAGATTATAGGGATTTTTTGCTTTAACAACTGCACTGGCAACAAGAATTCCTTTAGTACCAAGGTTTATTGCTACAGATACATCTTCAGGCTTGCTTATTCCAGCACCACACAGTACAATTGGTTTTTTGTTTATTTGATGAACTAGTTTGATTGTGTTTGTTACTATTTCAGGTTTAGCTTTTGAAACTGCAATTCCAGTTCCTATTAGTTCAGGAGGTTCAATAGAAATAATATCAGGATCTAGAGCTGAAATAGCTTTGCTTACATTCGGATTATTTACACAAACGCATGAAACTAAATTATTTTGTTTCATTGTAGTAATAATTTTATCAATTTCTGAAAGCTTAAGTTGTTTTTCAGAGTGGTTAATTAGTGTACCCGTAGCTCCTGTTTCTTTGATGGATGCTGCAAGTATATGACCTGTATGACTGCCAGGGGATATTGCATCAATATGCTGAGAAAACACTGGAATATCTACCGTATTTGCAATTAATCCAATATCAACAAATTGAGGTGCAACTGCAATTAGAACACCTGTTTCTTTGCTAGCTTTTTCAGCTTGTTTGGCAAGGTTAATTGCTTTTTTACCTGTTGATTCTAGATATGTCTTAAAATTTATAATAATGATAGGTCCATCAAGTAACGGCTTTATTAAGATTGATCACCGAGGTATTGGTTACCTCAAAACATTAATATTATTTGCCTTTTTTAAGTGCTATTTTTATTAATAATTTTTTGAAATTCTCATTGATTAACCTCATCTTTTTTTAGACTATTTACATAATCTCTCACCATTGTATTATGTTCAAAAGCAATAATTTTTGGAATATTTGTTAATGAAAAAAACTCTAAAGCATCAATTTCGTTTTCTTGTTTTTTTAATTTACCTCCAATTATTTTAACAAGAAAACAAGCAGGGTAATATTCATATTCTATATCGTTTTGAACTCCAATTTCTCGATATTCACCTATCTTTTTTACTATGATTACCTTGAGTCCAGTTTCTTCTTTTACTTCTCGAATAATTGTAGCTTCTACAGTTTCTCCTGAATCTAATCTACCTCCAGGTAAAGCCCAATACCCTGAAAAAGGGACAGTCAAGCGCTTAACAAGTAATATTTTATCGGGTAATTTTGGAATAATTGCCGTTGCTGTTCGTCCAGTGAACCTTCTTTTCGTTAAATTCTCCATTCCATCACCAAAACATAAGGACACTTACTGTTATGACTTTTTTTCAGGTAGAAAAACAGCAACCGCAACAGTAGTCGTCCACAAACCACCCTTATCACCCTTAGCAGACTGAGTAACATTCTGAGTCTTAATAATCATCCCACTAGTCTTAAAAATCTGCTTACGCTCA
>JAUWJK010000056.1 GCA_030607735.1 Candidatus Bathyarchaeota archaeon
AATCTCACTAATTTAACACTTGTATTAGGCATTATACTCTTGGTTTCTCCGTTTCAAGTTGATATGACTGTCTTTATAGAAATTATCCCATTCTTATTGATAACGTCAATTTTGTTCTGGCGTTTTGTAATGCGTGGGGGCATCTCAAGAATTGAAGGTGCGATTTTAATGCTATCCTATATCATTTTTTTAATATTAGTTGCATAGTTCTCTTAATCTAAGTCTAATCTAAAACAAGAGTGAAAGAGGTAACCAATACTTTTAAGTTATTTATTTAAAGTTAGAAAGATAGTTCTGAGTGATTACAGCTATGAAAATGAGAATCTTAAAACTTGATCCAGCATTATTTGTTGAAATGTTGCGTGGAACAAAGAAATCTAATATGTCAAATCTGCCAAATAGTTTAGAGTTAATCGATATCAAATTTGATTTATTTTCTGATCAAATTCAGGTCGTGGTAAGAAGTGATGATTTTGAGGATGTTGCGGATTCCTATCCGATTCCAAACTTCAAAATAAGCTCTGCTGTATCTCCCCCTGTTATTTCAAGATCTTTAGTAACTTCAAAACCCGATTCCAAGGTTACAAAAAAACTTAGTGTTAATACAAATAAAGTCATAAGTGCTTATCAAAAAGAGTTTAATCCTGAACAACTCGAATTATTAAGTTTTGCAATTAAGGGAGATTATCTGATAGTTAAACCAGTTCGATATTTGAAGAATGAATGGAATGAAATCAATGAAGTTGTTAAGAATATTGGCGGTGAGTGGATTAAAGGCAGCATAATTAGTTATTGGAAGATTCCAATTTAAAAAAAACCTGTGATTAGTTATATTTGAAATTTAATATTTACTATTTTTTTCCTTTATTTTTTAGTTACTCTTCAAAATACCTTTTTTTCCGTTGATGTTGTCTTGTTTTATTGAGTGCGATATCGTAAAGCTTAATATATCATATTGTATTTGGTGTTTCGGGGATTTCATTGGCAAAAACCGCTTGGGTAGCTCCACTTTACTTATCTATAGCTTGGACACTAATGATTACCTATCAAATATTTACTCAAACTGCTGTGTCAACATTAGTTACGAATGTGAACACTATTGTTCCCTCTGTAGGTTTATGGTTAACTTCTCGAATGGATTTGGTGGTCTTTGTTTATGGTTTTGCTTGGGTTTTTATTTTATCGTCTGCGATACCAGGTATAATTCTTGGAAAAGAAAGAGGTGTTTTGACGCAATTCTTTCTTTGTTTAACACTAACCTCTCTTGCCGTAGTGATGGTTGATATTTTAGAAACTTATGCTGCACTTTCTATGAGTCAATTACTTGGTTTTTCTTATTTTTTCAATAACCTTGTAATAGCATCACTGTATTTGGTCATACCTTATGTTCTAATGATTGCACTAGATATTCGGTCAAGAAACCTAAACAAACAAAAACAAAATTTGGAATTGTTAACTGAGAATTATCTAGAAAATACTCCTCTTGAAGAACGATACTGAAAAATTAACAAATCGCAACTATGCCTATTTTTTTTTGGACCTTGCTTAGTGTTTAACACATTCGCTTCGTTCGTAAATATGTGCTTGTAGGAACATATGTCAATTTTCGATATATGTCGGTAAAAAAACAAGTTATATATTGAATCTTGCGATGCAATATGTATCTGAGTAAAACATAACAACAATACAACACAAATACACAAAAGTTGAAAATATATGCAAACAGAAAAAATAGCAACAAATTACACACTTCAAATATTAAAACAAAAAAATGATAATTCAATAATCATCGAAGCATTTGATGAAAGTTTTGCGTTATTTATCAATTCAAAAAAATTCAATATTTTCATCTACCTGGAAGAAAAATACGGAATTACTAAACAGAATATACCTGAAAATATAAACAAAATTGTAAACATACTAGAACAATTATTTGGATCCGGAGCAAAATTAATCGAAATCAAAATAATTGAATTAATCCATAAAAAAATCTGCGATTTTACCTATAATCCACCAAAAGATGACCTGTTTTTCAAACAATATTTACATGAATTACTAATTTTTCTAAGAAACTAATCTAACAACTAATTTTCTAATTTATGGATAATGAAAAACAAAATCAAAAATAAAAAAACTAACTTCTAAAAATTTTTTTCGTTCTATATACTCATTAGAATTATTTCCAAATTTACATTTTTCTAATTTTCAGTGTTTTATTTTTATGGGTTAGCTTTCAAAAAAATTAAAATATCAAAAATTAGAGAAGTGTAATTCCTTAATTAAATACTCAGTAATGAGTTAACCAAGTGAATTTAATCAATGGTTGTTTTTTATAATTTCAGTATTCAAAGCTTAAATTCCACATTATATACTTTCACTTCATAAGGAGAAAAACATTTGCCCGGTCAAATAATTGAAGAAGGAGATTATGTACTTCTATGTTTGAATGCAAGGAGGACCTATTTACTTAAAATCGAAGTTGGAAAAACCTTCCATACTCATAAAGGCTATTTAAAATTAGATGAGCTAATTGGGAAACCTTTTGGTTCAAAATTAGAGAGTAATTCAAAGATATCTTTCACTGCTCTAAAACCAATTCTTGAAGACTATATAATGAAATCATCACGTAAAACTCAAATAACCTATCCAAAAGATGCAGCATTAATTGTCATGTTTAGCGGAATTGGCTCCGGAAGTCGTGTGGTAGAATCAGGAACGGGAACAGGTGCGTTAACTACTGTTCTAGCTCATTATGTAAAACCTGAAGGAAAAATCTTCACCTATGACATCCGTGAAGAATTCAAATTAAATGCAGAAAAGAATCTGAAACGTGCACATCTCCTAGATTTTGTAGAGCTAAAAAGTGGCGATGTTACTGAAGGGATTGTAGAACAAGACTTAGACGCAATAGTATTAGATCTAGCTACACCCTGGTTAGTTATTCCCCATGCTTACAAAGCTTTGAAACCATCTGGAACAATTATATCCTTTAGTCCAACAATTGATCAGGTTGTAAAAACAACTGAAGCCCTAGAAGACTATAATTTTACCTTTATAGAAACTATTGAATGTTTAATGCGATCAATGCAAATTTCGCGAGGTAAAACAAGACCACATACCATGATGACCGGACATACAGGATATATTACTCGCGCTCGAAAAACCATAACTTCTAAGGAAGAACCAGAAAGTGACTCCCTTTCGGAGTTAAATTGATAGGCTTTGTTTTTATGAACTCTGAGTAATTCCTAAAGACCAAAAAGCTTCTTTTAATTGTTTTCCTCTAGTAAATCCATAATAGAAACCCATAATTGCAGAAAAATAAGGAATTAACACATTATTTACAGCTTTATATAAAATTGGATTTCTTATCCTGTTTTCAAGAAAAGTTGGTTTCCAAAGACGAATATTGTATTCCCAACAACGTATAAAGAACTCCCAACGTACTTTTGACAGAGAATCTAATTCTGCTCCTTTATTATTCATTAACACACAATTCTCTAATGGAACAAAAAATAAAGGAACATAAAATGCTTTGTAACCTTTCAGTTTATCCATCAATTCAAGTGTTTGCAAAACATCCTCTTCTTTTTCATCTGGGAGTCCAATAATTAGAGTAGCCAAGGGACACCAGCTATTATCATTTAATATTCCAAAAGCGTTTGTCACAATTTCTTGCCATTGCTCAGGTTTAAATGGCAACATTTTGCCTGCCATATATTTTTTCATTAAACGTGAACTACCGGTTTCAATACCTGTTTCAGCAGTAATTATGTCCTTTCCACCAAATGAGTACCAGCTATGCTCGATCAGAATTTCTGCTAAATCTTTTATCATTTGAGGAGCAAATACTGCAGGAGCTAATGAAATATGTGACGCTTGAATATCTTTTACTCCTGGACGGGTTGCAACACTTTTAACTAATTTTGTAACCGCTTTTGTATTAGGTATAAATCTTGCATCTTTTGCACCATATAAAAATAAATCTTCTGTAACTAAAGTTATTTGATCGCTACCTTCTTGTACTGTCATATCAACTTCCTGGATAATTTTTTCAAGAGGTATGTCTACTTTGTGTTGAACTGTTGGTGTGCAAAATTGGCAATTTCTACCACACCCTTTCGAAATTTCCACTGCTCCATGAATTGCTGCATGTTTGCAGGTTGGCATTGTTGCATAATTCCATTCGGGCAATGAATCATCATCTATTATAACACGAGGATTTTGGGTTCCAACAACTGCGTTATTAAAAGCTTTATTAATTGTTTCTGGTCTTCTCCCGATTAGAACTGAATCTATTCCATATTTGTCGGTCATTTGTTTTCGTTCTAGTTGCCAAGCTCCACATCCCCCTACAATTATTTTGGGTTTAAACTTTTGAATAGCTGGATTTAAAATAAGTTTATGAAATTCAATTGCATTCATTGGTTCTCCGCCACCTATTATTGATGAATAAGTTTTGCTAACATACCCCATGCCTGTTGGATCCATTGAGGAAATCCCAACAACTTTGGTATTTAAGCCAATGAACTTTTCTAACTTTTCTGGATGAACTACGGCAACTTCTGATTCGTTAAACCCGTTTTCTAAGAGAATTGTTTCAACCTTTCTTAATCCATAAGGAGCAAACTTGACTCTTTCATTTGGATAACTCTCCACTGGAGGATAGAGCGTCTTTCGTGCAAATCCAAGAGGAATTGGACCTAGACCAAAACCTGCGGAAAAAGCCATAAACGGATTTTTAAAGAAGTCACTCATTTCCGTAGATGATGCTGTTAGAACAATTTTGACTCCTGATTTTTCCGTTTGATTTCTCTCCTGTTTCTTTAAGATAATAGGAAAAGAGATTGTTTCAATATACTATTAACAATTGCTGTCGTTTGTAGGAAAGATAGAATTGAAGTTGCCGTCAGATTAACTCTGAATTTTCATCCTATTGTCAAGCTAATGCCTTTTCATCATCCGGCAAAAGAAATATGGAAATTATACATAAAAGGCTTCCCAGCAATGAAAACCCCTATTTATTATAATACCTTCATTTGCAAAATCATTTTGATTAACCTATAATTTTGAAATTTTTAAAAAAATAATTTGATAGGTATATTACTTGTCTTTAAGAAATGGTCGATATGTCTGACGAAAAGTTATTAAGTAATTGGGTATTCTTCTAATCGGCAAGAAAAATAACGTCGACTATGCCTATGTTTAAGTATTAGGTATTCCCTTTAACAGGGAAACAGTCGAATCAACTTAAAAAAGTTAAAATAGTTGAATGAAGAGGTGAAAATGTATGGAATACGTTTATGCTGCAATGCTCCTTCATAAAGCAGGGAAAGAAATAAATGAAGAAAGTGTATCAAATATTTTAAAAGCGGCAGGGATTGCTGCTGACACTGTTAGAGTAAAAGCTATAGTTGCTTCCCTAAGTGAGGTAGATATTGAGGAAGCAATAAAATCTGCGCCTACCATGATGGCTGCTCCGGCTAGTTCATCTGTACCAGCAGTAGTTGAGGACAAACCGAAAAAAGAAGAAAAGAATCCTGAAAAAGAAAAGGAAAAAGAAGATGCGGCACTTGAAGGTTTAGGTGCTCTATTCGGTTAAGAAAATAGTAAACATCCTTTTGTTCTATTTTCCTCTCATCTTTAATTTTTATTTTTTTTAGTCACAACGAATTTCCAAATGACTATAGGTAACCATCCGCAGATTATCATCAATGTACCTGGAAAACCTCCAATTTCACGCTGTAAAATAGGTTCTAGCACTTCTATGATTTCAGGTAAAAATGCCTCAAAAATTCCAAATGATATAGTCATGGATATAGCAGATAATACACCGATTTTTTTTCCATATTTTTTAAATGTTTGGAGACCCAGAATTCCTGCGAAAAAGAAATCACCCAGCCCAAGTCCTCTAGAAAGAAGCACTCCGTCAACATAATTTAATGGTATATTTGGCAATCTAACTAATACTGGTAGTCCCAAATCAGTGAATTGTTGTGCTGCAACAACCATACTTCCTGTACCTAACACCAAGATAATGTCTACAACTGTAAGAAGAATAGCAAAAATGAAAGTTGTTTTCCACGTAAACATAGATCCAAGATAAAGTATTATTAAAACTGCGAATAAGAATCCGTAAATATTCAAAAGAATTGGTGACCATACCGATATGCCCTCGTAAGCTAAATTAAAAAAAACAAAAAATAATACAAATAAAATGGTTGGTTGGAATGCAATAAACCATTTTTCATCATGTTTTTTATTTTTAAATTCAAATATAATACTTGAGAGCGAAAAAAAGCCAAAAATGTAAAAAGATAAAGCTCTAATTAAGCTTAAACTATCCAAAAAAGGTTCAAAAAGACTAATTGTTCCAACGAAAAATCCAATTAGGCAAAAAATTAACGAAAATATTTGAGAACTTTTTCTTTTTAAATTTGAGAATATATATGAGAAAATAAAAAGTAGCATTGAATATGATAGCATAAAAACTGATAAAATTATGTTTGGAAAAATTTGACCTAGATTTAATGAGGAAATAAATGCGATTACAGATATCGTTATTGTGATCATAACTACCAGAGAAATTACGTTTTTAGTTTCGAACTCTTTTTCTTCAATAACACTTTTTATTTTTTCTTCAGATCGTTTATTTAGGAAAAAGGCAGCTAATATTACTGCTAGTAGTGCAGTTGGCATTGCAAGATCTAAATAAGCCATAAAAAGCAAATATTTAAACTCAAATTTATTTGTTTACTTTTCATATTTTTTTTTGGATTATCGCTGTTAACCATTTTTTTTAATTTCTAAATGAGTTGAAAATAGCCAAAGTTGCTATAAGAGCTTCTTCAGTTCTGACTGTTTCCGTACCTTGTTTGGGGATAGTATTCACTATAAAATCTGTGTGTTTTTTCAAATCCATATTCTCATCTTTAGCTATCTCAAATAGTCCTCTATTTGGTGCGCCAAATTCTATGATAATGTTATTTGCGTTTTTCCATTTATCAACGATTTCTGATAAATTACTGTTAAAATCAATACCTTTTTTTGAGGCACCAATAATTAAATCAAAATTTTTATTCTTGATTAAGTTGGATAACGATTTTTTTTCTGCATAAACTGAAAATCCCCAGTAAAATGGAATTTCCTCTTTGCTTACTGTTTGAATCTCAATTTGATTACTTGTTTTAATTATTTGTGAATTCACATGATCTCCCATTAACCAATGAGTTTCTCGTAGAAGTGCAAGTTTTTCAACCCCAATTTCTACTAACATTCCATCCTTTACTTTTTTTATGATTATTCCATCACGATATTCGCCACTTCTTAGATTTCTAGATTTGCTATTTGTTGGATGATTTGGAGTTCTTAGGGGTGAAAGAATTCCTGCGAATTTCAGCTTTGCGTCTATTTCAAAAAGTTTTTTTCTTAGATATTGTGGAGTGTTCATATATTTTAATAAAGTTATAATAAACTCAATTTCTTTGCTTTGGTTAATTTTGGGTTTATCGGGAAAAATTATTATTTTGTCAACTCGAAAAATCGATGCTGCTCTTCCTATTAAACCTATTTTTGCGGTTTTTTCTCGTAAATGTGGGGTGTTTGTAGCAATTGAAGCTGGAATAGCAATAGTTAGGTTCTTTCCAATCATTATATGATAACTTCCAAATAGAAAATTTTATGCATTTACGTTTAGCTTAAAAGTAAATAGTGAATATAAAAGTGAAGGTAACTTGGTGAATGAAATGGGCCCTTCAATACTGGATAATATTGCTGAAATTAGAAAAATAGATAAAAGTAATATGTTATCTTACCTCGAAAATATAGCTGACCATTACAAGAACGCAAAAAAAATTTCTGAACAAATTTCTGTTGCGTATCCAAAACCTTCCAATATAATCATTGCTGGTATGGGTGGCTCAGCAATTGGTGGCGAAATCTTAAAAAATTGGGCGAAAGATAAGATTTCTATTCCAATAGAAAATATTAGAGATTATTTTCTTCCAGCGTATGCAAATTCTCAAAGTCTTGTGATAGTTCTGAGTTATTCAGGTGAAACTGAAGAATCCTTAAGTGCTTTTTTAGATGCATTGAAAAAAGGTTGTATGATATACTGTATAAGTTCTGGAGGGAATTTATTGAAATATGCAAAGAAGGCAGAAGTACCTCATTTGATAGTTCCATCTGGAATGTCTCCTCGTGCTGCTTTACCATACATGTTAACTCCACTTCTATTAATAATTGAGAAATCTGGATTGCTTAATGGAATTTCTGAAGAACTAGTTGAAGCAATTATTATCTTAGATCAAATTAGTAAAGATAACCTGCCAGAAATACCCTCAAAACAGAATTTCTCAAAAACATTAGCTCTGGGAATTGCAAATACCGTACCAGTAGTTTATGCTTTTGGAATCTACTGCAGCATTGCCCATCGTTTTAAACAACAGTTCAATGAAAATAGCAAAATCCCCTCTTCATGGGATATTTTCTCTGAACTTAATCATAATGAAATTGTTGGATGGGAACAAAAAGGGAAATTTTCTAAACAATACTCATTAATATTTCTAAGAGATAAAATGGAACCACTCCAGATTAAGAGTAGGATAGAATTAACTAAATCTATTTCCTCCTTACCTTTGAAAACATTTGAGGTTTGGAGTAAAGGTATTAGTGATTTAGCAAAAATGCTATCAATTCTATGTATTGGTGATTTTACAAGTGTTTATCATGCTATTTTTAACAAAATAGATCCTACTCCAATAAAAACAATAATTTTGCTTAAAGAAAAAATAAGAAAAATTGGTGTAAAGGAAAAGATTTTGGCTGATCTGAATAAAATTTCAGACTAAACGATTTTTTTTAACTGTTTTCAGCTATGAAGTTTTGGAACGTTTTCTTTGCATCTTTAACAGGCTTTGTTTGCAGCGTCTTTTTAAACGCGTATTCACAAATTGGAATTATTGCTCCTTTTAATTTCTGGTTTAACGCGATTTTCATTGCTCTTGAAACATCAAAAAGGACCGATCCTGCATTAGGTGCATCAGTTGTTGAGAACTTGATATCTATTTTCATCGGAGTGTTACAGAAATAGTTTCCACTAATCCAAAAATAACTATCACGTTTATTTTTTAGAAAATCAACATAGTCAGTTGAGCCTGCCACAACTTCCGCTTTGTATGGTAGTGCTGAAGATACTGATTGGGTTTTAATATCACGCTTAATTGTTCGAGTTCTATCTTGTGTATCCATTGATTCTGCTCCTCCGCCAACATCTAGTTGGTAGGTTTCAATTATTTTTACGCCATTGTTTGATAACAACTTCAATAATGTTTTATGCAGAGCTGTCGAACCAACTTGATCAATTAAATCATCCCCAACCAAAGGCAATCCTAATTCTTCAAAACGTTTTGCCCACTTTTCATCACTTGCAATAAAACTAGGAGTAGCATTAATGAATCCACATTTAGCCTCTAAAGCTTGTTTAGCATACCACTTAGATGCTTCCACTGCTCCACTTGGAAGTAGATTAATAACTACATCTGCTCCTGTTTCTTCAAGAATTTTTGATACATTAGAATCCGGTATTTTACTAACATTAATACTATTTTTTGTGCCCTTACTTACTCCATCTAACTGCGGGCCTTTCTCAACAATAACACCTGTTAGGCTAACGTCCACAACTTTTGGAGTATTATTTAATCCTAAAAAAATAGCTTCTGCTAAATCCTTTCCTACTTTATTTTCATCAATATCAAAAGCTGCAACAATTTTAATATCTGAAGGCCTCATGCCTCCTAGCGATGGATTTTGTAATCCACTACAATTCTTCTCAAGAGATACTTTAGAATAATATCTTAGACCTTGAACAAATGCTGAACTGCAATTACCAATTCCTATTAGAGCAACTTTAACTTGTGACAATTTGGACACCTTTTATGGACTTTTCTTATAGTGAAGTCTTATAAAAACCATCTCCATGAAGTTCTTGTTCTAATACTTG
>JAUWJK010000118.1 GCA_030607735.1 Candidatus Bathyarchaeota archaeon
TTATTTAGGTAGTTTATTATCTAAAAAAATTGTAAAAGATGATACCATGAGTAGAACAGATGTTTGTAAATTTTGTTCTTCATGCAAAAAAAGAACAGCTTTTTTTTCTAGATCATATTCTGGAGAACGTTTATGCAAAAAATGTTTTGTCGATTCAATAGAATCTAAGGTTAGAAATACAATTAACAAGTATAAAATGTTTAGATTCGATGATAAGATTGCAATAGCGTTATCGGGAGGAAAAGACAGCTTGAACCTTTTACACATATTAGCCAAAACTGAAAAAAACCAACAAAGGTCATCAATAACTGCAATTATTATTGATGAAGGAATTCAAAATTATAGGGATGAAGCATTAGAGATAGCTGTTTCTAATTGTAAACAATTAGGAGTCCAATTTAAAATTGTATCTTTTAAAGATCTTTACGGTTTAACTCTTGATGAAATAATTTCAAAGAGAAAAAAAAATAATAGCCCGTCCTCCTGTGCTTTTTGTGGAGTATTGCGAAGAAAGGCAATAAATTATGCAGCCAGGTCAGTAGATGCTGACAAGATTGCCACAGGACATACTTTGGATGATGAGGTTCAAACAATCCTTTTAAATATTTTCCATGGCGATGCATCAAGATTAATTAAAGGCAGGCCAGTAAGTGCTGCTGTTCATCCATGCTTTGTTCAAAAAGTAAAGCCTTTATGTGAAATTCTAGAAAAAGAGAGTACATTATACGCGTACATAAAAAATATTCAGTTTCAGAATACACCTTGCCCCTATGCCTCAGAAGCAATGCGAAATGATGTTCGATCAATGTTGAATTTCATGGAGCAAAAACACGCTGGAACAAAGTTTACAGTATTTAAAACGATTGAAAAAATCAGACCAACATTATATAAAATGGATAAAAAAAATCAATTCAAAAATTGCTACAAATGTGGAGAACCATCTTCATCAGATTTATGTAAAGCATGCGAAATGTTAAATCAAGTAGGCTAAACTATAGTTGTTTTATTAAATTTATTTTTTCTTTTTATTTGTTGTAAAATCTTTGAAGCTTCAAGAGCGTCTTGTGCAGTGGCTAATCTTTTAGCTTTATTAACTATGAATCGTAATCCACAATATATACAAGCTTTAGTTTTTTGGCTAGTGTTTGCAAGTAATAACCCTCCGCAACGACTGCAAACAATAATTAGTTTACTTGATATTTTTTTTTCCTCCGAAAGATTTTTCCATAAACATATAAGATAAAGGTAAGGAATAAGTGTGAGTGGAATGAGCGTGGAAAAAAGAGCAAACTTAAGAAAACGTTTAGTTGAAATGTCTTTACAATTTTTTAAAAAAGAAGGCTATAAATTAAAAAACGAAAATGCTGTTTTAGAAGGAAATAGTGGAATTTCAAGAAGTTTTGATCTTATAGTACAGAAGGGACGTAGAGAACAAGGAGTATGGATTCGTGAATGGAATAGAACAATTGGTGTTAATGTAATAATTGGTTTAGACACCGCTTCGGATGATGTTGGTTTATCTAACCCAATAATGGTCGGTGGAAAATTTAGCGATCATGCAAAAGCTTATTCAAACAGGAGAAAAATTACTCTATTAACTCAATATAACATGGTTAGAAGCTTAAGATAAAACTATTTTTTCAGGTAATCATCAAGCAAATCATTTTTATCTAACATAGTTAACCAGTCTACTTTTCCAAAACTGCATTCTTTCTTATTAGCCAGAATAAATAAGAGTAGATTTATTACTTCTTCTACTGTTTTATCAGAAATATCTAATTCACAAATTTTACCTTTTTCTAATTCGCCAATAGTTTCTATTAGACAAACGTCAAGGATTTCTGATTCAAGATTTTCCCAGAGCTTGTTTCCGTGAAATTTCCTTTTTTCCATTAATTTTTTAAGTTCAATCGGGTTTCTGCGGAAAACAAAAGCCTTTGTAACTATTTCTTTAGGAACAACTGAAGCAGCATAATGACCATCAACTATAACTGTGGTTTTTTTTGTAGAATCAATAAGTGTGTTTATTTTTTTCCGCATTTTTTTTTCATTAATTATTGTTGTTTTTCTTTTTGCATCAAAACCTTCAGACAAATCAAAGGAAAAAGCAAGAGCGCTAAGGTTAAGATACAAAGCATCTAATTTTTCTGCTAAAACTAAAGCTATTGTAGTTTTTCCAATTGAGGGAGTACCTGTGATTAGCAATACTTGTTTGTTCATCATTTTGTATAAAAACAAAGAAATTCTTATTGGTTGCGGCATATTAGTTCTTGTGGGTTGGCGAGTTGGAGTGTGGCTTTCGAGTTCCTAAGAGATTAGTAGCTTGAGGAAACTCCGCCCACATGTAGAATTGCAACCTCTCTAGGAGGTAAGGTGAGAACCTTGGCAACGGAGCAGAAACGAAACGTCCACCTGACATATAATCATGACGCAATCTAAGTTGCAGAATTTGTAAGGTGTGAAACGATGAAACGGCCGTCCTGCAAGTGGAAAGGGCAAACAGACGCTGATGAGGACTCTACCTGAAAGCGCGGGTAGCCCGATTAGCCAAATGCCACAAAAAACAGAAGGCGGGTTACTTCCAAGACACCAACCCCACAACAAACAGTAAGGTTAATTAGATCGTCATCTAATTCCTTCTCTACAATGATAAATCAAAAAAAACAATACCTATTTTCATTTTCTTTCTTGACTACTTTGAGAGGTGAAATTATTAAATGATGTCTGCACAACAATACTGGATGATAGAGATGTCTAACAGAGCACCAAGTACAAAAGAAAAATACAACAAAATGCTTGAAATGTTCTGTGACTGGTTGAAGAAAACTCCTGATCAGATATTAGAAGAAAGAAAACAGGATTTAAAATTAGAAGGCCCAAGAGAAAAGCACAGATATGAAACTTTCCTAAAAGGGTTTGATTCTTATCTAAAAGATAACAAGAAATATTCGATATCTAGTAGACAAATTGCTTGGGCTGCTATCAAGAGTTTTTTTGAAGTTAATTATATGCGATTGGAGACAAGAAGAGGAGATTATCCATCAGGAGAATCCTTAGGGCATAGAGGATTTACTAAAGATGAGATTAAACAATTACTAGTAGATGCCTCTCCGAGAATAAGAGCAATTATTATGATTCTTAAGGATTCAGCAATGAGGATTGGTGATTTAGGGGAATTTAAGTATAATCAGATTTCAAAACAAATTGATGCAGGAGAAGAATTTATTTCATTAAAGTTTAAAACACAAAAAAGCGACACAATTGCTAGAACATTCTTGGGACCAGAAGCAATAGAAGCAATAAAAGAATATATTGAATTTAGAAAAAAGGGAACAAAAAGAGTAAAACCAGAAAAAATAGATTCTAACTCTCCATTAATAAGACACAATGAAAAAGTATCACATGTTTCAAGAAGTGGTTTATCCTCTCTAGTTTATTTTTTAGTAAAAAGAGCAAAACTTGACAATGAAGTATCTGCTCATTCTCTAAGAAAATATTTCCAAACACAACTAGAATATGCAGGTGTACATCCTAATTGGGTTCAACAAATGATGGGACACAAACTAACAGGTGTTGAAGGAAGCTATAGTAGACCAAGTGAGAAACAACTAAAAGAAACCTACATAAAATTTTACGAAACCCTCAGAGTATTCCCAAAAAAAGTGACATCGCAAGACATCAAAGGTATTCAAGAACAATTAGACTCTACCAAAGAGGAAAATCAAAAGTTAAAAAAAGAAATGGTTGAAACTAACGAATTAGTTGGATTCTTAGAAACTGAATCAAAAAAGAAAGACCAAATAATCATTCAAGCCTTCAACATTATGAAATCAGACTCTAGAATGGATCAATCAACAAGAACAGGAATGGAAGCCATAATTAAATCACTAAAAAA
>JAUWJK010000127.1 GCA_030607735.1 Candidatus Bathyarchaeota archaeon
CATTAATGATGCTGATTGTTTTTGCTCTTAAACTTTACGAGATAATTTTTCATATTAAATAAAAAGATAAGACTTCATGAACACAATTTGAGCAAGAACTTGGATCGGGAAAAATGAAAAATAGTTTATTGATCATTCTTTAATCTAAGGGGATTATGTAATTTTAATTTTTTTCTCGATAGATGTGTAGATGTTTTCTTCAATTGTTTTTTTACGTTCTTGAATTCTATCTAATACTCTGTTTGATTTGGTTTTTTTTACCAGGGCGTGTGCGTCTATTCGAGCTTTATTTGCTTTGAGTTTTCGGGTTTGTTCTTGGAATTCCGTTTTTTTGGTGTTGAAGTCAGCTAGTTTATCTGAGTTTAGAATTTGGTTTTTTTGTTTGATTGTTTCAATGCTTTCTTTATGTAATTTTACTAAAGAGTTTTGAGTAATTTTTTTTATTGATTCTTGGGCTTTTCGTGTTTTATCAGATTTTAATTTTAATTTTCCAGTGTCTAATAAGTTATGTAGAGAAGTTAAAATCTGTTTGAGGGTTGGATAACCTTTGTTTTCTTTTGCTAGTGCCTCAAAAGGGTTTTCTGTGTAAATTTCAAGCAGATTTATTTCTTCAAGATTTAAATTTATTGAATTATCTCGAAGAGTTAAAGCTTGCATTTTTTTGAAGGATTTTTTTAGATGTCTAAAAGCATGGTTTGATTCTTTTTGGAGATTTATTATATCTGTCTCAATTTGAGATAATTGGTTGATTGTTTCTTTATCTTCTAGAGAGGTAATTTTTGTTGTAAAATCTTCTAATTCTTTTGCTGATGAGATTTGGTCTTTTTTTATGGTTATTAGTTCGACTTCAATTTCGTTTAGATGTTGTTCTAGTTCTTCTAATTCAGAGATTATTTGAAATGTTTCATGTAGGGTTTTGGTTTTTATGTATTCATCTTTTATAAAATTTTTTATTTGTTCCAGGGATTCTTTGGCTTTTTCGTAAACAGCTAAGAATTTTCTTCTGTCTCTCATAAAGAAGGGAGATATACGTGGAAAAAAATTCTTGATGTCGATATCAGTTACAAAAAATACTTTACTAGTTTCTTTAGCCACCTTTGATAAATTAACATAAGATATTTTGTCTGAGAATTTAATTCTTTCAAGTCTTTCTAGGAAAAGAGTGGCGAGTTTGTTTAGGACTCTTGCGCGATTTAGAACACGCATGTTTCTTTTTTCAATTTCTTTTGAACTAATATCCAATAATGATTTACTAACTTCTCTTACGTTTTCTATTATTTCTTGAAGGTTTTCTTGATTTTTGTTTGCTTCAAGTTGTATGGGTGATAGAAAATCGTTTGTTTCATTGTCAAGCCAATTTTTTATTTCGTGAGAAGAAAGTGTGAGTTCAGACAATGTTAATCAGGATAATATTGTAAGGAACATATTTATTATTTAACGAAAAACATTTACTTATTTTTGGGTAGTTACTCTTAAATATCCTCTTGGGCGTTTGTATTTGAACTTAAATGGACACCAAGACTCTATCAACAACAATAGTTTTTGCAGCAGTAACAGTAGCCCTAAACCCAGCAATATCCGGGATTGCCATACCAGCACCCTATGCGCCATATCTCCTATATCAAATATGGGAAATTCCAATAGTAGCAGCTTTTGTCCTAATTAGCAGAAAGTCAGCAGTTTCAATAGCACTACTAAACGCCGTAGTTTTGGTTACTTTTTTTCCAGGAGCCCTTCCTTCAGGACCAATTTATAATCTTATAGCAATCCTATCGATGCTCTTAGGAATCTTTATAGTTCAAAAAGGCTTCAAAAACAAAAATTCAACAGAAGCTCAACTAAATGAGTCAGAGTATACAAAAACTAAATTTGTTACGTTTTCGGTAGTTTTAGGTATAATTCTTAGAGTAGTAGTTATGACAGTTGTGAATTACATTGTTTTAAGATATCCATATCCGCTAGGTTACGAATTGGAAGAATTAGCAATCGTCACAGTTTTTCTGCCTCCAACGGGTTTCTTTAATGCCACTTTAGCGCTCTATACAATACCTGTTGGTTTGTTTATAGCAAAAGCTATTAACAAAAACTTAAAACTACAGAATTAGAAATTCAAAATCTGGCAGTAGTCCTGAAACAATTGTGGTTAAGATAAATTCTAATGATAAACCGCATCAGAATTTCTTTGTTGTAGGGAAAAACTTATCCTATCCTGTAAATTGTTAATTGTCTAATTAAAGCAACTGAGGAATTCGTGGTGGAGTCATCTAAGATAAATCTGAATCTTTCAGCTTTTAGAATATTTGAGAAGCTCTGTGAAAACGCAACCGAGTATCGTGTTTTGGTTGAGAAAACCAAGTGTGGAGCGACTTTGGTGGATGCTGGTTTGGAGGCGAAGGGTGGTTTTCTTGCTGGGGAGATTATTACTGAGATTTGTTTGGGTGGTTATGGTCAGGTTAAGATTTTGCCGATTCAGTATGAAGATGTTGTTTTACCTTCTGTTTACGTTCAAACAGACCATCCGGCATTGTCTACTTTGGCTTCGCAGTTTGCTGGTTGGCGCATTAAGTCTGGGGAGTATTCAGCTATTGGGTCGGGGCCAGCTCGCGCATTGGCTCTTAAGCCTAAAAAACTGTATAGAAAACTCAATTACAGTGAAGAGTCGGATAAGGCTGTTATTGTTTTGGAGACTGAGAAAAAGCCTCCTGAAGAGGTGGTTTTGATGATTGCTGAGAAGTGCAATGTTAAACCTGAAAACGTGTATTTGGTTGCGTTCTCGACTACGAGTTTGGCTGGTTCAACTCAAGTTTCAGGCAGAATTGTGGAAACAGGTTTGCATAAACTCGAAAAGTTAGAGCTTGATCCACTAAGTGTCATTTCAGCTTGGGGCTATGCACCGATTATTCCTTTGCACCCTAAATCTGGTGAGGCTATGGGAAGAACAAACGACGCTATCCTATATGGGGGAACTGCAAACTACATAGTTGAACATGATAACGATAAACTTCTTGAAGAAATAGTCAATAAAGCGCCCTCATCGTCTTCTAAGATGATGCAAGAAGC
>JAUWJK010000010.1 GCA_030607735.1 Candidatus Bathyarchaeota archaeon
CCCTACTAAGATGCTTCCGTTCGGGGGGTCCCTACTCCATAAAGGAGCACCATGACTCCGAAGAGTCAGGGGAGGAGGTCCCATTCGGGTATCCCCGGATCTAAGGCTGCGTGCGCCTACCCGGGGCACTATCGCGGCTTGCCGCGCCCTTCATCAGCTCTCAAGCCGAGCCATCCTCCAGACGGCGTATTTATGTCAGGTCGTGTGGTAGTATCTATTGGCGTTTGGTGAACACATGATACTATATACTATATGTTGGTGTGTCGTTAAATTGGCCTATGCATGGTTTCATTTGAGCTAAATGCTCATTCCACCCTTCACTCTCCATCAACAACGATGTAGAGTTGCAGCTAATCAATAGCACATTCTGTACTGCTGAATTGTCTTAAAAGCACTTTTCAATAATATAAGGATTGTGTCAAGAAGTATAAGGGTTTTGAAGGACATATTTTTATTCAGTGAAAGTTTTTATTTGTTGATTTACTGCATAATTGTACGCCTCGATAGCTCAGCCTGGTAGAGCGGCTGCCTTGTAAGCAGCAGGCCGCGGGATCAAGGCCCGCTCGAGGCTCCTTCTCATCACTCTTTTGCTATTAGCGCATATTTACGCGCTTTTGTACTAATAAACTCGTTTTGGAACAGTTTACGAAGAGATTTAAAAGTTTTTTTAGTTGGCTCACCTATTTTATCGGCAATTTCCTGTAAAGTTAGTTCTGTAGCTTCTGATTCGAGTGTACTTAAAATCAGTTTATCGATTTTATTCAGCTTTACCATTCCTTAGATATTCCCCTTATGAATTTAATGTTATAGTTTGTAGAGGTTTTTCAATTTTGCGGTCATAATATATTAAAACAATATTCAAAGACAAGAGTTCAAAAGAATTGATATTTATAAAATAGAATACCAAAAAGAAGAGTATAATTGCCATAGTTTTTTAACCCCCATAAGTACAATCTAGTGTGAATAGAGGAATGGATGTTTGAAGGGAAAGCCACTAGTTTCAATAGTTTCAGCAGGACTATCAAAATTTGGAAAACTTGAAGGGATGTACGCTAGAGAAATATTTGCCTTTGCTGCAAAAGAAGCTTTTGAACGTTGTCCTAAATTGGATCCAAAAAATGATATTAAAGCGATGTTTATCGGTCATATGGGTGAGTCATATGAGCATCAAGGCCATACAGGAGCATCAGTGGCGGATTGGGCTGGATTGTTAAATATTCCTGCAACTCGTACCGAAGCCGCATGTGCTTCTTCAGGTGTAGCATTACGATCGGGTATTTTTGCAGTTCTGTCTGGTTTGGCTGATGTTGTAATGGTAGGGGGTGTAGAGAAGATGACACATAGAACCACTGGAGAGGTGACAGAATATCTTGCAATGGCAGCAGATTATCCTTTTGAACAATGGCATGGAATTACTTTTCCCGGATTATACGCATTAATGGCAAAGGCGCATATGCACAAATATGGTACTACAGAAAGTCAAATGGCAAAGGTGGCAGTTAAAAATCATTATCATGGTAGTTTGAATCCTAAAGCACACATGCAAAAGGAAATAACAATTGAAAAAGTTTTGTCTTCTATTCCGATTGCCACACCTCTAAAACTCTATGATTGTTCTTTGATAAGTGATGGTGCAAGTTGTGTTATACTTGCTAAGCCTGAAATAGCCGCAAAATTAACTGATAATCCTGTACACATAATTGGAAGCGGACAAGCGAGCGATACAATTGGATTATATGAAAGAAAAAGTCTAACATCTCTTTTATCCTCGAAATTAGCTTCAAGAACAGCTTATGATATGGCAGGGGTCAATTCAAAAGATATAGATTTAGCAGAAGTTCACGATTGTTTTACTTTCGCAGAATTAATGGCTTATGAAGATTTAAATTTCTGTGAAATTGGGAAAGGGGGAAAAATGGTTGAAAATAGTGAAACAAAATTGGGTGGCAGGTTACCAATAAATACTAGTGGAGGTTTAAAGGCAAAAGGGCATCCTGTGGGAGCTACTGGTACGGCACAAGCCTATGAAATGTATCTACAACTAACCGGTCAAGCTGATAGACGTCAAGTTAGAGATGCAAAAATTGGGTTAACCCATAATGTGGGTGGTTCAGGTTCAACTGCAACAATTCATGTGTATAGGAGTGATTAAAATTAGTTCAGAACAATTTACAATTGAACAATTTTACAAACATTTATCAAACGGTCAACTAATGGCTGGAAAATGTAAGCAATGCGGTAAGCTACATTTACCTCCAAGGCCATTGTGCGATAAATGTCTATCACAAAAATTTAAATGGATAAAAATATCTAAAGAAGGAAAATTATTAACATATACAACTATTTATGTGGCACCTCAGCAATTTCAAGCCATGGTCCCTTACTCAGTTGGCATAGTTCAACTCGAAGGAGAATTAAAACTTCCCGGAATGATTATGAACTTGTCAGAAAATCAACTCAAAATTGGTATGTCTTTAGAGATTGACTTTAATTCATGTAAGAATACATTATTGTGGCCCGATTGGCCCAGATATTGTTTTAGAAAATCTGGACATAAATAACATATTCTTTTTGTAAACAATAAATAATAAAAAAAATAAAGAAATGTCGGCTGATTTGAAATATTAAAGACATGTTAAAAATCTGAAAATTAAATCTTAGAATAATAAGAAAAAGTTTATCCATTAGAGCATTAGTTGTAGGATAGAAATGTCCCTTTCAATATTGGTTGATTATACACCTTTAATACTTATCTTAGGAGGAATTGCTGCCTCATCTTGGTTATTAGCAATTCTAATAAAAGCGACTCCAATTTTTGGAAATCCTATGAGTAAAATTCTAAAAGTTGTTTCAATTTTCGGTTTTTTTGTGGGAATTCTTTTAATTTTAACAGGTTCAGCTGTTTGGTCAACAGAAGTTTGGGATACTGGAACTAAATATTTGTTAATAATAACTGGCTTAGCACTATTTTTAAAACCATTAAGGCAAATTCCCTGGGCTGCACTAGTTGGTTTTGTTATTGGTGGAGCTTGTTTTATACTAATCTATTTTTATTTTCCGTTACCTGAAACTATTTTGAATATTTCATCAACTTGGATTTATCTGATAATATTTTTTATACCAGCAATAGTCACGTACCTTTTTTTTAAATTCATAGAGGATTTCATCAAGCTAATCGGACTTGTATTAGCGTCTAAACCAGTAGCTACAATTCTTGGAATTATTTGCATTAGTCAAGGAATTCTTTTGTTATTTAATCAAAGCCTTTTTTCACTTTTGTAAAAAATAATTCAATACAGAAGTCAATGAATAGGGGAAAATAAAAATTCGATCTTTTTATTAAGGTTTTTATCATAAAATTGGTTTTAACGAAAAAATATTGACAGACAATTTTGAAAATAATTTTTGTCTAAAAACCTTTGAATTATCAAGTTTGCGGTTGTTTGTTTATTGTTTTAATTAAAGGAAGTAAGTCTATTATTGAATTAATTATAAAGTCAGCACCATGATTTGTTAGTTGTTTTGCTGTAGAATTTCCAGTAGTTAATCCAATTGCTGTTGCATTTAATTCTTTGGCAGTTTCCATATCTGCGATACCATCTCCGATGACTATGGTTTCTTCAGGTGTTACGCCTAATACTTTAAGTGCAGTTTCAAGATGTTCAGGATTTGGTTTTACATAATTGACTTGATTTCTGGGAACAGTGACAGAAAAAAAATCAACTAATTTAAATCGGTTAAGAATGAAAGTTACTGACTTATCTCCACTTAGTGTAAATAAACCAAGTTTTAGACTCATTTGCATTAGATTTTTCAAAGTCTCGTTTACACCTGGTAATAAATTGGTTTCTCTAGCTGCTTCTAACTCGTATTTATCAGCTATTGCCAATACATCATTGCGAATTTCAAGTATAGAGCTAGAGGATTTATAGGAATTTTTAAAGAAGATCTCTGTTTTTTTTAACATTTCAAAAACAGTATCTTTTGCTGTTATTAGAGAAGAAGGAAGACCTACGTGTAGAAGATAATCTCGAACATCCCCTCTAACCGATTTGTAGTCTAAATTGAAATCTACAAGGGTCCCATCAAGATCAAATATTGTAGCCTTAATTGTCATCTATTTTCCTCTTGCAGCTGCAATTGAAACTTGTAGACAAATTCTCTAAAAGAAATATACTTTGTGGTTAGCAGAAAGGAATTAAGCTCTTAATTGCTCTTTTTGAGTCTTCAGGTATAATATTCCAATTAACCAATTTAATCTATTAAAATAAAGTAATTTAATTATTATTTGCAAAAATTCTTAAATATGTATTTTTTTGAGAGTTATGTGAGTTAGAAGAATGAAGAAAAAAGGGCCATTATTTATTCTGCCTTGGCGATGTACTTTTGCTTGTGATAGCAATTGCTTACATTGTGCATCTGCATCAAAATCTGAGGTAGAAAATGAGTTAGACACTAAAGATGCTATCAAGCTAGTTGATCAAATAGAGAACTTCGGAGCTGATTGGGTTGGGATTAGCGGTGGAGAACCATTACTACGCAAAGACCTCTTTGAGATAATATCACATATAAAAAAAGTTGGTCTTAAAGCAAGTATTATTACAGATGGGCATCTTCTTAATAGTTCAGTTTATGAGGGAATAATAAGAAATGAGGTTCGTGTTTCCATCAGTATTGATGGTAGAGAATCAACAAATGATCAAATCCGAGGTAAAGGAGCGTATAAAAAAGCTGTATCTGCAATTGGAAAATTATCTAAAGTAGGATTACTAAATTGTCTTGTTTATACTTTTTCCAATATAACCAGTACCAAAAATAATTTGACTGTTAAAGATTTTACACATGTTCTTGATTTAGCAAAAGAGTATAGAGCCAGGTGGGTTATTTTCCATGGATTTATTCCTTATAGCAATAGTAAGAACAGATTAAGAGCGGATCCTAAGCCACAACAATATGAGTGGGCTTTAAACAAACTTTACGATTTAAATTCTGTATATAAAGGTAAACCAGAAATCAATGTTTATTGTCCATTCTATGCAAGAATAGCAAAACAAAGAGGAATGCCAAACTTTGATAAATGGTTTAACAATTTTTTTCTTGGAAGATGCTTCTTTGGAAAATTTATGAGTATTGCAGAAAATGGAGATGCAATTCCATGCAGTTTTAATAACATCCACAGATTTGGAAATATAAAAGAGAAAAACATAGATATCATTTGGAGTAAACTTCAAAATTCTGAATTCTTTTCCAATGTAAGAAATAAGAAAAATATCAAGGGCAAATGTGGTGTCTGTGAATATAAAGAATTATGTGGTGGTTGCCGTACTGCAGCAGAGTATTATACAGGCGATATTTTAGGTTCAGATCCCCGGTGTGCCTATATTCCCAAAGTTTTACAGGATCGAAAATAGATAACAGTATTTATTTTGAATTTTACGTTATAAATGTTATAAATGTAAAATATAACAAAAGAGAATAGGCAAGTTGTTAATCAATAATAAGAAAAACGTTTGTTAACTTATTTGAATAAAAAAGAAAGAAGAGATTTAGGAAATCTAATGAAGCGTTTTGTTACCTTTGTAGAATTTACTACTCCACCACATATCGATATGTAATGTGCTCACCAGCGGTTTGGCTTTTTCGAATAATTCTTAAAATGTCACCTGGGATAGCTCCTATGGCTTTTACTACGGGATCAACAGATGTTATATGGGGAATTTGGTATGGCTGAATCTTATATTCAGATAGAAGCTGTTTTTTCTCTTCATCAGTTAACATTTCATGTTTTGGAACTAACGCATGATTAAAAATTTCAAAAACAGGAAAGGATGTAGGCAATAGTTCTATTGGTTTGTATTTAGCACCATCCTTTATCGCTTCTTCATTTCGCAATCTGGCAGCTTTCTTAACAGCATGTGTGTATCGACCTTCAGTTATTGTTATAACGCGATCTATACCCTTTTCTTTCATAAGTTTGTATAATCCATTCATTAACACTATACCAACAGTAGTACCACCAAGGAAACACCAAACCAAAGTCTTATGTTTGATTTTTGGGATTTTTACAAGATAACTTATAGCGCCTGTATGATCTACTTTTTCAACTAGTTTATATTTCCTAAGTTTAATTAGGACTTGAGCTTTGCGCTCTTCAATAGTTAAACCTTCAGTATTCAAGCTACAAACCCTCAAATAAGGAATAATCGAACCCTAATAAATCTAAACCCTTAAACGTTTCCCTTCAGTTTTGGTGATCGCATCCACATTTTAGCCGTTTCAACATCTATTTTGTGTTTTCTATTCTAAGGATGTAACCGGTTTAAACTGTGGTATCACTTAACAACCATTACGTTTAATTAAGAAATTATTAAACAATAAAAAAAGGTCAATAACCTTCCATATACCACAAAGTCTCTTCGCTTTTGCTCTAATAATAGAAAATAATTAAATGTTTGAAGTTTTTCTTTCACAAAGCTTAATTTATAATAAGTGATAAGTACGGCCAGATGTCAGTTGAAACGAAGAGAAGCAGTTAACTTACTTTACAAAATTTATAATGCATGTCAAGATATTACAATAAACGCAATTCAAATTGATACTATTAAGAAGGAAAATACTTATCCTGATCAAAATTTTGTTTTATTAATAAAAGATACATTATCATCATCTTCCTATGCAATTTTAAAAGTAATTGCAAAAAATCACAATTTAGAAGTATCTAAAAGAGATGAAATAACAATAATATCCGACAAATCCAACCAATTATAAACTAAAAGTTCTACAACAAATCAACCAAATTAAGACAAAATAATTGTTACCGGCAAATTCTTTCAATAAAATCGAAGTATATTCAATTTATTTTTTTACTTTTTTATCAGGATTTAAGAATTACAATCGTAATGAAGTGTTTTTAACAAATTTCTGAAAAATTTTAGCAAATTTTTTAATCTCCTCTACCGAATATGGTTCAACTTTTCCATATTCTTTGTCAAGTGTATCCTCAGAAACATATTGTTGCAGAACAAGTTTTCTCGCACCTGTTAAAAGTTCACCCATTTGAGATACGTCTTCAAAAGTTATTAATCCGGGAACAATAGTTGTTCTAAACTCATAAGGTATTTTTCCCCTTTTCAAAATATTAACCGTGTACAAAAAGTCAGTTGTGGTGGTAGCTCCTAATAGTGAATATTTATCAAGAGTTGTTTTTATATCTAAAGCCACGTAATCAACAAAAGGTAAACATTTTTTTAGTATTTTAGGATAAAAACCATTTGTATCCAACTTAATCTGAAACCCTTTCTTCTCAAGTTTCTCTATAAACTTAGGAAGATCCTGATGCATAGTTGGTTCGCCACCAGTTATTACCACGGCATCAATGTATTTTTTGCGACTTTCAAGGATCTTTATCGCTTCAATTTCTTGAAGAAATGGCGGTTTAGGATCAACTACTATACTCCAGTTGTGACAAAATGGGCAACGTAAATTGCATTCTGGTGTGTAGAGAACAGAAGCCACTTTATTTGGGTAGTCAATTAGACTAGTTTTCTGCAAACCACTAAACTTCACTCAACTTTCCTCTATTAGGAGTTGGTTCTGGCTTAACTGTAATAACAGATTTATCAAAAGTTTCGCGAATTGAAAATTCTGCTTGTTTTCCATCATTCCATTGATCAACAGGGCGCAAATATCCAACTACACGAGAATATACTTCACATCGAGAGCCACAAACTGGACATTTTTTGTGTTCCCCGTTTGTATATCCATGATTTGAACAAACACTAAAGGTTGGTGTTAAGGTGAAGTAAGGTAATCTTGAGTTTGCAGATATTTTTTTAATTAATTCAGCTGCAGACTTCCATGAGTGAAGTTTTTCACCCATAAATACGTGAAATACAGTGCCACCAGTGTATAGCGTCTGTAAACTTTCTTGATGTTCTAATGCTTCAAACAGATCACCTTTATAATCTACTGGTAATTGAGAAGAATTAGTGTAGAAAGGTTCTGCATTCTGTTCAATTATCTGACGTTGGTTAGCCATTATAATATCGGGATATCTTTTTCTATCAAGTCGAGCAAGTCTATATGAAGTCCCTTCTGCAGGTGTCGCTTCTAAATTATAGATGCTTCCTGTCTCTTCTTGGAAAACCATTAATTTATCACGCATGAAATTTAGCATTTTAACTGCAAACGCTTTACCTTCAGAGGATACTATGTCTACTCCTAAAAGATTCAAAAGGGTCTCATTGATTCCTAATAGACCTATAGTAGAAAAGTGGTTTTTCCAGAATTGACCACAAGCGTCTTTAATATTACGTAGATATCTGCGTGAATAAGGATATAACCCACTTTCTGTAAACTGTTCAAGAGTTTTGCGTTTGATCTCAAGACTGTCTTTTGCAATATCCATCATGTTTCCTACTCGTTCAAAAAACTCATTTTCGTTTTTGGATAAGTAGCCAATTCTTGGCATATTTAATGTTACAACACCAATAGATCCAGTTAATGGATTTGCACCAAAGAAACTACCTCCTCGTTTACGTAACTTGCGATTGTCAATTCTTAATCGGCAGCACATACTACGTACATCTTCAGGATTTAAATCGCTATTTACAAAGTTTGAAAAGTAGGGCACACCATATTTAGCGGTTACTTCAAAAATTGCCTCAGCAACAGGTGAATCCCAATTGAAATTCTTGGTGATATTATAAGTGGGAATAGGAAAAGTAAAGACACGCCCCTTAGCATCTCCTTGTCGCATCATCTCTGCAAAAGCCAAATTGAGCATTTCCATTTCTTTGGACATATCACCATAAGTATCGTTGGTAACTTTTCCATTATAGAGTACCGCTTCATCTCTCATGAATTCTGGTACTGACAAGTCCAATGTTAGGTTTGTAAAAGGTGTTTGAAAACCTACTCGTGTCGGTACATTCATATTATAAAAGAATTCTTGTAGAGCTTGTTCTACTTCTTTTTGAGTTAGGTTATCGTAACGTATGAAAGGAGCTAAATATGTATCAAAATTGCTAAATGCTTGTGCTCCTGCAGCTTCGCCTTGTAGGGTGTAAAAGAAATTCACAATTTGGCCTAAAGCAGTTCTAAAATGTTTTGCGGGTCTACTCTCGATTTTTCCAGAGACACCCCCAAAGCCAGAAAGGAGTAAATCGCTCAAATCCCAACCAACACAATATGGACCTAAAACACCTAAGTCATGAATATGAAGGTCACCTGAAAAGTGGTTTTTAGCCATACTATCAGGATAAATTCGCATTATCCAATATTTGGCTATTACTGTCGAAGAAAGATAGTTATTTAAACCCTGCAAAGAGTAACTCATATTCGAGTTTTCTTTTACTCGCCAATCTGCTACCTCCAAATATTGATCAACAAGATCGGCAGAACTTAAGAGAGCAGCTAACTCTCTCGTATCTTGTTGCTGTTTTCTGTAGAGAATATATGCTTTAGCTGTTTGCGCTTTACCATTCTCTATTAAACATTTTTCAACTATATCTTGAATCTCTTCAACTGTAGGTACACCATCCGCACCAAATCGAGTTCTGAGTACCGCAATCACTTCAGCACTTATGGATTTAGCTTGTTCACGATCTTTCCCACCCACTGCTTTGGCAGCTTTCCAAATAGCTGTTGTAATTCGTTCTTGATCAAAAGATTCTAATTTACCATCACGTTTTCTAACGAACTTCATTTTTTCACCTCAAGTAATAATCGCCTAAAATCATCAGGCTCTTCAAACTGTTTGTAAACTGATGCAAAGCGTATGTACGCAATACGATCAAGTTTTTTCAAATATTTCATAACCAAATCACCAATTTCTTGTGAGGAAATTTCTTCTTTACCTAACATTAATTCTTGCCTCACAAGACTAGCTGACTCATTTATCAAATCCATAGATACAGGTCTCTTTTCACAAGCTTTCTGTAAACCACGTATGATCTTATTAACGTCAAAACGTTCAATACGTCCATCCTTTTTATTAACCATAAGTTCGACAGTTTCCACATATTCATAAGTAGTGAAACGTTTGCCACAAAGAGCACATTCCTTGCGTCGTCGCGTTGTGTTTCCTGTAGAATCACGCGTTTCCAAAGTTTTAAATTCACTGGAGTTGCAATATGGACAATTCATAAGTAATCACAAATAGTTATTAGTGTTTATCGACCGAGTAAATACACTAAGGGTAGTGTGCTATTTAGCAATTATACACATTTAAGCTGAAATATAGTCAGCATTAAAGATTAAAATGTACAAAATTACGTTGAGTATAAACACATAATCCGGCTAATTAACGAGTATTTTAAGCCGTTAAAGCTTATTTAGCATCATATACCCATATAAGCTCGATAATAGAGATTGTTTCCAAAAAAATCAAGTATAACGACACGTTAATTATCGAAGGTTCAATAAAAAAATATAAACAACTGAAGGCATTAGTGTACAAAAAAAGTAAAGGTTAAAAAAAATATGTTATTTTCTCGCATAAACTTCAACTAGATCTCTTGCTGAAAGGATACCAACAAGTATATCGTTTTTAACAATTGGCAATCTTCTGATATGTTTTAAAGCCATTATTGTAGCAGCCTCGTTAACACTTATTCCAATTTGTGCACTAATAAGTGGAGAAGAACAGACTTCACCTACTTCCACAACCAAAGATTTGTCCCTTGCTAGAAATTTTGTGAGGAGATCTCTTTCAGTGAATATACCTATTGGCTTTTCGTTTCTTGTTATTATTACACTACCAATTCGTTTCTCAGCCATTATAATAGCAACTTGATCTACTGTTGTTTTTTCATCAGCAGTTATTATTTTTTTAGTCATAAAATAATCAACTTCAAACCAAGCTTTCATTGTTTCATCGACTCTTGGAAGACTACCTATCATGTCTAAAGCGGTTATTATCCCCACTACATTTCCCAAATCACAAACCATAAGTCGACGTATTCTTTTTTCAATCATTAATTTAGCCGCATCCTTTAGTGGAGATGAAACACAAATTTTTGAGATAGGATAGGACATAATTGAACCAACTTTTTGATCCCTTAGACTTTCACCACCACCTATCCAATCTTTTTCTAAATCAACTCCACTACTTACAGTGTCTAAAAGATCTCTTTCAGTAATTATGCCTACTGGGGTATCGTAAATTATTACCACTAAAATTCCTATATGTTTTTCACCCATTACTCTAGCAGCAACATGCAATGTTTTTTCTGGAGTAATTGTAATAAACAGTACTTTACATTAATTCTCTAATAGTCTGATTATTTTTTTCCGGGAAATTAGATCTATTAATCACTAATTGTGGTTTATTGTAGTCTTTAGGATTTGATGAGTTATTCATTCTAGTCACTTACAAATATTATTACATCATTAATAGTTAGAAGATTCAATTATTTTCAGTTTTCTATAATAACTATACAATATGTTTTCTTTTTAATTTTTTGTGAATGTACAACAATCAAAATAATATTGCATAATATTCAAAAACTTCAAATAATCAAATAGAGTTTAACAGAGAATTATTTTTATATATGCAAAGGAATTCATGAAGAAAACGGAAGCGAGTATCATTTGACGTTAATTATAGACGATGCTGGAAGTGGAGATTTACTTTTTGGTGTAGTAATAGGAGCTTATAGAGAAGAAACAGACCAGTTCACTTATGATGTTATTGACATTAGCTATTATCAAGAATTATTTTGCGATAAAGAATATCTAAATGAAGCATCTCGAATAGTCCAAAAATTGATTAAAAAATTAAAAATAAAACCTAGAGAAAAAATTCAGGTTTGCCAAGGAGGTATTTTCGATACAGCAGTAGCTGACTTAAAAGAGAAATATGGGGAAGACCTAATTACCAAAATAAGAGTCATTGGAGAACCACAGAGACTTATAGAAGAATCTTATCTAGACGAAATAAGAAATTTAGGCTATGAACCTCTAGAGGATCGTGAAACAAAAAGGGCAAAAAGTTTTTTCCATATGATGAGATGGATAAAAACCGATCCTAAAAGACTAAAATTTGCAAAAACAGGGTGGCCTAGATTAAAACGCTACAATTTATTTAGTCAAATTAATAATAATGAACCTTATTCTAAAACTATTTGCAGCAAATGTGGAAAAACTTGTGAGGTTCCATTTAAACCAGATGGAAATAGACCAGTTTTTTGCAGTGACTGTTGGAGGAATAATAATCTTCGAAAAAAAAGTAAATCAAACCTCCAAGCAAAGTTTTTATAAGATTATAATGTTAGGTCAGCGGCATGGAACTAATATTTGATTTCAATTCTAGTTGGTACATTTTATTTTTCGCCTTTGTAGCTTCTTGGGCGATATTACTACTTTTACGACGTAATCATATTGAAAAAGAAATTAGGGAACAAATATTCATCGGAACAAGTGGGTTGATGTCAATGGTCGTATTAGAATTATTCGCAGTATCTGTCGGTTTATGGGAGTATATGCCTGGCAATTGGCCTGTGATCTTATGGCCAACATATATTGCAGCAATTCTGTTCGGATATCAACTACTAAGATCTATTGAGACCTTATTACATAAACCATTAATACTGTCACAACTCAAATAAACCAATTTTTACATTTAAGGAATCGAAAAAGTTTTAAGCTCTTACAAAGCAAGTTCAGAATTACTATCTAAAAAATATATGGACGTATCACAATGAGCAAAAATGGTGAAAACGAAAAATTAAAGAAATCCGAGTTTTATAAATGTCCTTTTTCACATGTCTATCCTCGACAAAAACAAGCTTTTTTTAAAAGTTTTGCAAAACATTTTCGTATTTTCAGTAATCGCGATGATCACTTTGCAATAATACAACTTCATGAAGAAATTTTATGGAATATCAAACGTTCAGCCGCAGAAAAAGGTGATAAAATAGATGAGAACAACAACAAGATTTCAAATGACGCATGGTTTGAAGCAATAAAAAAACACACTGGTAAACCAATACAGATAGTGAACAAATAATCATTTTCAAAAAATAATTTTTATAAACCAAAACATAACAAATTCACAATAACTAGAAAAAAAGAGTTAGATTTGAAAGCTATTTATATATTCATAGCTAGTTCCACTAAAAGAAAGGATTAGGTTTTTTTCTGTTTTGGTCTAAGCGATCTAACAGTGGTTCCAGTTCGCCAAAGTTCAGATTCACCCATTTTTTGCAATTCTTTTTGCAGTTTTTGTCTATAGTTTGGATCAACACTTTTTTCAAGAACAATGCGGGTCTCTTCTCCGGAAACGACTAGTTCGTAAAGTGAATCAAACAGAGGTTTTGTACATTCACGGAATCGATTTCTCCATCTTAGAGCGCCTATTCTAGCAGTTTCACTGCAATTATTAAACATCCAATCCATTCCATTCTCATCAACTAATCTAATTAAACTCTGGGTGAGTTCCTCTACTGTCTCATTAAACGCTTCACTAGGACTGTGTCCATTTTCTCTTAGAGTGCTATATTGAGCCTCCATTATTCCTGCAATTGCCCCCATTAAAACGCCTCTTTCACCTGTCAAGTCACTATAAACTTCTTTTTTAAAGGTAGTTGGAAAGAGATAACCAGATCCTATAGCGATACCCATAGCTTTTACACGTTCTTCGGCTTTACCTGTAAAATCTTGGTAAATTGCATAACTACTGTTAATTCCACTGCCTTCAATGAAGTTTCTCCTCACAGAGGTTCCAGACCCTTTTGGAGCGACTAAAATTACATCGATATCTTTGGGAGGAACAACACAAGTTATTTGACCATAGATAATCGAAAATCCATGTGAGAAATAAAGAGCATCACCAGTTTTTAATGTAGTTTTAACTTTGGGCCATGTTGCCCTTTGTCCTGGATCCGTAAGCAAAAATTGTTTAATTGAACTTTTCTTAGCTGCTACTTCAATTGAAAAGAGATTTTCTCCAGGAATCCACCCATCTTCTACGGCTAAATCATAATAACGTTTATGAAATCCTGTATTTTCTTGACCAATGATAACTGGAATACCATTGTCTCTCATATTTAGTGATTGTGCTCTACCTTGAATCCCATACCCAAGAGTTGCAATCACTTCATCTTTTAGTACTTCTTGGGCGTGCTTAACAGTAAACTCGTTTCGAGTAACGACGTTTTCTTTAACACCGCCAAAATCTAATTCCACCATATAAAATTCCTCAGATGAAAGTTATGTGACTCGAAGACATAATTAAGAATTACCATAAATAAAGCTAAATTGAAACATTTCAGAGTTATTTGATGGATAGTTTTAGACTCTATAGATTTAACAGATTAAATGAACAGTCAAATAATAATCATTAACAACATTGTATATCTATTAATACTAATTCAGAATGTAGAGTTGTTTTTATCCAGAACATTTAAGTTTTATTATCTTCGTATTGATTTTTGAATCCTTAAGAAATCATAAATCTGAGTGGGGTCGTAGTCGAGCTTGGTCTAAGATTCACGCCCGGGGCGCGTGAGATCCTGGGTTCAAATCCCAGCGATCCCACCATACTAAAACTTTCACATAAACCTATGATGCCAGTTATCTTTTTTAAAAAATTTTTATTTACGTTATTTGTATTTATGTTGTACATGTAGACACAAACAGTATTGTAACTTCAGAATCCTTATCGGTTCTCTTTAGAGAAAAGCATTATGAGTAAGAATGAAATTCCTGACTCTTTGCTTGTGGAGCTAAGAGAACAATGCTAATCCGATGATAAAATAAAAAAATACTACAAGTGGTATGACTCATCAGAACATAAAGGAGTTGCAAGTTTCTAATAGTACAATAGTTTTATCCACAAAAACCAAGCAGATTTGATTTTTGATTTTAACAATTTTAAGGATCAATAAAAACCAATAGTGTTAGCCACTAAAATTATGGTTATTCTTTGGTTATTTCTAAACGCAAATTGTCTCCCTTAGAATCGTAGATTGCAACGTTGTCTTTACTAATGAATGGAAAACCAACTATCATGATTATTCGTCCAAAGAAGTGGTTAAAGTCAACATTTGAAAGAGATATATTCCCAGAAGGGTGAGAATGTACTGTTCCAACTATTGAAAAATCTACAGGCAACATATAAAGTGGAACAGTTGCGAATCCTTGACCATGAACTGCAAAAGGTGGAACAACAAGCTCTTTTATTCGGAGAATATCTTTGCTCTTTTTTCCTCTTAGAAATAATATATTTTCTCTTGGATATAGTTGCTTTGCACCCTCAAAAATTGTTGCTAACAAATTTTGGTTCATAGACACTAGTAGTTTGTTTCCCATGAGTTCTGCATGGAATTAGGATTTAATTACTTTTGGTTATCAGCTACTTGCTTGCCAAAATTTGTAGCAAGTTTTTTTTATCTTAACTCATTCTAACTCCACAAATTAATATTAAAGGAGAACTGGTTTTGCAAAAAAACTTTCTCTAAAAAAATTAAAGTAATTTAACTATTTTTAAGGTTTAATCCTAAAAAAATCCTCTAAAAGTTCATATTACTTTAAATAATAAAACAAGTTTGGAGACATTATTTTAATTGATTAGTCAGTAAAATTCGGTTTTGTAAAAAATACCAGTATCTTAAAAGATTATTATTTTGCTTTCAGAATTTCACTAATTTGAAAATTATAAGTTGAGAGAACAAATCTCATCCCTAAGAAGAGTTTCCTTAAAGATTCGTTTTAAGATAGTTGCTCCATCTTTAACTTTTAATTTTTTTTCTCCAAGTCTAGGACGATACTTTATTGGGATTTCAATTGTGGAAAAACCTTTTCTTTTAACGAGATGATTTATTTCGACTTCAATGTCAAAACCTTTTGATTTTATTAAACAACCTCTAAGAATTTCTGCGCGAATAACTCGTAAACCAGTTAATGGATCATGCAAATTAATTCCATTTAGAAAAAAATGTGCTAAAGATAGAAACTTATTTCCATAATAGAATGGCCCGTGTAAAGTTTTTTTATCCAGATTATTGTTAAATCGATTTCCACAAACCATACCAACATGCGAATTTTTATTTAGAATATTGACCATAGCAGGAATATAACATGCAGGATAAGTGTAATCAGCATCAATTATCACAAAATAATTTGCAGAAAATCCGGTATGTTTAAGACCTTGAAATAAAGCGGCACCTTTACCTTTTCCGTTTTGATAAAGAATTTCAGCCCCAGAATCTTTGGCTATTTCCACAGTTCGATCAAAACTGTTACCATCTATTAGTAGAATGTTTTGATTCCCCAAGTTGTCAAAAAGTTCTGTTATAGTGTGACCTATACCTAATTCTTCATTTAACGCTGCAATTATGATCTGAATTGAATAAGATTGATTTTTCTTTTGTTCCACTAAAAAGACACCATTTCGATCCTGATTATCTGAAAATGTTTTTAATAAGTATTGTCGAAGAATAATGACAAGAAAGACACAAAAAATCAAGAGAGTTCTTAGAATTTAGAACGTCTATCCAGTAAGGGCTAAATAGTGCCAAGCCTATTTCGGATGATATCAAAATGGAGGACGGAAATAATGCAAGAATTTTCAAAACTCGTCCTTAAGTTAATTGAAGCGAGTCGTAATCATGAATCTTATCGAGATAAAGAATGCATAAACCTCATTGCTAGTGAGGGACTGAAATCTCCAGCTGTTAATCAAATGCTAAGTCTGTCCACAGATTTAGAGGGAAGATATGCTGAAGGAGAAAACGACCTTGAAGGCCATGTAAAGAAGAGATATTATCAAGGCCAAAAATATATGAAAATAATTGAAAATTATACAACTGATCTTATGAAGGCATTATTTAAATGTGGTTGGGCAGATTCAAGATTAGTCTCTGGTACCCACGCAAATTTAGCAACTTTCAAAGGTTTATCTTTAGCTTCCAAAAACCGAAAAATGGTTGTCACCCCGTTAAGTTGTGGGGCACATATATCTCATGATTATGCCGGTTTGGCAGGTTCTATATTAGGGCTTGAAAATATAAATCATGTTTACAACATTGACGAATTTAATATAGATCCGGATAAGTCTGCACATGTTATAAGAGCCGCTAAACCAGGCATTGTCACTTTTGGAGGAAGTTTATTTCTGTTTCCACACCCTGTAAAAGAATTAAAAGCTGTTGCAGAAGAAGTTGGAGCCTTTATTGCTTATGATGCATCTCATGTTTTGGGATTAATCGCTGGCGGTGTTTTCCAAGACCCATTCGCCGAGGGGGCAGATTTTATTACTTCTTCAACGCACAAAACGTTCCCAGGTCCTCAAGGTGGTATAATCCTCGGAAATCCAAAAAATAAACGTCTCGAAAAAGCTATCAAGAAAATACAATTCGCCGTATTTCCATTAAGTGCTTCAAATACACATCTAGGTCGACTACCAGCTTTAGGCATTGCAGCGTTAGAAATGAAAAGGTTTGGCAAAGATCTGGCACAACAAACTGTTAAAAATGCTCAAACAGCAGGACAATACCTCTATGAAAATGGCGTCAAAGTATTATGTGAATCCAAAGGCTTTACTCAATCGCACCAAATTGCTGTCGATGTATGTAATTTTGGAGGAGGAAAAAAGGTTGCCCAGGATCTGGAAGACGCAAATATTGTATTGAATAAAAATCTGTTGCCATACAATAATCAAAATGATCGTGATAATCCCTCTGGGTTGAGAATTGGTTTTCAGGATGTTACAAGAAGGGGATTTAAAGAAAATGACATTAAACACTTGTGTGATTTAATGCTCAATGTGATGAAAAAGAAGAAAAACCCTTTGGAAGTTAAAGATGATATAATAGAATTAAAGAAAGAGTTCGATCAAGTTCTCTATGGATTCCAAAGTGTTGAAGAAGCGATAAAATACTGTGAAACAGTATAAAAACTTCTTTTAAATCTGAAAAAATAGATTAATTTAAGCTTAAATATTGGATTAAACAAAAGCAGGTGGAAAAAAATGAAGATACTACTCAATGATGGTTTAGCTAAGGAAGGAATTCAGCTTTTTGAAGAGGCAAATATAGAAGTAGATACTAAAAAGAGGACGCCAGAACAACTTATATCTGAAATAGGAGAATTTGACGCTTTAATTGTTAGAAGCGCTACTAAGGTCTCAAAAAGAATTATTGAAGCAGGAACAAAAGGAAAGCTCAAGATTATTGGAAGGGCAGGAGTTGGATATGATAACATAGATGTTTTTACTGCTTCGGAAAAGGGTATAGTAGTGAAATATGCTCCATTTGGAAATACAAACGCTGTTGCTGAATTAACTGTAGGATTAATTTTGAGTATTTCTCGAAATATTCCTCAAGCGCATCAATCATTAAAGAGCGGAAAGTGGAAAAAAGTCAACCTTAGAGGAACTGAACTATCGTATAAAACCCTGGGAATTTTGGGGTGTGGAAAAATTGGACAGCGAGTGGGAGAACTTGTGAGACGTGGTTTTGATATGGAAATATTAGGATATGACATATGTCCATGTTTTGAAACAAAAATTAAAATGGTAAACAAAAAAGAAGTACTCTCTAAATCTGATTATATCAGCATTCACACAGGGGGAAACAGTGTAATTGTTGGAGAAAAAGAATTAGCCTTGATGAAACCAACGGCATACCTAATAAACACTTCAAGAGGCAATAATGTTGACACAAAAGCATTATACAATGCACTTAAAGAAAAAAGAATAGCTGGGGCAGCCATTGATGTTTATAATGAAGAACCAAAATCTGAAGGTGCTGAATTCAGAAGTGAACTTAGCAACCTTGATAATATTATACTTAGTTCACATTTAGGTGCATCAACTGTCGAAGCTCAAAAGGAGACTTCAATGGAAATCGCACGAGTTGTAATAGGATATCTCCAAGGAGGAGATTTTACCAATTCAGTTAATGCTGGAGAGAGCATTGAACTAGAAGAAAAACCTGTTTACCCATTATTTATCCATCACCTTGACGTTCCCGGAGTTTTTGCTAATATTGATAAACTTCTAGCTGATAATGAGATAAATATTAGAGCTAATTATTCAAGACAAATTGGAAAAACAGGTTTTGCAATTTCAGTATATGTAGTTCACAAAAAAGTTTCTGTAGAAACGATAAAAAAATTAAGGCAAATTGAAAACATTCGCAATGTAAAAGCATAAATTAGTTCTTGATGTTGAAAAAATGATTAAATAAAAACAAGTTTCATATTTATCTCTTTTAATCCACAAGTCATTTGTTTATATTTTTGAGCAGGATATATATTCAAGTTTGTTAGTAAAAGAAAAATATGAAACTAGGAGTTCTATTTTCAGGTGGTAAGGATTCAACTGTTGCACTACACAAAGTAGCAAAAAACCACACAATCGCATGCTTGATAACTATAATTTCAAAAAATAAAGAAAGTTACATGTTTCACACTCCAAATATAGATATAACAAAGATGCAAGCTGAAGCTCTAGGAATACCAGTAATTAATTCAAAGACAGAAGGAAATCCAGAAGAAGAACTTAAAGACTTGAAGGAAGCTATAATTACCGCAATTGCAGAATTTAAAATAGTAGGAATAATAACTGGTGCATTAGCTTCAGTTTATCAAACCCAACGAATTCAAAGAATATGTGATGAATTAGGGATCATATGTATTAATCCTCTATGGAAAAAAAATCAAGAAAATCTTTTAAGAGAAATTGTGGAAGAGGGGTATAAAGTTATAATTTCTGGAATTTTTGCATATCCTCTTACTGAAAGTTGGTTAGGAAAGGAAATAAATCATGAAATAATAGATCAATTAGTAAGTTTGAATAAAAAATTTGGTCTAAGTATCTCAGGCGAAGGGGGAGAAATTGAAACAACAGTTTTGGATGCACCTCTTTTTATGAAAAAAATTGAAATCATAGATTATTGTATTAGAGCAAAAAATAACTCTGGAGTTTATACGATTTCAAAAGCACGATTAATATCAAAATATTCAAAAAAAGGAAAGTAACCAAATAAAACGGAAATTCCTGATCAAAATCCAGATTGTGTTAAAAGTTAAATGTTTCTTTAAAGTATTTTAAGATAAGGATTTGCGAGAAATGATAAGAGAGTTATCAGCAGACAAAATTAGAAAAAAATGTGACACAAGTTTTATGCATTGTAAAACAACACAAGAACTAGAACCTTTGCTAAAAATTATTGGACAAAAAAGAGCAGTAAAAGCATTAGAATTTGGTTTAGGCATAAAAGATCATGGATTTAACATTTATGTAGCGGGTTATCCAGGAACAGGAAGAAAAACTGCCGTTAAAAACTTTGTTGAAAAAATTGCTCTCGCTGAACCAACTCCTTATGATTGGTGTTATGTTAACAATTTTTCTAACCAATACGAACCAACTGCAATTAGATTACCCTCAGGAAAAGGCAGAGAATTCAAAGATGAAGTTAAAAGTCTAATAGAAAACATACTCATATCTTTGCCAAAAACTTTTGAAAGCGAAGATTATGCTTCAAAAAGAGAAACAACAATTCGTAATTTAGAAAGACAAAGAAAAGAAATTATAGATAAAATCAATACCAAGGCTAAACAAGAAGGATTTTTGATCCAGAATACAAAAGTTGGATTACTGTTAGTACCAATAATTAATGATAAACCTATCACACAAGAAGAACTACTAAAATTACCACAAGAAACAAAAAATAAAATTCAAGAAAAACGGGAAAAACTAGAGTCTGAACTAAGAAGTGTAATGAGACAGTTTTTAGATATGGAACAAAAGATTCAAGGAGAATTAAAAAAACTCAACCGAGAAGTTGCTTTGTACGCTATTGGACATTTAGTAGAGAACCTAAAAACAAAACATAAAGAAAACAAACAAATAATAGAATATTTAACAGGGATTCAAATCGATATTTTAGATAATTTAGCTCTATTTATTTCAAAAAGACAACCACAACAAAATCAATTACAAATGCCTTGGATGAAGGAAACTCCTTTAAAAAAATATAAAGTGAATACAATTATTGAGAATTCAAGAGTTAAAGGCGCTCCGGTAGTAATAGAATTTAATCCTAATTTCCAAAATCTCTTTGGTAAAACTGAAAAAGAAGCTCAATTTGGAGCTTTAACAACAGATTTCACAATGATCCATGCTGGAGCCCTCCATAAAGCAAACGGAGGGTACTTGATTATACCAGTTGAAGATCTGCTTCGAAATCCTTTTGCATATGATGGTTTAAAAAGAGCTCTGAAAAATGAAGTAATAACCATAGAAGAGCCGCAAGAAAGATACGGTTTTATTAATGTCAAAAGTCTAAAACCACAACCAATCCCATTAAATGTTAAAGTAATTTTAATTGGGGAACCGAATCTTTATCGACAATTATTTGCTTTAGATAAAGATTTTACTGAATTATTCAAAGTAAAAGCAGAATTTGACACGACTATGGATCGTACAGAAGAAAATATTAAGCAATATGCTGAATTTGTCTGTACACTATGCCAAAATGAAGGATTAGCACACCTTAATGGTTCAGGTCTTGCTAAACTTATTGAATATAGTCAAAGATTAGCTCAAGATCAAGAGAAATTATCAACTAGATTTGCTGAGGTAGCCGATATAATTCGTGAAGCTAACTTTTATGCTAAACAAGAAAAAGCTAAAGCCATCACAGGTGATTTTGTAAGGAGAGCTATTGAAGAAAAAATCTATCGTTCTAAACTCATTCAAGAAAAAATTCAAGAAATGATCAAAAGAGGATTAATTCTCATCGATACCGAAACAGAGCAAGTTGGACAAATCAACGGTTTAGCAGTTATGGGTATTGGAGAGTTTGTATTTGGCAGTTCATCCAGAGTAACAGCAAGCATAGGATTAGGGAGGGATGGAATCGTTGACATTGAAAGAGAAGCAAAAATGGGAGGACCAACCCATACAAAAGGCGTCCTAATATTAAGCGGATATCTTAATGAGAAATTTGCACAAGAAACCCCATTAAACCTGTCTGCAAGATTAGTTTTTGAACAGAACTATGGAGGAGTTGATGGAGATAGCGCATCTAGCACAGAGTTATATGCAATCTTATCAGCAATATCGGGTCTACCGATAAAACAAAATATAGCAGTAACTGGCTCTGTAAATCAAAAAGGAGAAGTTCAAGCAATTGGAGGGGTTAACGAAAAAATTGAAGGCTTTTTTGAGATATGTAAAATAAAGGGACTAAGTGGAAAACAAGGAGTTATGATTCCTGAAAGCAATGTCCAGAATTTAATGTTAAAAGAAGAAATAGTAAAAGCTTTAAAAAATAGAAAATTCCACATCTATTCCGTAAAAACAATTGATGAGGGAATAGAAGTTTTGACAGGTATCAAAGCAGGAGAAAAAAACCCCGATGGAACTTTCCTAAAAGACACTGTAAATTACCTTGTCGATAAAAAATTACGAAAAATGGCAGAAAAGCTTAAGGAATTTCCTTCAGAAAGCACAAGAAAAGAACCAAGATAAGTATATAGATAAATTTGTTAAATAATTAGAATTATTGATATTTTAAAGTCTTAAGTAAGAAACTTGAAAAACGGATAGGTTTTT
This sequence comes from Candidatus Bathyarchaeota archaeon, assembly GCA_030607735.1. Classification (GTDB taxonomy): domain Archaea; phylum Thermoproteota; class Bathyarchaeia; order Bathyarchaeales; family Bathycorpusculaceae; genus AD8-1. The sequence continues at coordinate 22,565 of JAUWJK010000010.1, forward strand.
CAAAATGCTAAAAATAAGAATACAATAGGGATTTAAGTTTCTTAGAAGAAGAAACGTTTCTTTTTAGCAACCTGTTTTTTAGATTTGCTTACTGTTTTTTGTTTTTCAACAGGACGATCGACTACTGCGGTTATAGTAACTCCATCATTTTCATCAGATTCTGCTTCTGTGACAGAAGGAACTTTCTTTTTTGATTTAGGAGTTTGTTTTTTCGGTTTCATCTTCTTTGGAGGTTTTGGTGCTTGAACAGGTTCTGACTGCAATTTAGATGCTAAACTATTTTTCTGTTTTTCTAATTTGGAAACATTTTGTCGCAATTGTTTTTGTTGGCTATCTAATTCGTCAATAATTACTCTTTCTTCGAGAATTAACACGTTATCTTCAAGTTTTTTTTGTTTCTTTTTCAAAGATCGGGTTGCTTCTTCGAGTTGAGCCCTTTGATTGCGTAATTCTTCAAGTTCTGAGTGAGTCATTCTTCATCAAACCTAACAATACTGCAGTAAAAGAATAAGCTTATGAAGTAAAAATCTGAATTCAGAATCTAATTTCTAAGGTTCAAATTGAATGATTCTTTATTGAAATTTATTAAGGGCATTATAATTGGTATTAAGATTATTTAGGAGTAAGAGATTTGAGTTATAAAGATCGAATGCATCCACAAGTAAGTAAAGCAGAGATTGAAGTCTTTAAAGCATTAAGCATTAATGGTTTAACTAATGGAATGGTTACGCAAAAGCCCATTGTATTGAAATCAACTATTCCCGATTTTTGTTGGCTAAATAAACGTAAAGCTGTTTATCTGGATGGAAAACAAGTGCATTCCAGCGATAAACAAAGAGAACGTGATGATGAAGTAATTGAATTAATGGAAGCTAAAGGGTGGAAAGTAATGAGAATTGAATATGAAGCTCCTCTTTCCAGAAAATATTTAAAAGAGACTGTGGAGAAAATAAAAAATTTTGTCAACTCAACCGATGAATAATGCTAGATACAGGTTAATAATCAATAAAGGAACAAAAAAAATGTTAAAAAAATAGTTGTTAGAAGAAAACAATAAGTAAAAAAACACATAATCTTATGAATAAACTAGTAAATTAGATTTTATTTTGCGAGATTTCCTGAATTAAAAAAAATCAGAAAGTAAACATCACGATATTTGAAATATCAACATTGGTTTGGGTTTTCCGATTAAAAATTGATGATATTAGTGTAATTATTTTGTTTTAGCATCTACGTTTAGAAGTTCTAAATTATTAAGTGTCCCTGTTTTTCCCAGTGTTAGTTGTCTTTCGCCTCTGAAAACAGATACACGCGCATTTTCAATTTGAACTTTGTCTTCTGGAGCCACAGTTTCTATTTGTTCATTCCACAAACAAAGTTTTATTTCTCCAGTTTCATCCGATATAAGGGCTTTTGCAAAACTTGCGTGATTACCATATCTAGTTACAACATATTTTGGTTTAGTAACCTCTAAAACTTTGGCTTTTAAAGAAATATGAGTCATACCTGCCCTTAAATCTCTAATTACATGAGGAGAATTTGATCTCGCTCTTTTTGCCATTTTTCTCCTAACTACTTCAGTTTCCATAAATGATTGAATAGGATTACCACTTAGTTTTAAGAAACCATCAGATACTGGAAATTGGGCTACGACTTCAGAGTTAGCTGTAATCAGAAAAATAATTTTTCCTTTTGCTTTTCCTCGACAATTAACCAAAAGAGCACCACATTTAGCATCACCTTTCTCACTACTTTTTAATAACGCTTGAAAAAGATCGTCTGGATTGACTTCGTATTTTACGCAAAGAAAAGCTAGATATTCGCCTTCTGTTTTTTTTTGTCGCAAGTCTTTTCAATTTCCTAGTTAAACACAAATAAATGTGTTAATAGTTTTCAATCAGAACAATCCAAAGTAAAAAGTACATTGGTTTGAATTTATTGTCTTTTTCTCTAAAGAATCCTGACTGCTGCAATAGTATGCGTTAAATCATATATTAGTATGACTGGAAATAACATGTTTTTAATAGAAATTAGTAATACATAGTTTTCCATCGAATAATACCATTTAACAAAATTAAAATCCAATGTAACGTTACAAGGTTTTCTTAATTTTTATTGTATATTTGAGTACAAAAAAATAACTTTTTATTTTGAACTTATTATAATTAAAAAGTTAAAAATTCAATAACTAATTCAGAACGTTTTAAGGACTATACTTCTTAATCGATTATGTTTTTCTAGAAAACGAATTATCGTCATAGAGATTGATACGATCTGCTCATCGAACAATCGGGTAAACACTAGTGAAAAAACAAACACAAAAATCCCCAGAAAAACTGCTTGAATGACATTAATTGTACCAAGATAAAGAATAACAGAAAACGTAATCAAGGCACTTATTAAACCCATAAAAATCGATCGAAGCACAAAATATAGTCTTTGGGTTCTAACAGATGCGTTGAGAATTCTTAAAACTGAATTTTTTCTTTTATCACATTCCAAGTCTAATTCTTTCTTAGAAACTTGGCCTAACCCTTTATTTATTTTAAGTGACTCGCAGACCTCACTCATTAGTATTCTATCAAGCTCATCTTGCATAGCTTGAATCAAAGCATCGTCAAGATCTAAATCAGTATGTTTCAATATTCACTACTCGTTAGTCAATAACAACCAAATTATAACGATCACCTACTTATTCCAGTTTCGCTAACTGAAAAAATTGAATTTGCCAAATAGACAATTCTTGTTATTGTTTAGCAGAATTTGTAACAAGATTCTTTAACACATTTTGAACCCTAAAAATAAATCTTAACAATAAAATGATATCTTATAGAATAATCCAAAATTTTATGCCAAGTTATTCAAAATTAAGTTATACCAAGGTAATAATATTTTTATATTGGTTGAATAAGACTATTGATTGAAATTTGATTTTTTTGTTTGGTTGTGACTTTTAGTAGTATGAGAGAAAAAGGGGAAGAAATCAGAAACAGATTACCACGACTTATTATGAGTTTAATAATGGGAATTATTTTTTGGATGTTAAGTGTGTTTGTACCTCCAACTCTTACTGAAGTTCCGATTCCGGGTATTGGTACTCAAGCCTCATTTTTAGTATGGGTTCTGATGGTACTAATTATGGGTATTTTTTTAATTCGTGTTTTATCAGATGCCCTAATTTTAGGAGATATACTCACTGATGTGTTTGTGAGCAAATTGGGTATTAAGGAAGAAAGATCTCCTAAAAGAGCAGCTCGTGAAGTAGTGTACATCATTGTCATAGTACTTGTGGTAACAGCAGTTATTCCAATAACAGCCACAATCGAAGATTATGGAACTACCTTTAGTGCAATAATAACATATATCGGATTGGGATTTGTTATCGTTTTTATTTATGATATAGGAAGAACACTGTACACAATTATCGAAAATAAAGCTGAAGCTATTGCTGATCAACTAACAAAGTCACAGAAAGAAAAGAAAAGGGACTAAAATGGACACCATAGTCATTATTTTGCTTCTAATTTATGTTTTAATAGTTCTTATCTCCGTTCTGGGACTTACATCGATGTCTGTAGCGGCATTAATTGGTGCTGTTCTTACAGCATGGTTTGGGATTCAATATGGCATATTCGATTATGAAGGTGCAGTGGGTTTTGTTGATTTCCAACTTTTGATTCTATTAATAGGCACCATGATTGTAGTAGAAGTAGCTAAAAGAGGGGGATTATTCAATGTTTTTGCGCTATACGCAATAAAAATTTCTGGAGGTCACCCAGCTAGACTTTTTGTTTCAATCTGTGTTGTTTCTGCTCTTGTATCAATGTTTCTAAGTGATCCAACTGCAATGTTACTTGTCGCTGCTGCTACTATAACAATAACTAAACTCCTTAAGTATGATCCAACACCTTATTTTCTTTCAGCAGCTATCATGATAA
>JAUWJK010000024.1 GCA_030607735.1 Candidatus Bathyarchaeota archaeon
CGTGGTAAAGAACACCTGACTAATGCGGTCCGTCAGAAATACATGTATAAATATCTGGGCTGGGATTATCCCGAAACCATTCACTACGGTCGATTAAAAATTACAGGTGCATACCTTAGTAAATCAAAAATAGTTCTAGGTGTTAAAGAAGGTATTTACGCTGGGTGGGATGATCCCCGGTTAGCTACTTTTGTAGCCTTAAAAAAACGAGGAATATCTCCTGAATCAATTAAAAAAATGATTATTGATGTTGGACCAAAAACAGCAGATGTGACCCTAAGTTGGGAGAATTTGTATTCTTACAATCGCAAGATAATCGATCCGCAAAGCAACAGGTATTTTCTTGTCTTAAATCCAATTAAATTAATAGTAAAAGGAGTTCCGAATATCTTTAAAGTTAATCTTAAGTTGCTTCCTCAAAGAAGTGAAAAAGGTTTTAGAAAATATACTATAATTCCAAAAGGGAATCTTAAAACTGCAACTTTTTGGATTGACAAAAACGATATAATTAATTTATCCAAAGGAAGTGTCCTAAGATTGATGGATCTATTTAATGTTGAATTTAAAAATATTTGCGGTAATTTCGCAGAAGCATCTTTTAATAGTGAATCTTATAGCGAAGCGAGAAAATCTAAATCCAAATTTATACATTGGATATCTCAAGGTGAAGAAATTCCCTGCATAGTTGTTATGCCCAATGCAAAATTAAATGAAGGAATTGCTGAGAGTGCCTGCAAAAATTTAAAGCCAGATACTATAATACAATTTGAACGTTTTGGATTTGTGCGAGTGCATCATAACGATAAAAAATTAGTTGTATATTACTCCCATAAATAAATTAGGTAATGAATAATCATGCGAAAACAAGATAAAGCAATAATATGGCCAGCCTACTTTGATTCAAAAAGAACAAGACAAAAAGGTCGAAGGGTTTCCAAAAACATAGCTATTCAATCTCCAAAAATAAGTGAGATAATAAATGCTGTTTCAAAGTTAGGTTTTCAATACGAAGTTAATCCCGAAGTTAGTTATCCGAAAAAACCATGGCTTAAAACAGGTTTATTATTGATAGAGAAAAAGGCTCCAAAGGAACAAATAATAAATCAAATTGGAAAACAACTTCTCAGAATCAGAAGTAATTCTCCGAAAAAAGGTAAAAAATAATTTTTTTTACTCTTTGCTTATAATGACAGCGTTTATAACTCCGTCACTGCCCGGACGGGAAGTAACGCGTGCACGTCCTAAGGATGTTTCTATTTCTGCACCCTTTGTTATTACGCCTCTTCTGTTATAATCTAAATTAGTTTTGTTGCTAATCACACGTAAAATCTCTGTTTTCTCAGTTTTTCCACTTTTGAGATCAGTAACTGAGACATATTTGTCTTTTAGTAGTTTGACTTTTGTTTGTCCTCCATGCCCTCTCACAGTTCTTCTTCTAGGTTCTCCTAAAGTTGTCTCTGCTGGAAATGTTCCCTTCTCAAAATTTCTTTTTACTCGATAAGCTCGCTTTCTGCCACCAGTTGCTTTCTTTTTACGTCCATTACCGTGCCAAACTGACATTTCATTTTCCCTTTTTGATTGAATAGTTGAGGTGTTCACTATCACCGTTATTTCGTAATATAAACATATCCGTTTTACTGTTGCTTCTCTTCCTTTAATCCCGTTCCAAATATTCTTCTAAGCTCTCTTTTCATTGATGCGGGTTCAAGAGTTAAACCAAAGTAATCTGCAAAATAATCAGTTGTTTTAAGAGCTATCGAACGACCGCTTCTTTCAGCTATAATTAATCCCATTTCTCTTAAGGTTTTTACATGACCATAGGCATGTTGACCTCTTACATCAATTACTCTTTTTTGTGATACTGGTTGCCTAAATGCTATATATGATAATGTTTTCAATGGACCTAACGATAGTAATGGTCTGTTGACCAGTTTTTTTACCAGAGGTGTAAACTCAGCTTTCAATTGCAAGACATAACGTTCATCTTTTAGACTAATAATTTCAAGAGCCGTTCTTTTTGAACAATATTCTTCAATAAGCATTTTGACAATTTTTTTTGTTTTCTTTTTTGATCTTGTGTTCAAAACTGAACATAATTCTTTAAGATCCAATGGTCTACCGGCAACATATAATGCCGCTTCTACGAGTACTTTGTCTTTTTTGATTTTTTCTTCTAAATTTGTATTTTGATCAAACTTATTTGTTTCATCTGTTTGCCGTTTGTTTTTTTCCAATGGTTATATCCCCCAGAACTATGTATAATTCTTCTGTTTCTTCATTTTGCCATAATTTCACTCTGTCAATTTGTGCTAAAAATAGAAGAAGAATAAATGTGTGAACCGCTTCCATACGGTTTTTCCCTTTTATCAAAGTGGCAAACTCGATTATTCCAGTGCCTTTAACTTTTTCATTTAAGACCCCATATAATTTATCCATTTCTGCCTCTAGTTCTGTTAAGAATCCTTCAAATTGAGGTAAAATATCTGAAATTGTTGGGAGTATTGGTTTAACAGCTATTCTATCAAGGCGCTGATTTTTTTCTCCTTTTAGTACCTCGTTTAGAACTTCTAATAAATTCTGGATAGTTGTTGATGTCAATTCTTGTCTTAAAGGTAGAAAAAGTGGTGGAAGTGTAATATCTCCCGTTGTTTTTGGAGGTGGGGGCGGGTCTTGAAGCGTTAGTAAAAGCTTGGACTTCATTAAGTAAATCAATGCTGAAGAATCTAAGGCAACTCCTGAAGCTCTAAAATCAATTTGCCCCGAGTTTTCCATTTCTGTTAGAAATGATCTGAGTAAATATGCAATATTAACGTTCCAAGGTGTAAGTTTTTCAAGTCTGTTTATTTCAAAGAGAATATTCCAAGGAGGACGTAAGAAAAAAGGTTTATTTGTTTTTGACATTACCTCATTTTCTCCAAAGATTTGGCAGTTACTAAACTTGATACGCCATTTCGTGCATATACACCGAAGATTTTTTGAGCTTTGTTTACTAATTCAGGTCTGAGAGTAATTACAATGAATTGAGTTTTTTCAGCTTCCTCTAAAAGAAGATCAGCTAGTTTTGTTGTGTGAAAAGCATCTAAGTGTGCGTCTATTTCATCAAGAATATAAAATGATGCGGGAGTGAACTCTTTTAAGGCAAAAATGAATGCTACCGCTGAAACAGATCGTTCTCCGCCACTTGCACCACTAACGACTATTGAAGGTTTATCTGGAAATTCAACAAACATGTCAATTCCACCTTGAAATGGCTCTTCGGGGTTTACAAGTTTTAGATTTGAACTTCCTCCTCCAGTAAGTTTTGAAAAATATGATTTAATGTTGATGTTAATTTTTTCAAAGGCGGTCATGAATACCTTACGTTTTTTGCTTTCAATTTCTTCCATGAATTTTACTATTGCTTGTTTTTCTCTTTCAAGTTCATTTAGTCGTAGAGACAACTCTCTATATCTTGAAATTTGTTCAATATAATGATTTGATGCAAGTTGATTTACTGCTCCTATTCGTTCAAGCTCATATTGCATCATTTGTATAGTAGTTTCGGCTTCTTCAACTTGTTTGGGGGTAATTTCGAGTAGATTTTCATAACCAATTTGTCTATTTTGTTCTTGATATTGCTGGAGTTGAAGTTGGTTGGTTTGGAAACTGAGTTTGAGTTGGTTTAATAGGCTCTCTGCCTCTTGGTATTCATCATCCAATTTATTCAATTCTGAATTAATAGTATCTATTTGTGTGGTAAACTTTTTAGTTTCTTCTCTTGCTGATAAAACCGACTTGGTAAACTCGATACGGTTTTTTTCGAGCTCTGAAATTTCAGCTTTTACTATCTTTTGCTGTTCGAGAGCAATTTTAACTTCTTTTTCTGTTCGTCTTTCTTGTTGTTCTATTTTTAAGAGCTGAATCTTTGAGTTTTGATATCCTATTTCTAATACTTTATCTAGTTGGGACTTAATTGTAGCTAATTCAGTTTGTATTGTACCCAGGTTCTGCCTAAGTTTTATTATATCTTCAGCAGTTTTTTCTCGTTGAATCTCAAGTTCTTGAATGTGTGCAAGATCCGTTTTACTTCTAAGCTCTGATAGCTCTGCTTGGAGCATTTTTCCCTCTTTTTGAATTACGTTTCTTTCAGATTTGTAGATCCCAATTTGGATTTTCTTGGTCTCAATTTCAGTTTCGATTTTTTGAATGTGTTTATCAACACGATCAATGTTATTGTTACTTCTCTTAACATTTTTTTTTATTCTCAATATTTCCCTATCAAGAGCAACAATTGACTCTGAAAGTCTTGCGCTATCGATTCTAGTTCGTTCTATTTCCTCTTCAAAAAAAGTTATATCTCCATCTTTTTGAGAAAGATGTTTTTGTAGTGCATTGACTGCCTCATCTAAACTTGATATTGCATTCTCACTTGGAATTATTTTTGAGAAATCTATTGGAGCCCGATAATATCCACTCTCAAAAGCGCCTCCTGCTTCATAAAGATCCCCTTTTTTGGTAACTACTCGATATCCTTGACTTGATAATATAAAAGCAGTTTTTTCATTTGAGACTATTATTGTGTCCCCAAAAATAAAATTGACTACCGACTCAATATCAGACTCAAATTTGATAAAATCAGAGACTATGCCAATGATTCCACTGTGATTTGGAATTTTTTGCATTTTTGTTTTTGTTGTTCCTTGAATTGGGATAATTTTTATTCTTCCTAATTTTATCTTTCGGAGAGTTTCAGTACAAGTAAATGCAGTATCAACATCTTTAACCACTAAGGAGTTAAGCCATCCTACTGCTGCTGCAGAAACAGCTTTTTTGTAGATTTTATCAACCTTAATTAGGGTTTGCAGTCTTCCTTTGATTCCTGAGATTCCACCAACATTGCTTAACTCCTCTATGCTTCTAAGAGCTTTTTCTTCTGCCGCCACAGTTTCAGCAAGTTCTCTTTGAGTAACAAATTCTATTACTGCGGATTTCGCAGAATTTGCGATTTTTCCTGCTTCAGAAATTTCGGTTTTTGCTACCTCTTTTTGGCTCTTTTTCTTTTCAATAGAATCTTCAAGATTTTTAAGGTGGGTTTTTTGTTCTAGCTGGAATTTTTTAAGCTCATTAAGTGATTTTTCTAGTTCAAATAATGTTTCAATAAAAATGGTTTTTCTTTCATTCAGTTCTTTTTTGCGTCTGGAGTTAAACTGTATTTCATTTTTATCTTTCAAATACTCTGATCTTAGAAATGCGATTTTTCTATATTTATTTTGGATGTTCTGTTCAATTTCTCTTACTCTATTATTGTTCTGTCCAAGTCCTCCCCACAAATTGGTGGTCTCAGTTGCTAGGGATTCATGTTCAATTTCCTTATTTTTTATTTCGAACTGAATTTTTTCATTAATTTTTTGAAGTTTTTTAACTTTCGTTCGGTCTTCTTTCATTTCGTTTCTGATGGAATGAAATTGTTCAGAAGTATTTTTTTTGACTCTATTTAAGCTTTCTAAACTAGCTTTTCCAGAGCTTATTTTTGTGTTTATTTCAGTTAAATCTGATTTTAATTCGCCTATTTGGATCTGAACCTTTAATACTCGGGAGCCTCCTTCTTCAATAATTTCTGAACTTAGTTTTCTCCAGTCTCCCTCAATTTCTCGTCTTTTTAATCGATGACTTTCACGTAAAGATCGGAATTTTTCAACTTTGCCTTCTATTTTTTTAATTTGTATAAAAGTTTTTTCTTTTTTCTTATTAACTCGGATAATTTCGTTGGAAATTTTTATAGCCTGGAACTTTTTTATTTCCTTTTGAATGAAATTATGTCGCAATAACCCGTTGCGTTCGCGTTCAAGATCATCCACTCTTTTTTGTACTTCATCTATTCTGCCCATAGCTGTTCGAATCGAAATATCTGCTGTTCGCAATTTATTTTCAGCATCAGCTTTTTCAGAATCATATTGAACTATTCCAACAAGATCTTCTATTATTTTTCTTCTTTCCATTGGAGTAATGTCTGTTAGTCGTGTTATGGAGCCTTGGGGAATGATGTTCTGACTTGCACTACCTATTGATGCCAGAGATAAAATTTCAAGTATGTGCGTTCGTGAAAGTCTTCGACCATTTAACCTGTATACGCTTTGACCATTTCTAAATACTTCCCGAGAAACAGTGACGGTGAGAGTGTCAACAGGCATCGTAGAATCTGAATTATCGAATTGTATTATTACTTTGGCTTTTTTTCCTTTTTGCAATCCTGCTTTTTTAGATCCATGAAAAATCAATTTTGATGCGTTCTCAGCTCTCATCCTTCTAGAACTAAGTTCACCCAAAGCGAATAGAGCTGCATCCATGATGTTAGTTTTTCCGCTTCCATTAGGGCCTGTGATGACAGTGAACCCTTTATCTAGGTTTACCTTAACTGTTTTTGGTCCGAAGGATTTGAAGCCTTTTATTTCGATTTTTTTTATGTAGGGCATCCAATCTGCGCCTTCGCATTTATAAGTGATTAATTTTCATTAAACATCTCATTATCATTCTTATAAAAGCTTGTTCAAATCATAGAACCAAGTTGCTTGTTAAGAACGAATTTTATTCAAGATAAAACTAATAAGTAACAATGAGAAAATTCGAAGCTAAATAGGGATTGAAATGAGTTCAAGATTGGGATTATCTAATTTATCAGGATTTCAAGAAATTCTAGTAGTAGTTTTGATGTTAATCTCTTTTTTTGCTATTTTCTACTCTGATATAGAAGCAGGATACAAGATAGGAATTGCAGCATTAGTTTTTAGTATAATTTTCTTAGCAAGCATGGCAACCCAAGTTTTAAAACAAGGTATGCCTCCTAAAAAATAAAAATTTTTACACAGCTTTTTTTAAATGGGATAATGCTTTTTATTTAACTAACAATATTTTTATTTCAGTCCCAACTTTAGAGTGTTCCTGCTGGGGTGGCCGAATGGTTCAGGCGGTAGCCTGCAGAGCTGCTCTATATGGGTTCAATTCCCATCCCCAGCTCCAAGTGGCCGAACAGGGATCATTTTGCGGTTTTTTTATATTTTTGTATTTGTTTCAATTTTTTAGGTGGTTTAGTTTATCTCTCTTTTGTTTTCTCTTTTTTCAAGTTCTGTTTTGATTCTGACCAAGAAAGAATGATAAACTATATTCTATGTTCATAACAGTTTTTACTATAATCAAGTAAAACTCAGATAATAGTAGGCTATATCAGTGGTTTGAAGAGGTTATTCAGTGTCCAAACAAATTCTTAAATCATCAATTAACAGTTTTTTAGTAGTTGAAGGTTTTATTCATATTTTACATGTAGATGACGATTCAAGTATTCTAGAGGTTTCTAAACAAATCTTAGAAGTGCAAGGATCATTCAAAATAGATAATATTCTTTCTGTGCAAGAAGCTTTGGTTCAATTGAAAAATAAAGAATACGATTTAATCATTTCTGATTATCAAATGCCAAAAAAAGATGGCTTACAATTCTTAAAGGAAATAAGAGACAACAAAAACAATATTCCTTTTATCCTGTTCACTGGAAAAGGCAGAGAAGAAGTAGTCATCCAAGCCTTGAATTTGGGTGCAAACAGATACTTCAACAAGAATGGTAATCCAGAAATAGTTTACGGTGAATTAGCTCACGCAATAAATCAAATAGTGAATCAAACAAAAATAGAAAAAGCATTACAATTGGAAAGAAAAAGGCTTGAAACAGTTACTGAAAACATTGGTGTAGGGCTTACTATTATTTCAAAAGATTATCATGTTTTATGGGCAAACAAGCTTCTCAAAGATTTTTGTGGCGATATATCGGGAAAATTATGTTACTCAGCTCTCAGTAATTTAGACAGTGTTTGTCCTGGATGTGGATTAAAAGAGGTTTTTAAAACAGGAAAAGAAAAAGTTATTCCTGAACTAGTAGTTCCAGGGTTTGCTGGTCAACTTGAAGTGATAGAGGTTATGCTCACTCCGGTTAAAGACGCGGTTGGAAAGGTTGTTTCAGTCCTTGAAATGGGCATTGACATCACAGAAAAAAAGAGAGTGGAAACGCGTCTTAAAAATAACGGATTTTCCAGCAAAGCCATTAATGAATTTTATAAGTGGTATGTTTCTTCCGCGAAAAAAGGAGTAGCAAATTTCTAACTTAAATATTATTCTATATACAAAAAAAGAGGTTGGGTTTAATGCCTAGTCTTACGTGTATTCTTTTTTTGTTTGATTATTAGACTTACTTTTATTAATGCGATGTGGACTGCTAACAATATTAGTATATTTTGCAGAAAATTTCTGGGTGGTGCTAAGAGGAAAAGATAAAAGATTTTGAATATAATAATTAGTTTGATGTGAATTCCACGGAAGAAAAAAACTACGCGTTGTTAGGCATTATTGGCCCCTTTGTGACTTACTTTTCTATTCTGGTTTCTATCTTGTATGCTCCTTGGTTTAGTTGGCAAAAAAATGCTCTTAGCGATCTTGGACACTCATTAAATAGCGGAGTTGCTCCAATATTTAATCTAGGCTTGTTTTTTACAGGTTTTATTGTAATAATATATGCGATAACTGTCCTTAAAAAACATGCAAAGTACACCAGTTTTTGTTTAATCGTTTCAGCAATTATTCTTCAGCTTGTAGCCACATTTGACGAAGTCTATGGGGTCCTTCACGGTTTAGTTGCAGTATTATTTTTCCTGTCAATATGGAGCACGTCGATAGTTAATGCCATTGAAAAGAAATCACTATTAGCCTTAGTAGCGTTTTTAACTGGACTTTTTTCATTTGTGTTGTTTGAAATGAATGTATATGGTGCTGGTATTGCTGTGCCAGAAATTATATCGTTTGGAGCAGTGGCCACAGTTATTCAAATCTCAGCTATCAAAATCTATCGTGAAAAACATTGATTTCCTAATTACATCCTACATTAAGTTAGTTAATGATTAGGCATAAAATATGTTAACTATGGTACAGAATCGATTTGTTATTTAGTTCAAACAATTTTTGTGGATTAATGGTTGATTTTTGGACATTAAAGCATTTCTTACTTTTGAATTAACTGAAACAATTACTGGAATTTTTTTTGAATTGATGAAAAAAGCTTCATTTGAGCTTGATAATACTTCTTTTTAAAAAAAAGGACTTTTAAGGGAGATTTCTCAAGTGACATGAAATGCAATTTTTATCCCCGCTCCAATTCGCCGAATAGGGGATGTTTTGGAGTTAGTTTACGTTTTTGGTTTGTTATTTTGAATTGTTTCATTATCAGAAACATTATTTTGCAGTTGGTTAATTTAGTTTAGCGTTATTCATTTTCAATAATCTTAGTATTGTATCTTCATGAATAATGCACAATGAAAAGGATCCAATATTAAGAACTTGGATAAAAGCTAAAGAAAGTTAGCAGTGAATTAGGAAAGTTTTATATGTAATGCTCTAAGCGCATAGGCTGCTGAGGTTTTAACAGCTGATATCCCATAACTGCCCCCTTTTCGCATCATCTTTAGCACATACCCTAAACGTAGGTAATACTGCTGATATGCATTATAGCGAATATCTGCTATTTTTTCCATGCTTAGCCAAGGTGTTTCAAAAGTTGGTCTAACAGTATCATATTTGTCAAAATCTGTAACTTTTAGCCAACCATTCTTCTTCACTTGCTCATATAGTGGTGTTCCCGGATAGGGTGTTGCTACATAGAAGCCGACATCGTCCGGGTTTAGTTCCTTGACAAAATTTATTGTTTGTCTAGCGGTTTGTTCAGTTTCACCTGGAAATCCTATCACCACATTAGCAATCGTCATTAAACCAACTTCATGTGCAATTTTGTAAGCCAATCGTGTTTGGCTTAGTTTTAGGCCTTTATTCATAGCACCTAGAATTATTTCGTTGCCTGATTCAACGCCTAGCCATACAGCTATACAACCTGACTTGTGCATAGTTTTCAGAAGTTCTCGATCAACCATGTCTACACGTGTACCGCAGTCCCAGATTAAATTCAATTTTCTATCATGGAGTTCTTTACAGAAGTTCATAACACGTTTGCGATCTACAGAAAAGGCGTCATCATAGAAGGTGAATTGGTTTGCACCATACTTGTTGTGAATCATTTCCATTTCGTCGACAATGTTTTTGGGACTGCGCATGCGATATCCTCTGCCAAACATACGAACAGTGCTGCAAAAGTTGCACCAGTAAACACAGCCTCGGCTTGAGATTAGAGGGAAAAGTACTTTGCCCATTCGTTTTAGGGTGTTGAGTGGTAGGATGTGGTGTGCTGGGAAAGGTAGAGCATCTAAGTTTTCTATAAAGGGTCTGTCTAGGTTTTGGATGATTTTATTTTTTTGATTGCGAAAAGTGATGCCTAAAACTTTGTTTAGGCTAGTTTTTGTTTGGAGTTTTTCGAGAATTTCTTTAAATGTTATTTCTCCCTCTTTTCGTACAACGATATCTAGGTTTGGGTATTCATTAAGGGCGTTTATATCCCAGAAAGTTCCATGTGATCCACCAAGCATGGTGTAGGCTTGAGGGTGTTCTTGTTTGGCTATAGTGATTAACTTCATAGCAGATTTGTATAGAAGAGTTGTTGCGGTAACTCCTATAACGTCTGATGGAGTTTGTTTTATGCGTTCACTGAAGGTTTTGTATGTAAGTTTTTCTGCTTGGCAGTCTATGACTGTTACTTGGTGTCCTTGTTTTTCTGCAATTGCACCTAAATATGCAATTCCAAGTGGAATAAAGGGTGGATGAGAGTGTACATTTGGGGGATAAGGGGGATTAATTAAGGTAACTTTCATTGTAGCACTCTCTCTTTTGTAGAGTTTTTCTATGTTTGGATGGCATATATTGGTTTCTAAATAGGGTGAACTGAATTCTTTTGTTTTTTCCGAATGTTGGGGATTTTTTATTTAATGAGACTGATTTTGGTTATGCATTTTCTCAAATTGGGTTTGATTTTTTTGAGATAAGTTTTTCTTCTCATCTAGTTTTTATTGATGGCCTTTTGGCTCCTAGTCGCTTTTCCAGAGTTATTGCTAACTTTCCTTTCATTTTGTTTTGGATGTCTACCTATTGGCAATTTGATTTTGCTCACATTGGTGTTTGAAAAATTTTTAGAAAGGTAATTAGAATTGGGTTTTTAGGAGATTTCTCTATTGGCATAGGATGCACCTCCTATTCCCAGTTCCAGTAATTTGTGTATGTTTTGTTGTTTTGGAATGTTTCCATGGTTGACGTTGTCAACATGTAATCAATCATAAGAACATATACAACAGAACAAACTGAAAAAATAGTGCGATGGAGATCTTTACAGAGCGGTATGCTAAGAGCTAGATACCGAGAGATGAGCTTATTTTAGAAGCGATTCAACGGGGTGCTATTTTTACGTATTCTTCTAAAGTTTACATAATACATTCTATGAAACTTGGAACAATAATTCATTTCTTTTCTTGCCAGCAATTGATATGGCGCCCATTTTTCTAAGACAATATGTAATCTTCTGTGTTAAATTAATAGAAATTCCCAGTTTTAACGCTAAAACTTTATTCGTGAAATATCCATGCAACTCTTTTGGTAAAAATTCTAGAAAATCTCGACTATCCCTAAAAACAATTCTATCACACACTTTTAACAACTTTCTATCTTTGACACTTGCTCCCCTTTTTCTCCAACTTCCTCTACCATCATAACATCTTAACTCCTCCTCTTCAACTAACAAAATCTCTAGTGAAAAATTCCTATTTTCAATTAGGCTAGGCATATGAACCAATTCGTCAAAAAGATCAATCATTTTCCCCTTCTTTGTAGATTTTCTCCTTCTAACAAACTGGCCTGACATAGATACGTGAACTATCCATTTCAATTTAGCAATGGGATATACCAACCGAACTTGATTGTTTAATAATAGTTTGTTCAGTTTTTTTTTGATAGCAGAAAAATTTCTAGTCTGAATTTCGATTAAGAGCTTGTCTCTAAGAATATCAACTATGAAATCCTCTACTTTAACCTCAAGTTTATCTCCTGAAACCTTGTACCAGTTTTTGATTTCAGAATGCAAAGAATATTCAGTCATCAGATATTCAAATCACAAAACGAAATATCTATAGTTTATTATTATGGCTATTCCTAAAGTTGTGAATTTTCCTACTTGTTAAAAATTGGGATTTTGAGGGGTATCCATATTTCTAAGATACAATTTTTATATACAACTTCAAGGAAACGACTATTCGTTTTATTTATTTTCAGTAACAATTTTTTGAGGAACATTTTTAAGCTTTTTACTTAAATTTTTAATAAATAAAGCAGCTGACAAAAAATGGTAAACTTAGATTTGGGTTGTGGTCTTAATAAACAAAAAAATTATTTGGGTATAGATATCCAGAAAAATGGGGCCATTGATAAATTGCAGATTTGGAAAATCTCCCGATAAAAAGTAACTGTATCAATCAGATTTATTCCAGAAGAGCTATTCAGCATGTAGAAAACTACAATAAAGCATTCAAAGAAATTTTTAGGATCCTCAAATCCGAAGGTGAATTTGAACTTAAAGTTGCTAGTTTTTGGGGATTGTTATTCTATAAGACAGGTTTAAGTCAGAGTAGAGGAAAATATTCAGTTTTTCACTTATTTACAAAAAGTAATCTGGATAGTAAACTCAGAAGACACCATTTTGTAGACATAAGAATCCACAAAATAAGATCCAAAAGAAAGATAGGTTATGATTTCCACGTAACGGCCAAAAAAGCTAAAATCAAAAAAAATGGAAATTATTAAAATGATGAATAATCAGAAAATACTGATCATTAGCACGATTGGTAACATTGGGGAGGTGCTGCAGGTGTCCAGTCAAAATGTGGTGTCAGAGCTTGCCATGATACGTACAATGCCACATTAGTAGTCGACTTTTCTTATATAGAGTCTGTAATGCTTACAACTACAGTGACTATGATTTGCTTTTAGATGAAACATAGGCTGATAATATTTATTGAATAGTTGATTTCTAGATCCATTTAACTATTGGATCTTTTTTGTTTGGTCCTATACTTTCTAGTGCTTTAGTTACAGCTTCGCCTGGGTTAACTTTTGGATAGCCAAGTAAGATAGGTCCGTATATTCTTTCATCTTTTGTTAATTCAGGAGCTTGTTCAATTTCAGGATTGCCTTTAACCATTACGCCAAATCCTACATAACAACTTCCCAGACCCAGGGAGGTAGTCGCAATCATCATGTTCTCGCAAGCAAGTGAGCAACACACATCGTTGCTTTTTGGTCCTATCACAAAGATGATGACTGGTGCAGAATAGTAAACCCTGTTTTTAGGTTCATCTAACGCATTGAAGAGTGTTATTCCCATCTCTTAGATTTCTGGATGGGTCTCTTTCATGTTTTCTGTTATATGTTTCCAAGTTGGAAGTGTGGTTTGGACGAGTTTTTGTTTGAACTGTGGGTTTTCAACAACAATAAATCGTCAGGGTTGAGAACGTGTTGCTGAGGCAAAAGGTGCTTGATTTCCTACCTCTATAATTGTATTGAGGATTTCCTTGGGAACTAATTTTTGTTCATACGATCTGGTTGATCGTCTTTTGGTTATGGTTTCAATTACTTGATTCATAATTAGTTTCACTTTCGGCAAATTACAACTTGAACTACCTACAAGCGTTTTTCTTCTAATTTTTTTTTAAGAGTATCCAAAACTGATTATTACAGCTCTGAAAATCGGTAAATATAGTATTTTTAAAAAAAACGTTTTTTAAGTGTGTTTTGTTGATGCTTTTGTAAACAGCACTAGTTTAGTTTTTTTTATTAAAATCCAATTGATAGAACCGAGAAATTTTCGATTTTTTGTAACATCATAATATACGTTACAGTTAAAAGAACAATTATCAAAATTGAGAGTGCTATTGACTATTTTTTTTCTCAATATTAAATCGTTGGGACAAAGTTTCAAATTAATTTTGATGATTTGTTTAAAGAAAAATTGTAAATGATTATCGTTCAATTATTAATTTTTTTCCTTCAATACGGATTTTAACCATTAGAGGTATGTCTTTGAACGGGAAAGTTGAATCCAGCATTAAATGGCTTGGCAGAAACAATAAACCTGTATTTCCTTTGGATGACTTGCGAAGTTTACCTTCTGCTTTATTCATTTTTTATGCCTCTATATTTGGTATTAAATCCTGCAGGTAACTTTGTATGTTATCTTTATGTTTTTCATCAAGATGTTCGGTGTAGCTCTTTCCTTCTCCTAAGAAAATGTGTTTGTATTGAGCGATTCTTCCAACTTTTTGCCATTTATCTGTTGTTTTATCCTTACTTACAACAGGGGTGCCTTCGCTAAAATTTTTCCAAATGAGGATTGTATTCTTGGAATTGCAGGTATAATAAAATCCTGTTTTGCTGAATAAGACTGGTAATCGGATTGAATGCCAATTTTTCCCTTTTTGCCATTCGATTTTTACGCTGTTCATTTAGATTCCTGGTATTAATTATTAGTCATGCCCTAATATAAAGTGTTAGTAGTAATATTTTGTTAAGTATTTTGTTAGGTAAAATATTAAGCAAAGTTTTTCTTTTCTAATAACTATTGGTATGAAGCCAAGTAGTCCTGATTGCAATGGACTTTTTTGTTCCTAACTTTGTCCTGTTAAAAATTGTGAATCCTAAGTTAGGCCTTCTTTAGGGAGGTAGTTCGATTTTCATCTTGGAATTCAGGGGCATATTCTGGTACATTTGGTAAGTTTTCTCTTAATGTTTGTCATTTTTTTTAAATAAAATTAACTTGTATCCACTTATAGCACCAAAAATCCCATTTTTTGCAAATATGCACTTTCTTTAGATTATGTTTTTCACTTTTAACTCCAGAAACTACCCTCCATTTCCGTTATTGACATTCTTTATGGTTTGATGGTATAAATTTTGATATACTAACAATAATGAATTTGAAATTTATTTATAAGAAAAATAGATATGTTAGAATTAATATTTTGATATTTGAATAACTTTTCGAGGTTTTCGGTTGGCAAAATATAGATGTACAGTATGTAATTATGTTTACAATGAAGATAATGAACCCAAGCTTTTTTCTGATTTATCTGCAGAATGGGTATGTCCAGTGTGTGGATCCGCTAAAACAGAGTTTATAATGCTTACTAAAAAATCCAAATTAACAACTAAAGATCATACAGTTTCGGATGTCCTAATAGAACAACTAGCAGAGTGGGGCGTAAAATATGTTTTTGGAATTCCAGGTACTTCAACACTTGGAATTGTGGATGCAATCAGAAAAAGTGCCAAAATTAAATTTTTTCAAGTAAGACATGAACAGGTTGCGGCTTTTATGGCCTCAGCTTATGGTAAACTCACTGGAAACGTTGCTGTGTGTCTTGGAGTTTCTGGACCTGGTGCTACCAATCTTGCTACAGGGTTATATGATGCAAACTTGGATAAATCACCTGTTCTAGCACTTACTGGATTGGTAGCTCGGCAACTGATGGGGCCGGGTTCAATTCAAGAGATTGATCAATACTCCTTTTTTGAACCAATTTGTGTGTTTAATAAAATTCTAATGGCTAAGAATCAAACTACAACCTTAGCAACGTTGGCTGTAAAGCATTCCCTTTTGGATCGCGGGGTATCTCATCTTGGTGTTCCGAGAGATGTTCAAAAAATACCCTATGAAACAAAAATTCTCCCTCTGGAAGGTAGAATCATAAATTTAGCTTTTAGATCAAAAGATTCGCTAATAATAAAAGCTGCACACATAATTGATGATGCCAAAAGGCCTGTTATAATCGTTGGATTTGGTGCAATATCACAGGGGATAAACGTGCTTGCATTAGCTGAAAAAATTTCTGCTCCAATAATAACTACTTTTAGAGCAAAAGGAATCCTTGATGCAACTGAACCTCTTTATGTGGGAAGTCACGGAACGATCGCTTCAACTGCTGCGGCTGAACTTGTTAGGAAAGCTGATTTATTAATTGTGATTGGAGCTTCTTACTCTGACCAAACACGGATTCCGGAAAAGAAAACAATTCAAATAGATATTAATATGAATATGATTGCAAAAAATTACCCTGTTGCTGTTGGTTTAATTGGAAACAGTGCCATAATTGTTCCCAGATTGACGGAAAGAGTCCAAAATAACTATAATTCTTCATATTTAACTGAAATTAAACGATTGAAAAACATTTGGTTGCAATTAATAGCTAATGAAGCTGATTCTTCCTTAAGTCCAATTAGAGCTCAATACATTATGAAAGTTCTTAGCGAAAAAATTCCACACAATGCTGTAATTTCACTAGATGTAGGCGAAAACGCTTGGTGGTTTGGACGTAACTTCCAAATGAAATCAACGCAGAAAATGATTATGAGTGGGTATTTAGCTTCTATGGGGTTCGGGTTACCTGGTGCATTAGCTGCTTCAATTGCATATCCCAATAGGATGAGTGTTTGCGTAAGTGGTGATGGTGGTTTTTCAATGGTTATGAATGATTTTTTGACTGCCATGAAATACGCTCTACCAGTTAAGGTCTTTGTATTAAATAATCAAAGTTTGGGAATGATTATGCAAGAACAAAAAGTTGAAGGTTATCAAAATTGGCAGACAAATCTATATAATTTTGATTATGCCAAATTTGCGGAAAACTCTGGTGGATTGGGAATCAAAGTAATAAAGCCTGAAGAACTTGAAGAAGCAATAGACAAATGTTTTTCAACTAAAACTGCTGCAATAGTTGATATCAATACTGATCCCAAGCGTTTCTAAAGAAATAATCCTACCTCTTTTATCTCTCTATCATGAACTGTTCTTGAATATTGAATTTTTTGGGAATCTTATCTAATAATATCTGATCCTCGATTTTTTTATTTAACACAATAGGTTGAAGTTTATTTGCTAGCTCCAAAGCCACTTTTAATTTGGAGTTTCTTTCAGCATAAATTTCTAAAATTGTATCATTTTTCTGTACATGCTCCCCCAGTTTTTTTGGAATTATTACCCCTGATCCTTTAGCTTTAGGTGCTCCGGCCGCTTTCGCAATCCGAACAATACTTTCATTAATTATCCGTGAAATTTTCCCAGATTTAGTAGCAAATATTGAACCTATTTTATCACCTAATTCAATTTCAGAAGGTTTTATCTTTGGATTACCACCTTGTTCTCCAATTATTTCTCTGAGTTTTTTTTCGGCTTTTCCAGATTGTAAAATATACTGAGCTTTTTGTCGTCCATTTATCAGTCCAGCCATTTCAAAAAGCATACCTGCCAAAGCAATTGCCTTTTCTTTTAAGTCATCAGGCCCATTTCCCATAAGAGTTGATAATGCTTCTTTAGCTTCAAGTGCAGGTCCTACAGCCCACCCCAAAGGTTGTTCACCAAAAGTTAGTGCACATTGAATGTTCATTTTTAATCTCTGTCCCAGATCTACAAAATCAGAAGCTAAATTGGTCGCCTCAGCTAAATTTTTAATTTTAGCACCTCTTCCTGTTGGAATATCTATTACAATATGCGTAGCACCTATGGCTTTTTTCTTACTTAGAATGGAGGGTAAAAGAAGAGGATCTATTCCTAATGGATATTCAACTTGAATAAATAAATCGTCCGCAGGGGCTAAATCTAAAGATCCACCCCAAACAAGACACCCATTTGTTTTTTTAACCACATTTTTAATTTCAATATTTGTTAGTTTAACAGGACATAATATTTCAAAACGATCTGCAGTACCTGCAGGAGATGTAACTGCTCTTGAAGATGTTTTAGGAATTGTAAACCCTGCAGCTGCAATAATAGGTACAACCATTAATGATGTTTTATCTCCAGGTATTCCGCCAATACTGTGTTTATCTAGTATAGGTGTCACACCAAAATCGAGTTTTTTCCCAGTTTCAACCATTGCTCTTGATAATGACTCGTTTTCACCAATACTCAATCTGTAAATGTTTAGTGCTGTGAGAAAAGCAGCTATTTCAACCTCACTTAGATGTCTTTCGACAACATCTTCAACTATAGTTTTTATTTCTTTTTCTTTGAGTCTTTCACCACGAAGTTTTGCTCTTACATACATTAATGACTCAGGAATCTCAGCGATCTCCACAGTCACTGGTTCTTCACCCTTTAATCTAAGTGACTTAGAGATTTCTTCATAAAACCCGATACGATTTCGAGGGAAGTGTGTTGCTATATTTGTAATAGCAATCATTTCTTTAGATCCATGCCTAATTTTTATCCTATCTGAGGAGTGAACTCCTAATGAATTGGCGCTTTCTTCAGATATTATAGCTATTTGTTTTCCTCCTGCAGTAATTTTCAAAACTTCCGCAATCAACTTCATGAAACTCACACACTCTAAGATTTATACTAGGATAGTTAAAGATTTTAAGTAATGTTAATCTTTATTTTTGTTGAGGATTGAATTTTGGAGTATTTGGATTTTGTAAATTTATCATTCACACCAAATGATTCTGATCTTATTTGCACTTTTTTTGTTGAACCAAAAGGTATTAGCTTAAAAGAAGCTGCAGGTGGTGTAGCTGCAGAGAGTTCTATTGGAACTTGGACAAAACTTACAACAGAAAAACCTTACATGAAAAAACTTGCAGCCACTGTTTTTGAAATAGATCAAAATTTTATACAAATAGCTTACCCTGTGGAGCTTTTTGAAAAAGAAAATATGCCAAATATACTAAGTAGTGTTGCTGGAAATGTTTTTGGGCTTAAAGCTTTGGAAAATTTGCGACTGGTGAATATTTCTCTACCTAATGTTTTATTAGATAGTTTCAAAGGTCCAAAGTATGGTATTAAGGGAATACGAAAATTGCTTAGAGTCCAAGAAAGACCATTAGTGGGTACTATAATTAAACCAAAACTTGGGTTAAAAACTGCAGATCATGCAAAAGTAGCTTATGAATCTTGGTTAGGCGGTTGTGATGTTGTTAAAGATGACGAGAATTTAAGCAGTCAAAATTTTAATCCTTTTGAAGAACGAATAATAAAAACTCTTGAAGTTAAAGATAAAGCCGAAGAAAAAACTGGAGAACGCAAAGTCTACATGGCAAATATAACTGCGGAAACTGAAGTAATGTTGAAAAGAGCTCAATTTGTACAAGACCAAGGTGGCAATTATATTATGGTTGATATATTAACATGCGGTTTTTCAGCTCTTCAAACATTAAGAGATCAAAATTTCAAATTAATAATTCATGCTCATAGGGCTGGTCATGCAGCATTTACTAAAAAACCAAAACATGGCATAGCTATGCAAACAATTGCAAAAATTGCGCGAATCATAGGTGTAGATCAGCTTCATGTTGGTACTGTTGTAGGAAAAATGTCTGAAACAAGAGATGAGGTATTAGACAATATTCACGCTTTAAAAGAGAATATGAGTACTTATTGTAAAGTTATGCCAGTTGCCTCTGGAGGTTTACATCCAGGTCTCATACCTAGTTTAATGGATACTTTTGGAAAAGATTTCATAATTCAAGCTGGGGGAGGTATTCATGGTCATCCAAATGGGACCCAAGCAGGAGCTACTGCAATGCGCCAAGCCGTGGATGGAACACTAAAACGTGTTAGTTTAGCAGAATATTCCAAGACTCATGCTGAATTGAAGAGGGCAGTTGAATTATGGAAAACATAATACTTTATTGAAAAATCCATTTATACTTTCGACTAACAACTTCAAATATTGAATGTGGTGGAATAATCCCTTCCTCACAAATTACACCATGGACAAAGTCTCGTCTAGTAATGTCAAATGCTGGATTTCTAAAAAGTAAATTTTTTGGACCGTCTTTCCATATTTCACTTGGATCTCTTTCCTCAATTTTTTCATAATCTCCACAAATAGTGGCTGGATCAAATTTTAAAAGTTCTGAAACAACATAAAACGGTTTTCTAGCCTCTCTAGCTATTAATGCAATAATGCTTGTTCCAATTTTATTGATCACGTTTCCTTCTGAAGTTATCGCATCTGAACCTACAATGACTAGATCTATCTCCTTTATTATTGCTCGAACAGCTGAATCCACAA
>JAUWJK010000067.1 GCA_030607735.1 Candidatus Bathyarchaeota archaeon
AATTGTTGTTAAAATTAATAGTAAAAAGCCTATTGCAGTATTTTTTATTTTTGATTTGTTTAGTTCTTCTTCTATTGCAAGGAATTGATTGGGCATAAACTTCAGAATGAGTAGTCCAAGAATCATGTATCCTGCAACAATAACTATTTGTAGTATTCTAAAAATTCCTTTAAGGGTTTCACCTATTTGTGTTACTTGTGAGGTTTGGTAATCTACTATTTGGGCTGTTCCACTATTTTGGAATGTTGCAGCTCTTACAATTAGGGTGTCTTCTATGGTTGCTTGGTTGTTTACTGTTCCTCCAAAAAGATAGGCGTTTTGTTCAATGTTTGTTGTTGAGAAAAGGGTGATAGAACCTGCTGCAATCAATGCTTTTGTTGTGTCCTCCTGGAGTTCAATCAAACCGCCCACTGCAATTATTTTTCCAGTTACATTTTGTTTTATAATTATTTGTGCTCCAGCGCTGATTAAATCCCCTGTTATTGGTGCATTAATTTCTATAATGCCTCCAACTGCGAAGACATCTCCAGTTATGTTGGCGTTAATTTGAACAGTTCCACCTCCAACAAAAACATCGCCAACCACAGGCGCATTTATTATTACAGAATTTCAGGTTATGAAAAGGTCATCTTGTATTGTAGATTCTATTATTGTATCTTGAGCCAGTGCAGCTCCTGTAATGATGGTAAATACCAAAATTATGGTAAGAATGATGATTGGTAGTCTTTTCATAAAACCGCTTCACTATGATTATATATTGATTCTATTTTTAAATATTCTTTAGTGTAGTTTTTTTATTTGAAGATTAGACTATTAAGTAGGTTCCTGTGAACATCAAGGTTATTGCGCAGATTTTTAGAATTATTGTTTGTTTATTAATGTCTTCAGTGAGGAATTTTGGAAGGAAAACACTTAGAAATAATGTATAGAAGAAAATATAAAATGGTTGGAGTCCAAATAATGCTGAAGCAATTGAAGCGTCTGTAGAAGATAAAGCAATTAATGAGAATAGTGCGCCAGTAACGTAGATTCCTTCACTAATGAAAGTTAGCAATAGGCCTTTTTTGCCTATAGTTGGAATTGTTTTGGTGAATTGTTTTCGTGGTTTTTTGAAAGCAAGCAGAAGTGTGACTCCAAGTAGAGCTCCTGTGATGCTCCAAAAGAATAATGACCAGAATTCAAAATAGCTTAACAAAATTTTTTCAAGAATTGTGTAAACTGCGATAATTAATCCAAAAGGTATCATGTATTTGAAGGCACTTGAAAATGATGTTTTACCCTTGGTTTTTTTGTAGGAGATTAACATTGATGCAACTACTATTATTGTTATTCCCAGATATTTTTGAGGGCCTAGAATTTCGCTTAAAAAAACTGCGGATAGTAATGCAACAAATACTGGTATTAGTTGAAATAGAGTTATTATTCTTGAGACTTCCTCGACTAGAAGTGCTTTTGAGTAAAACCAAAAAGCGAGAAGAGGAAACATCCCAACTATAATTGCGATAATTGTATTAGGAAAATGGAAATTAATTGGTACAATCATTAAGGTCGCAATGGCAAATGGCATATCCATTAAGATTATGGTGGAAATCATGGGGACATAGCTTTTAAATTTGTTTGTGATTAAGAATTTTATGAAAACGTTGTTTAGGGCCCAGAATGCAGGAGCTAGGAGTGCATAGATATACCATTCCATTTTTTATCAGCTTGTTTAGAACTTTAGAAACTATTTTTGTCTCTTTTAAATGAGTGTTTATTCTTGGATGCTATATTGGTTGAAAATTGTTATTTCATTAAGAGTTTTTTCATAAAAAAAAGAAAAAAATTGTATTTCTATTGGTTGGTGATGTGGTTTTTGACTATTTCTTCTTCTATTATTGTTTTTTGCATCAGGGTTTTGATAGCGTTATTTGTATTTCCTGAAAAATAAGGGTGAACAATTTTTTTGACAAAAGTTTTTAGTAGTTCTACTGGAAAATCGTGGATTGTTAGATCAACAAGCATATTTTCCTGTTTAGTTAGCATTAGAGATTTCTTTTTCAATC
This sequence comes from Candidatus Bathyarchaeota archaeon, assembly GCA_030607735.1. Lineage (GTDB taxonomy): Archaea > Thermoproteota > Bathyarchaeia > Bathyarchaeales > Bathycorpusculaceae > AD8-1. The sequence continues at coordinate 2,046 of JAUWJK010000067.1, forward strand.
GGGGTCACAGGTTTAGATGGTAGGTTTTTAGAATCTAAAAAGCAGATGTTGCAAAGAGTATGGAGCATAGTAGAGAGAAGAGTTAAAGTATATGATTCATTTGAGAGATTCTTTTTTTGAAAAGAATTCATAAAAGTTTACAGGTTAAAGTTTTGGTTGGTTAATAAATTATTATTCGGTTGTCAGAAAGTTTTAGTTTCAGGGTGTGTTTTGTGATGATTTCTTCTAGACCTAACCATTCTGTTTCTTGGAGGCTTTTTTCTATTTGTATCTCGAAGCTTTTATTGGTTGTTGGTTGTTCTGTAAGAAGTAGGTCTTGTTTTGGTATTTTGCAGGTTTTAGAGATTTCTGCAATTATTTTTTGTGCAGCTTGTTTGTTCATCTCGATCCACGTTCAATTTTTTAGGTTTTTTGGGGATAATTTTGGTCTACTAAATGGGCAGTACCGTCGGGACAATAAACCTTTTCGTCTTTTCTGACTAGCTTGTATCTTGTAATACATGGTTTTTGTTGGGTGCATCCATCACAGTCTCTTGATATCGTATTATTTCACCTCGCACCCCTCCAAGTTTGCATGGTTCTATTTAGGAGTTACTACATGAGTTATCTGGTTCATCTAGATTAGTTGTTATGGCAAAGCTTTTAGGGTATGAAAGGGGTCCAAAGGAGACGGAGAAATGGTCAATGTTGGGTGGTCTATTTGGAGTTGCTTCGAAAGGTAATTGTCTAAGTGATTTATTTTTTGGAACTGATTACAACACTCATTTAGGAACAGAAATGGGGGGTTTGGCCATGTTAGATGGAGATCTAAAAATTGTTACTCATAATATCAGTAATAGTCAATTCAAATTTAGGTTTGGTAAATATTTTGGAAAACTAGAGGGTAATTTGGGGATAGGTGTGATTAGTGACCTTGGAGAGACCCAGCCTATTAAGTTTGAAGCAAAAATTGGGAATTTTGCTGTATGTACAGTTGGTTTGATCAAAAATGAAGAAGAGCTATTTTCTAGTTTAACTAGAAAGGGAGCAACTTTTAAGAATTCAAGGTTTGAGGATGGAAAAAGTGTTCTTAATCAGACAGAAATTGTTGGTGAGTTAATATGTACTGGAGAGAATATCCTAGATGGAATAAAGAAAGTGTATCAGAGTCTAGAGGGATCGATTTCTCTTTTGGTGCTTTCTGAAAATGATAGGACTATTTATGCAGCAGGTGACACGTTTCCTTTAGTAGTGGGATCAAAAGAGCAAAGTTGGGTTATTGCTTCTGAAACTACTGCTTTTCCAAATTTAGGATATAAAACAGAGAAGTTTTTGGATTTTCGTGAAATAGTGGGTTTTGATGAGAATGGATTGAAAACTAGAGTTCTCACTCAGGGTAAAAAGAGGTTTTGTCCTTTTCTTCACATTTACTCTGGCTTTCCTGCCTCAGACTATTATGGTATAAATTCTGAGATTGTTAGAGAAAGATGCGGTGGTTTTCTAGCGGAAAATGATGATGTTGAAGCTGATTTAGTTTTGGGAATCGCTGATTCGGGGCTTCCACATGCTGTGGGATATGTTAAGCGAAAAATTGAGTTAACTAAAGAGAAAATATTAAAGGATTTATCAGAATTCAAGAAAGGGAATATTAGTTCATCTGAGTTGTCAGCTAATGCTGAGAGTATTTTGGGTTTGCTCTCTCCTTTCAGACGGCCTTTAATTAAATATACACCTGGGTGGGGAAGAAGTTATATTCCTCCGATTCAAAGCCAAAGAGAGATTGTGGCGAAATATAAGCAGGTTCCTAATCCTCAGATGATAAAAGGCAAGCGCATAATTTTGGTTGATGATTCAATAAGAAGAGGAACACAACTAAGAGATCTGTTAAGAGAAAAGATCTGGCCTTTTCAACCAAAAGAGATTCATGGTAGAATTGCTTCTCCGCCTCAGCTTCATCCTTGCATCTATGATTTATCGACGAAACACAGAGATCTTGCAACATGTAAGAGTTTTGAAAATCCTAATTGTGATACTGATTTTACGAAGTATATGGATCCAGTTAGCCCTGAATATAAGAAGATGGTAGAGAAAATTGGAGTGAACCTGGGGTTTACCACAATTCAGTTTATTACTCTTGAAGATATGGTCAACGCTATTATTGAAGATTCAAACAACCAGAACCTGAAAAGAGAAGACTTGTGTATGTATTGCTGGACTGGTAAATACTAAAATTTTTTTATAAAAATAGTATTTTATGCTGTTGGTATTTCTGGGTAAAGGATTTTTTTGGTGTTTTATGAAAGGATTATATTTTTGAAAATCTAGTATTAATTGGAAAAGTGGATATGAAACCACGTTTATTATTAACCATTCTATTGTCAGTTGTTTTGATTATTTCTATTGGAGGATATTCAATTTATGTATCTTATATAATTAAACCCTCGAGTGTTCCTGGGCCTGTTGTTTTTAGTTATAGTGAAGATTATTGGAGGGGATTGTATGCGTTTGGTTTTGCTTTATCTAACTCATCTATTCCAGAGACTGTGGAGCAGTTTTTGGTTGTTATGAATTCTGATGGAAATTATGTAAATTACGAAAATTCTTCGAGTCATAGTTATAGTTATGTTAATCAGTTGAGTGAAAATGATCTTTACTATTATCTTCGACCACAAAGAAGAAATGGCACACAGAATTCCGAGGTTTTTCCTGAAGCTAGGATCTGGAATTTTCAAACCAGCACGACTAGGACAATTTTGGAGGGGGTAAATATTCAGGGTCATCACGAATTTTTGATTGAGGATGGTTATTTTGTGACTTTGCGTCGAATTGAGAAGGGGGGTTTGGATACGGTGGTTCATCTTGATCCTAAAAATGGAAACGAAACATGGGTTTGGAGTTCAGAACCGTATTTTCCAGAAAAGGTGTGTGAGTTGTGTCGAGATGATGATTGGACTCATGGTAATGATGTGACAATTAGTTTGGATGGACAATTTTATTTTGTTAACTTTAGAAATACTGATAATTTTGCAAAAGTTGATCGCAAAACAGGAGAACTAGTGTGGATTGCTGGACGAGAGGGTAACTTTACTTTGTTGGAGAATGGGGTTGAGAAGGAGAGTTTATGGTACCATAGTCATGTAGTTAAGGAGATTGAACCTAATGTTTTTATTATGTTTGATAACGATTTTCATAATCGAACTCATTTAGACAGTTACCCACTAGGGGAAGATCCTTATGTGACTTATTATGGTGGACAAAGTAGGTTAATCGAGGTAACTTTAGACGAATCTACAATGATAGGTGAGGTTACTTGGAGTTATGCAGCTGGATTGGAGTATTTTAGCGCTATTTTTGGAGATATAGATATTTTGCCTAATGGAAATATATTGGGGGTTTTTGGTACTCCTGTTCATAAATTTGGTGGGGATCAAGATGATTCTGAGGGATCTTTTGGAGCGTCTCTTTTAGAAATTAATCGCGATGGGGACTTAGTAAGAGAGTATCGTTTTCCATTAGGGATTTCTATTTATCGTGTTCAAGAGTTGAGTGATAAGTCGGTTGAATATATGGGATCGTGGTTACTAGAAGTAAATTGAAAAAATTGGGATTTGTTAACTTAGATTATTATATTGATTTTATTTTAAAATGAAGATTTTTTTCAATTAAAAATAGTTTTTTTTGTTTGAAGAAGAAGGTTTTACTGAAAAAATTTTTTGGATTATTTGTTGCTCTGAAATATGTTTGGGTTTAAGAATTAAGTTGTTTTTTGGTTTTGCGTCCAAACACTATTGAGACAATTAGACCTAATACAACTAACATGATAAGTGCTCCAATGGTAGTGGTTAAGTCATCTGTTGTGGTTAATGTTTGTTCTTTTTCTTGAGCTTGGTTTAGGTAATCTTGTGTTTGCTGCAGGCGGTATACGGCGTCTTGATATTCTTCTTTGTGTTCGTAGGATGTTGCTAGGTTGTACTCATTTTCTGCTTTGTCAAGAAGTTCTATTGCGTTTGTATTCGTGAAGTTCGCATTCTGAGCTTGGGTTAAATTTGCTAAAGTGCCTGGGTTTAATTGATTGAATAGTTGCTGATAGTTTGTTGTTATTTCTATTTGTGTTTCAATGGAGGTCCATTCAATGTCGTACCACAATATTCCATGTTGTAAACCTTCTAATTTAATAACGACACTGTGGGGACCTTCTGTTGTATTTTGGGGAACATTAAAGAAAATAGGTTCAAAGATGTGGTTGTCGTTGCTTGGAATACCAACAGGATCCTCTGAGAAATCCATAAAGGTGCTGTTTTGGTCGGTTGTCCAATCAAACAGAATTTGTATCTTGTTTATTTTGAGTTCTTCGGGAGATTGATTATCAAAAGATATTGTGACTATACCATCTTCACCTTGTGAATATGTTTGTTTTGACCAAGAAAGGGTTGTGGAGGCTTCGTTTTGTAGAAGACCAAAAACTAAAGTTGTCATTGAAAATATCAAAAGTGAAACCAGCACAACGAGAAATAAAAAAGCTGTTTTTCTCATTATGGATATCCTCAATAGGTTAAGTTGGGTTGATTTATTATTTATAATTGTTGATTGTTAATCAGGTTTGACCATGCTTTTTTGGAGTTTTTATTTTTTGATAGTTGTGCCGTTCCAAAAGAGTAGTTTGTCATATGGGAGGTTTACGGGTGTGCTGCCTATTTGTGTTTCATAGACTATGTCTAAAAACAGAACATGTGTTTGTAATAGAAGATTAATGTCGCTTAATATTTGTGGAGATATCAAGTCTGCTTCCCATTTTCCCCATATTTTATCTTCTGGTCCGCGAAGCCCAGAACCGTAGTCACTGGGAAGTACATACGCTGTATTCGCTGGATAGTTATCAGCCGGGGGGTGGGTTTGCAAATAGTTCCAAAATTTTTGCATTTTGTCCAGATGTTGAGAAGTTAGTGTTCCATACTCAGTTGGCGCGGGGTTAGGAATGGTTTGCCCATCCTCGACACTAAAACCTGGGGAATTAAAAACTATGATGTATTTTGCTCCGTTTTGGAATGCTAAGAGCATATCATCGTAGAGTTGGTCTGGATTTTCGACAAATGAATCTAGATCATTATGCGGCCAGGTGATTATGACTCCCCAAGTCTTGTTTAGTGTTTTTGCTGCGCCTCTGCATAGACCTGCAGCTAATTGTCTACTATCATTACCCACAAATTCAGCGAAAACAACGTCATAACCAGAAAGGTAATCAAACCAGTAAAGTGCATAATCGGATGTGAAAACTGGAAATGTGGCATTTTGATAGTATCGAGTTATATTTTCTAAATAGAAGTCTACGTGATGAGTGTAGCGAGTTGCAGCCATGTTGTAATTGTTAGCTTCTGTCATGTTTATAGAGTGGGCGCCGTCTATGAGTTTTCCTCCTACTTCATCAAAAACGTAGACGCCTAAGAATTTGTCACCCCACTTTTCGGTGGCTTGAATAAAAAATTGTGGGTCCGGACCTCTAGCTGGCGTATAACCGTGTTCGGCAAATGATACGAAAATTATAAAGTGCATGTTTTTTTGGTAGAGATGGTCACATACTCTTGTTAGAGCTTCAGTATCATTGGTGAGTTGAAGGGATCCTAAGATTATCAGATTGACATAGTCTTCTACTTTGTCGATTAGTTTAATTGCTGTTTGTTCGTCTCCATATCCAATGTCCATTCCGAAAAAGACGTCGGGTTCGACTGTTGGTTTTTTGATCAGTAATTCTGCGCCTATTAGAGTCAAAAGAAGTCCTATAGAAAGAAAAAGGGCTGAGACTATTATGAAGGATTTATGTTTGATTTTGTTTTTCTGATTATTAAATTGTAAAAAGGGAAAAAAAGAGTGATCTACTAGTTGCCTTGATCTTTTGGTAGGGTGCATCTTTAAAAAACATCCTTATGAGGAGGGCAAGAGGCCATTTCTTGTCTCTTTATCATCGTTCAACCTTAAAAAGATTAGTAGTTCTTAGTTTCAAGGTTTATTAGATTTTTTTAGGGTGTCGAGTTTAAAACTGTTTCATTTGCGAAGGGAGTCCACCATTTTTCGTTTGTGACATACCAATCGACTGTGTTTTTTAGTGATTCTTCAAAGGAAAATTTTGGTAGCCAGAAGAGTTCTTTTTCTGCTTTTGTCGAGTTTATGCTATATCTTTTGTCATGGGCTGGGCGATCTTTCACGAATTTGATCGGGTTTTCAGGTTTATTCAATAGGACAAGAATTTTTTTGGCTATATCGATTTTTGATATTTCATTTTTTGCAGAAATATTGTAGATCTCACCTGGGGTTCCTCTTTGGATAGTGCGTTCTATAGCTATACAGTGATCCTTTACGTTTATCCAGTCTCGAATATTTTCTCCTTTTCCATAGAGGGTTATGGGCAGATTTTTGATGGCTCTGATGATTGTTTTTGGGATTAGTTTTTCTGGTAGCTGGTAGGGACCATAGTTGTTTGTGCATCTTGTTATTCTTGTGTC
>JAUWJK010000130.1 GCA_030607735.1 Candidatus Bathyarchaeota archaeon
CTTTGAGAAAAAAGGAGTCATTAACAAATAAAAACTTATTTGGTCTTAGGAAGCTTTACAACTAAGAAATTGAATAAACCAACACCAGTGTTCTCAAGTAAATGAGGAATACTCTTAGGACTTTCAATTAACATGTTTCTAGTTACTTCCTTTTTTTCGTCTCCAATTACAACATTGCCTCTGCCTTCAAGAGTGTAGAAAAAAACATCAACGGGTGTAGTATGAAGCTTTAAAGCCTGTTTAGGTTTGAGGCTTATAAAAATGGTTTTACAATCTTCTGAGTCATAAAGTTTCTTAGCTTTCACACCATGAGGATTATCAAAAGGATTTACATTATCAACCACTACAATTTTCATAATAGAATCACAAATAAAAACAATCAAAGATCCTTATGAGGATTACTTAGAATTCAAAAACAATGCAAAGTCAAGTACTTTTTTGATCCGAGTTTTCTAAATTCATTTTTTTTGATTTCTATTGCGGAAACTAAAAAATACTAGTAGTAACATATTATTATTTTTGGGATGAGCAAAAGATGGTGGAATATGTTCAAGGAACTCCACCTGATAGGTGGCATTGGTGCAAAAACTGTACACAATATCCTTTAGGCATCGATAAGAGGCATTCGTATAGACCAGATTTTGATCTATGTGATCAGTGCAAAAAATTGGAAAAAAACCAAGTTTGTGTTAGTTGCTAATATATCAGATTGAGTTCTTTTTGAATTGCATGATGGGTAAGTAGGAAGAATAAATCTTAAACCATACTGTTCCTAATTAAAAGTCTTCTATTGTAGAATTAATTCAGATCCCAAACACAAAAAATAACAAGTTAAAATCTATGATAAATCAACCTAAAAATCAAAAGAAATAGAAGACTTATTGAGAGTGATATCAAAGAAACGTATATTAAATGTCAATACATAATATGATAGTGGATGACTATGGATACCAGAGCCATATCTTACTTTTACGTGATCATTGGATTAACCTCCATCATAACTGGAGTTATAATAGGAATCTTGGCAAATATGGGTTTATTTGAACAAACTATCACTTCGGAGGTCCTGCCTTTATTTAACACGTATGTTATTGGAGCAATAGTTGCATCCATACTAGTGCTCATTGGTGTTCTAGTTCTTGTCTTCGGACACAGGAGCTAACAATCCAACACTAAGAAATTTTTACTTACACTTTTTTATCCAAAGTTTCTATGCTTTCTCGCACTGAAGCATTGGTACAAGTAAAAATTAGGAAATAATAATTTGTGAAAGAGGAAACAAGAAATAATTTTCTTTAGTAAAGATTAAAGGTTCACAGTATTGTATGATAGATTCCTGATTATTTTGCGAAAAGGAATATCTGTTTGGAATTACAGCTCCATACTGACCAATATGAAAAAAGAAATAATATTTGCGTTACTTGTTGTACTTATTCAGTTTCTAGTTGCCATGTATTATTATCCTCAGATGCCAGACCAAATGGCTTCTCACTGGAACATTGAAGGAGTAGCAGATGGATATTTCTCAAAGTTCTGGGGATTATTTCTAGTACCATTAATTGCAGTAGGATTGTTTTTCCTATTTGCAGTTATTCCAAGAATTGACCCACTTCAAAACAACATCAAAGATTTCATCAAATACTACTGGAGCTTCATCGTACTATTCCTGAGCTATATGCTGTATATGGAACTAATAATTGTTGTTTGGAACCTAGGATTCACATTTAACATGTTCCAAGCCCTATCTCCAGCAATGGGAGTACTATTCATTTCAATTGGGTTTGTAATCGGAAAAGCAAAGAGAAACTGGTTTATGGGAATAAGAACCCCCTGGACTCTAAGTGATGATGTGGTTTGGAATAAAACACACAAACTTGGAGGTAAAGTGTTTATGGTTAGCGGAGTAATAGGTATTCTAGGATTTTTCTTTGAAGGCTATTTTGCATTATTGTTGTTATTGGTTCCCATTATAATCGGATCATTATTTTTAGTAGTTTATTCTTACTTGGAATATCAAAAAATCAATAATAAAACCAGTAATTAACTTGCTTATTAAAACAAAGTTTTCTTGGGTAGAATGATCTAAGGAATATCCATGTTAATTATTTGAATGCCTAAATAAACTAAATAAAACACAAGATAAGTATAAATTACAAATGTTAGAAGAAAATAGGTAATTTCCTATTTCTCAGATTGTTAATTGTTCTCGTTTTAATAATTATCTTTCTATTACGAACTAACTTATGTTTATTAATGACCTTATTCTTTTCAACAGATTTGACCTTACCAACAGATTTGACCTTACCAACAGCCTTTCTTTTAGAAAGACATTTAGGCATTGGAATTTCACCAAAACGAACTTCTAAAGCCTTTCTACATTGTTCAGTAAGAACAGCATTATATTGTTGATCAGATAAAGTCTCCAATAAGGTATTCTCCAAACTCTTAACAGATCATAAACAATTTTGTATAAATAGTATATTTCAACATTGAATTATTACTTTTCAGGAATAAAAAAAAACAACTAAAATCGCTAATTTTA
>JAUWJK010000036.1 GCA_030607735.1 Candidatus Bathyarchaeota archaeon
CTAGGTTTAAGTAGTTGTCTTATAATGTTATTTTTTATTCTTTTTATTTCACCTGAATCATGGTTATTTGGCATTTTATGTCTTATTTTTGGCACAGGCTATTATGCAGTTAAAAAATGGTATAAAAGAAAAACCTAAATATCGAGATACAGAAGAAAAACTTTCCATAAAATATAATACTTTAAGTTGGTTATAGTGCACTGATCCTTTATGAAGAAAATATATCAGGTAGTTACCATTTTTATGTTTCTGTGTTTTTTAGGTTCCCAAATAAATTTTACAAAAGCAATATCTCCAGGAGTCTCTCCAGGAAACGAGTTCATCTATGATATAGAATATATTTTTAGTTCCACTAACCAAAGTATTGTAATTCCTGAATCATTATTAGACCTAAATAAAACAGACTATTACCAAGTTACAATAACTGAAATAGTAGAAAAAAAAGTTTCTTTTCAAACTAAGTGGGGTTTTATTAATGGCACTGAAATTGAGGGAACAGGCTCAATTAATTTAGAAACAGGTATAGCTGGTGTTGGAGATTTTTGGGCTATCATAGGAAGCAACTTAAACACTGGCGAGAGAATTCACCCAATATACCCAGATCACATTTTTATTAATGATACGCAAATTAGAAACTATGGTTCAGGAGGCAACAGAGAAACAAATTTGATTGATCTTACATTTACATATGTTGACCAAGAGGATCCCAGTATATATTTTGTTGAGTACTCCCAAACGTATTTTGATAAACAAACTGGAATGCTTGTAGAATTAATCGATAGTACTGTATACACAGATCCTGTAGCAACTGAAACATTAACATGGAAAATTAAGGAAACAAACATTTGGGTAGTTCCAGAATTTCCATCAGGTCTTATAATATCGTTGTTTATGATTTCATCACTCATAGGAGTGGTTTATTACAAAAAAAAGAATAAAATAAACACACAACAAACATTCCCAAAATAAACCAAAAGTTGATAGTATTTTTGCGAAATTAAGAATCACAATTATATTTTTTGACAAAATTGGATCTACGCAAATAAACATTTACACTTGAATAAAAGGTATATAGAGACAAACATAAAAAAATTCACCAATGTAAATTAGGAAAAAACAGCATAGTTAAAGAGAAGATAAATTTGCTAAATATTCAAAAACAAGTCAAGTCTTATATAAGAATGAAAAGAATTAAACAATATAATTTAGGATCGACTAATCAGGTTGTATCTTAATGAGAAAAAGCATATTTAAAAAACTTGAAGCTCAGGAGCTTATTTCAAATTACAATCGTCTAAGAAAAAACTTGCCACCTAGACTTCACAAGAGAGTTTTCATTTGGGATGAAACTTTTCGTGAAAGCATCAAAACACCTACCGTATTCTTGACATATGTTGAACAAGTTAAACTAGCTAAATTGATGGATGATACAGGAATATCCATGATAAATGTTGGTTTTCCAGCTTTGTATGAAGGCGAAAAGCATAATGTAAAAAAAATTGTTAATGAAACTTTTAAAAACGCTAAACTCACAGCGTCAGCTCATGCTACCAAGGAAAGTATTGATGCTTGTTTGGAATGCGGAATAAAAGAAGTAACAATAGAAATGCCCTTCAATGGGTTAAATCTTCAAAACAAGTTAAGAATAACAAAAGAAGAAGCATTAAAAAAGCTTGTTAAAAGCGTTGAATATACTCGAAAACATAATGCGAACGTAAATTTTGTATTAATGGATGGATCCAGAACTCCTATTGAAGATATCCTCACATGTTTTAAAGCTGCAGCTAACGCTGGAGCAACTAAATTAGTATTAGCAGATAGTGTAGGTTTTCTTAGACCATTGTCCATGCGATATCTAATGTCAAAAATAAGATCAGAATTGAACGAAAAAATCAAAGAAAAAATTGCACTTTCAGTTCATTGCCATAACGCATTTGGATTAGCTACAGCCAACACACTCGCGGCAGTTGAGGAAGGAGTAGAATATGTTCATACATGCATAGCTGGTTTCGGAGAACGTGCAGGAATAGCACCTTTTGAAGAAGTTGTTACGGCATTAGAGTTGTTATATAACATTGATACCGGAGTAGATCAAGGGAGAATTTACCGACTTGCTCAAACAGCAGAGAAAGCATTCGCGTTACCTATTCAATTCCATAAACCCATAATCGGAGACGCAGTGTTTACTCATGAAATTGATCAAGCATTGGAAGAGATGCAATCAACTCCAATGTTGTATGAACCTTTTCCACCTGAAATCGTTGGAAGATCAACTAGTTTATTTATTGGAAGAAACACAGGTCAAGCATTAATTCAACAACTTTTAGAGACAGCAGGAATTAGAGCCTCACCTAGACAGATAGATGAATTATTTAGACGAATAAAAGGACCTCAAGAAAGCTTAGATAAAGGTGAATCTCAAATTACGTTTTATCAAATTAAAAAATTGATGAAGGAACTTCAAAAAGGATACACAATGAGTGATTTCTGGCGATTAGTCGAACAGATGACTAGACAAAAACCAAATTTACAGGATCTAAAAAATAAAAAAAAGGATTCTAAAAAGTAATCGAAACATATTTGAGCAAAGCTTTCCAGAGTTATTCTAGATACAATAATTGTTTTATCTTAACAATCTCAATTTCTTTTAAAGCCCGAGGAAAATTAAATAGTGGCCCGCTAGGTCGCTCGTTATAGAAAGGTCTGTTACAATCTGGACAGCCAGAGGTAAGAAAAGGAGTACCAAACTCAACAATCTTGCTTAATACTGATTTGTCAATACCATAGCTAACAAGTTGATCAAAATTATTAAAACCTAATTTATCAAATGAGACTACTCCATCATCTATCAAGTATTTTGCAAGTTGAATTCGTCTGTAAGATTCAATAGAGGGCCTACCAAGAGTTTCTAATCGGGTGCCGCGAATGGGTGTAAAAGCAAAAAGGGCAGAAAGAATACCCAAATCAGTCAAACGCTGTATTACAGCTAAAACTTCTTTCTCGGATTCACCTAAACCAATAATTAAATGGGTGCTAACATTTCCCTCTCCAAAAATTTTAACAGCACTTCTCAATTTTTCAAACTGAGTTTCCCACTTATAAGGGCCTCCTACCTTTTCACCTTTAATATTTGTAAACAACCGTTTTGTTGCAACGTCAATTGGAATGCCGATTCTATCAGCACCAAAGTTTGCCAATTGAAGAATATTTTCCAGATTACCAGGTTGACAGGAGACTGAAATAGGAATAGCTGAAAAATGCTTTATCGCACTTACAATCGCATTAAGGTGGTTAAAAACATCAAGATAATTTAAAGCTTGCAAACAAACTCGTTTTACAATTCCATCTAAATAAGCTTTTTTTATGTTAGTAATAACATTAGATGTCTGAAATTCAGGCCATGAAATTCTTGAGAGCAACAAGGAGTTGCTGTTACTTTTATTGGCTTGAGAACAAAAACTGCAATTGGCGAGACAATGAGTCGTAGAATAGGTCATTAAATGTACTGTTGTAGGAGGAACATCAAGTTTGCAATTTAATAATCCTAAAACTGCAGCTGAACCTACTGAAACACGAATTTTTTGCGGTAAATTATTTTTATCAAGCTTAAGAGTCGCCAAACTAAAATCCTCTCAAACAAGATGGACAATTAGGATATGATTTGAGATCTTATTATAACTTGGTTTTGAAATCATCAAAATTACAAAACATATGCTTTCACATCTGAAAATTATGGTTTTAATTAAATATCCAAAATTCACAAATCCTTTATCTAAAAACGTAGCACTTCAAATCGAGATGTTTAGAAACATGAGAAGATCAAAACTCAGGTGCTATGAAGACATTATATGCGTTATCTATAATAAAGAAAAAACTGTTGACGAAATTGCATTCAACCTTAATATGGACTGTTTGGCTCTCCAAACAAAGCTTGAGTTCCTCCTTGAGAATAATCTTGTAGAAAAAATAAACGACAATAGAGTAATGCTATTTGGTCTAACAAAAAGAGGCTTCGCTATTTTTAAAACTATTTCAATTTCAAGAAAACTCGCAAAGTTTCAAACAAATATTCAGAATATAGACAACACTCTACGAACAATTCATATTTCATCAGAAAATGGATTTAAAGAGAGATAAGTTGCACGATTGGAGATTAATATAGACACACCTTTATGGATTAAATGTTTAATGTAAATCATGCCAGAACCTAATTGTAAATTCGATTGGGAAAATAATCCAAACAAACTGTTAGATTATTTGGAGTCTGGAGTTCTTGTTTCTAATCCTAAAAAGATTCATTTCTATGTCCCTAGTTTTACTCACTTTAAAACAAAATATTACACAACTTTGCAGAATCGTTTTCAAACTTTTTCCATAACTGGAAATCGATGTGCACAAAATTGTGCTCACTGTGAAGGTAAAATCTTAGGAACAATGCAACCAACTACTACACCAAAAAAACTTTTTGAAGGTGCTCTGAAGCTTAAACAAGATGGAGGTACTGGATGTTTAATATCTGGAGGATGTCTCCAAGATGGAACTCTACCCATCAAACAATTTATTCCTACTATCTACAAAATAAAAAATGAATTGGATTTAACCGTTTTTGTTCACACAGGCATAATTGATTTAGAAACTGCTAAAAAACTAAAGAAAGCAAAAGTTGATTTAGCATTAATTGATGTTTTTGGTTCAGAAGAGATCCTGAAAAAATTGGATATAAAAAGTGGAACAAAAGAGTATATTAAATCATTAAAAGCATTACAAAAATCTGGTTTGGATTTTGTTCCACATGTAATTGTTGGATTAAATAAAGAAAAAATAACAAATGAACTTAATGCTTTAAAAATAATTTCCTTGACTAAACCCTCTGCAATAGTAATAATTGCATTTGTACCTATTCAGGGAACAAAAATGGCACATATGCAGCAACCGTCTCCAGAGGAAATAGCGAAAATTCTGGTAGCAACCAGATTAGCATTTCCTAAGACGTCAATAGCTTTGGGTTGTATGCGCCCAAAAAGCAAAGATCAGAAAACAACTACAGAAACATATGCTCTTCAAGCAGGAGTTACAGCAATAGCATTTCCATCCGAAGAAACAATAAAATACGCAAAAACAAATAGTTTTAAAATAATTTTCTCTTCTGATTGCTGTGCTCAGATCTATTTAGATCGTGTATATTGATTTTTTACATTTTCTGAATTCAAATAGCTTAACAAAGATTTTTTTAATATTCATTAACTTCTGATGAAACATGCATCATTTTTAATCCAATAACAATGGTCCATAAAGAAACCGCTAAACCAGAAATGGCTTCAGGGATCGCTACAGCTTTGAATATACTTGATGAAAAATACAAAATCCAAGGAGTAGCTGCAATAATTGAAATAGATAAGGAAAAATGTGCCATATAAAAATGGTTATCAAGGCTAAATGAGACCGATAAAAGAATCAAAGATAGTGGTAAAAACACAAAAAAAGCTACCGAAACAATGTAATGAATAGGTTTAATGTTTTCTGGAAATAATCCTATAGCTATCAAAGAGATGCAAGCCAAAATAAAAATAAATAGACTAATTCGACTTAATTTTGTTTTATCCTTAAAACCAAATAATCCCCTGGCAAAAACCAAACTAAGTAAACCACTACCAATTAATCCATAATTAAAGAAAGTTGCAGTTATTCCTGGAATTATGCCTAAATCGCTTAATGCGTTTAATTCCCAGTTAAATAATTCATAAGAAGTAATAGCTAAAAAGATAAAAGAAAAAGCAAAAATAGGAGATAATATTCCACAAATTCCTGAAATACGAAACCAAAAAGTTTGTTTTAAAGACGACAATGTTGTAACCTTTTATTAGTTTTTATTGTGAAAATTTAAGATTTAGGTATTTAAAAAAAACCTTAAGAATTTTGCGTTAGTATCGTATTTTAGTATTAAACAATTTTTATCTTTATTTTTTTAAGAAGATTGACACAGTTAGAAGACAAATAAGGTAACAAAAAAATTGAAGACAAAATAAAGAGTTAAAAATAGGAGATTTACTATTTTCTATAAGTAGACTATCAGGATTGTGAAAATAAGTGTCGATACAATCCTAAATTATGCTAATGATATAAATGCAAAAGGCAATTATAGATAAAAAGTAAACTTGGAGACTCAAAGCTATTGAACAAGAACTCAATTTTACTAATATTAATAATAATGATGGGTATCTCGAGTTTGTCACCTGCTTTACAGGTTTTAAGTGTTAATGGCTTTGAAAATCAATGGTCGACTGTTTCTCCAATGCCAACTGCAAGGGGATCTCATGGAGTTGCAGAAGTGGATGGAAAAATTTTCAGCATTGGAGGTCAAAATGAAACAGGTATTCTTGCTAACAATGAAGTATATGATATATCAACTGATACTTGGAGTGTGAAAACTTCGATGCCTACTGCTAGAAGTAGTTTCGCTATAGCAGTATATCAAAACAAGATTTATTGTATAGGAGGAATAATTGGAGAGATTGATAATCCAGAACCAACTGGATTAACTGAAGTATATGATCCTAATACAGACTCGTGGGAAACAAAACGATCTATGAGTTCTGCTAGATCAGATTTATCTGCAAATGTAGTAAATAACGCAATTTATCTAATAGGTGGAAAACAATACCAAGGAGTAGACCTAGATTTTCGAGAAGTTAACCTTAATGAAGTTTACTTCCCGGATAATGATTCATGGATTGAAAAATCGCCTATGTTTATTTCAGTATTCGGGTATACTTCCAGTGTAATTGATGGTAAAATATTCATAATTGGAGGTTCGCGCCAATTTCAGGAAACAGAGACTGGAATATCAGTACAATTTAACCAAATGTATAATCCTAAAATTGATGCATGGCGAAATCTAGCTGGAATTCCAACTGAAAAAAGCTATGCTGGATCAGGTTTAACAAAGGGTGTAACAGCGCCTGTTATGTTGTATTGTATAGGAGGAATAGATCAAGGCGGATTTAGTGATATTAACTATGCATATAATATAAAACAGAATAATTGGACTATTGCTACACCTATTCCTACTGCTCGTGCCTATCTGGGTCTTGTCGAGGTTAATGACATAATTTATGCGATCGGGGGATTTGATGGTAACAAATGGTTGGGCACCAATGAAGTATACAAACCTCTTAATTATGGAACTGTATTACCTAAATTTACTGTTTTTTCTCCAGAAAATAAGACCTATGCTTCAAACAATGTATCGATTATTCTTTCAGTAAATAGACCAATTAATTGGATAGGCAGTAGTCTAAACGATAAAAAAAATGTAACGTTAATCGGTGATACTATTCTATCAGAATTATTGGATGGAGAATATAAACTAATTATTTACATTAACGATACTTTTGGAAATGAAGTTGGATCAGATACTATTCAATTCAAAGTTGATACAAAACCACCCAATATCTCAGTTTTGTCTCCAGAAAACAAGTCTTATGGAGAATTAGATATCCTATCAACAATAGTAATAGATGAACCAGTTTCGTGGATAGGGTACAGTCTTGATGGACAAGAAACTGTAACCATAACAGGAAACGTAACCTTAGCAGTTCTTTCTGAAGGAGATCATAACATTATTTTTTATGCAACAGACATTGTTGGAAACAATGGAAGTACTGAAACAATTTACTTTAACATAGCCCAATTCCCTATCTTGATTTTAATCATGTTGGTATTGATAATAATAATCATAATTATGGCATTATACTTATTTTTAAAAAGAAGACAATAAGAAAATAAAAAACTAAGACTTTTGAAAACGAATAATATAAAAATATTGAACCTAAAAGATTTTACCAGTATAAGGCTTAAATAATTTCAGATCATGTACTCCATACGAGCATCAAATGTCATGTTCAGAATCAAATCTATATCTTTTTAACACATTAAGTCGTAAGAAAGAAAAATTTTCACCCATAGATAAAGGTAAAGTGCGCATGTATACTTGTGGACCCACTGTTTATGATTACGCACATATTGGTAATTTTCGAGCTTTTATTTTTGAGGATTTACTCAAAAGGTGGCTTGAATATAGAGGATTTAAAGTTACTCATGTAATGAACATAACTGACATAGATGATAAAACAATAAAAAGAAGCAAAGAAAAGAAAATATCTTTGGAAAAATTCACTAAATATTATTTAAGGGCTTTTTTTGAGGACATAAAAACTCTAAATATAAAACCTGCAGATTCTTATCCAAAAGCTACTGAGCATATTCCAGAAATGATTTTTCTTATTAAAAATCTAATAAAAAATGGTTTTGCATACAAAAGTGAAGAAAAATCTGTTTATTACGCAATCAAAAAATTCGAAAAATATGGAAAACTGTCAAACTTACAGATTAATAACCTCAAGATGGGAAGTAGAGTAAAAGTAGATGAATATGAAAAAGATCAGGCTCAAGATTTTGTACTCTGGAAGACATGGATACCTGAGGATGGAGAGGTTTATTGGGAGACTGAGTTAGGAAAGGGAAGACCGGGTTGGCATATTGAATGTTCTGCAATGGCAATGAAATATCTTGGAGAAACTTTTGATATCCATTGTGGTGGAGTTGACAATATTTTTCCTCATCACGAAAATGAAATTGCACAAAGTGAAGCTGTAACGGGTAAAACCTTTGTGAACTATTGGCTTCATAATGAACATTTATTAGTCGAAGGTCGTAAAATGTCAAAGAAGTCAGAAAATTTTTACACTTTACGGGATTTACTCAAACAAAATATTGATCCTATAGCAATTCGATTTTTGTTATTATCGACCCATTATCGTGCTCAGTTTAATTTTACCTTTGAAGCTTTAGAAAGCGCAAAAGGAGCTATTGTAAGACTAAAAAATTTTATTAGACGTTTGCAGGACGCAGATGCTCCACATAATGATGTGAAAGTTGAAGAATTAACTAATAACATCAAAATGAAGTTTTGTAATACGTTGGATGATGATTTGAATGTTAGCGGTATGTTAGCTGTTTTATTTGATTTTGTCCGAAAGATAAACAATTTACTTGATATGAAAAAAGTTTCAAAAGAAAGCGCAAAAAAAATCATAAAAACTGTGAAAAAGTTTGATACAGTTTTGGGAATTATTGGAAAGTTTGATGCTGAAGTTTCCTTACCCAAAGAAGCTTTGGTTCTTTTTAAACAAAGAGAAGAAGCTCGAAAAATAAAAAACTGGAAAAGATCAGATGAAATTCGAGATCAGCTTAAGAATATGGGTATTCTTATTGAGGATACGCCACAAGGAATTAAATGGTACTCAAAGAAGAATTAACGTGTATTTTATTATTCCACTTTTCGGTTGAGAATTTCGTAGCGTATAATTTTTTTGCTAAAGCTTTTTCGTAGGGAGTTAATTCACTCGTTTCAATATTTATTTTCAAAATAGCTTTAAACCCTTGAGTTAAAGCATTAACCACCGTACTTTTTGAAATATCATGTTTGAGTTCATTTTTAACGCTAGTTATTTTCCGTTTACCAATCTCAGCTGCCAGCCCACAATCGAATCCTTTTAGTCGTAATAACTTAAACATGCGTTCTATATTTACAGTCAATAAGATTGTACCGTGTTGTTGAATAGTATTACGCTTAACAGTTTGGGCACTTCCTGAAATTTTTTTTCCCGACACTGTTAGGTTAGGACAGTTTTTTCCATCACTATCCACAAAATCTGCAGGTATTCCTAAAAGCCTCAAAGAGTCAGTGATAGAAGAATATATTTTTGAATATACTGCCGTGCCATCAGAACCAAGATCACTTGTTTTTGCAGTTACACTGTAGGTAATTTCACCATCTGCATCATGATATACAGCACCCCCACCACTTGTTCGTCGAACAACATCGACTCCAAATTGCGCAAGTCCAGTTGGGTATACTTGTTCCTTAACATTTTGGTTTTTTCCAATACTTATAGCACTAGGAGTCCATTGATAGAATCTAATAGTATTTGGAATCAAGTTTTCTATTCTAGCAGTTAAAATAGCTTCATCTATTGCCATATTCATAAAAGCATTATGTGATTCAAGTTGAATCAAACGCCAAGTCTGCATACCTTAGTTACCTTTAATTGTTGTCTCTCTGCACAAAATATTGCATCTTATATATAAAGACAAAACTATCGAGAAGAAGATAAGGTCATTAAAGATTTTAATGATAGATATTTCTTAAAGGATAGTGTTTTAACTCAATTAGAAGATTGCAGTTTTGTTCGTTTTATTTAAATAGTAGTGTTGTGATGATTCTGTGCGAGAGGAAATACTAAAATGGGTTCAAAATCTCCTAATGGCGAATTCGCTGCAAGACAACTTAAGAAGAAGCGGAAAAATTTCCGTTGGTCAGATCGTTATTATAATCGACGGATGCTTCGTTTAGATGAAAAAAAAGATCCGCTTCAAGGTTCTCCAATGAGTAGAGGCATAGTCTTGGAAAAGGTAGGTATTGAATCAAAACAACCAAACAGTGCCATACGTAAGTGTGTAAGGACTCAATTAATTAAAAATGGGCGGCTTATAACCGCATTTCTACCTGGGGATGGTGCTCTAAATCTTATTGATGAGCATGATGAAGTAATAGTGGCAGGTATTGGTGGACCTCGAGGCGGAGCAATGGGAGATATTCCTGGAGTTCGTTGGAAAGTTATAAAGGTAAACGGAACAAGTCTGAAGGAACTTGTTTATGGACGTAAACAAAAACCAGTTAGGTAAATAATATGACTGTTAAACAAGAAATTTTGCTTTTTCAAAAATGGAGTTTCAAAGGTATTGAAGCAAAAGATGATGGAATAAAACGTTACTTAAATCTTACACCAATGGCTTTGCCTCACAGCATGGGGCGCCATGAACATAAACGTTTTAGAAAATCAAAAGTAAACATAGTTGAACGATTAATCAATGGATTCATGCGACCAGGAAAAAACGCAGGAAAAAAAACGAAAGCTACAACTATGGTTAGGCAAGCATTAGAAATCATTAATTTGCGAACAGGAAGAAATCCAATAGAAGTTGTTGTTGAAGCGGTAGAAAATTCGGCGCCAGCAGAAGACACAACTAGAATAGGATACGGTGGAGTTGTTTATCATCAAAGTGTTGATTTGGCACCTCAACGCAGAGTAGACTTATCGTTAAGATTCATTACTGAAGGTGCAAGAAAGGCTTCAGCGAACAATCCTCGTACAATTCAAGAAACACTAGCTGATGAACTTATTTTAGCGTCGAAAAAAGACATAAAAAGCCACGGTATATCTAAAAGACATGAAATTGAAAGAATAGCTCAGTCGTCACGTTAAGATTAGTTGGTATGTAATTCAATTATATCCCCATCTTCCAACAAAAAATTGAGTCCCACTTTTCGTGGACTAAATTGTAACCGGTTAGACCACACTCGAGCAAACGCAAAATCTTTCTGAAAATCAGTATGAATACTTTTTGCTAGCTCTGCAACAGTAGCACCTCTTTGAAGAGTAAAGGGTCTATTCGTATGTTTCCTAGCACCTGGTTCTTTAGTATAAATTCGAATTAGATCCAAAGTTTCAAAAAGCACTCTTCCGATATTTGCCAAACCTTGCTTACTTTCACATGAAACAGGAATAATAGGAATACGTCCTGAAACAAAATTTTCGAGTTGTGTTAAATTTTTTGAGGCACTTTTTGTATCTATTTTATTTGCGAGTATAACTGCCGGCCTGTAAACAGTGCTCGTAAAAATTGAGTCTTCAACATCCTCCAAACTTACCTCGCCTATTATCTTCACCAAAGCATCACCAATTCTATAACTTCTCAATAATGATTCAACATCTCGAACATTACCATCTAAAATTTTACCGACAAGAATCACACGTAGCCCAGCACCCATGTATCTTCTATCAATATCGACTCTGCCTTGAGGTTTATTAATTAAAACCCTTGCTTTTTCTAATTCTGATAAAATAAGATTCAATTGGGAAATAGGATCATAAGATAAATCCACCATCAGTATCATACCATCGGCATTTCGGGCTACACCAATGGACAGAAGACCACCAGCTCTACCACCTGCAGATCCCTCCATAAGTGCTGGAGTTTCAACAAGTTGAAGTTGCATATCTTCAAAATTCAGAACGCCAGGTGAAGGTTTTCTTGTAGTATAAGCCACTGGTGAAACTACAATATCCGCATTCGTTACTACTGACAATAAACAACTTTTGCCAACATTGGTTAAACCTAAAAGAGCAACTTGTGCAGCTCCTTCTTTTTCGATAAATAATTTTGGTCCACCTCTTCCAGAACGTTTCTGTTTGCGCTCCTCTATTTCCTTACGCATAAGCGCCATTTTTTTCTTAATTCGCCCACGAAGCTTCATGGTACCCTTATGTTTGGGAACAACACTTAGGAATTCTTGCATTCGAATAATTTTTTCACTAGGATTCCTAGCTGCTTCAACCAAAGCCCATTTATCAGCAGCTTCAGGTGTAAGATTCGCGGGCATAATATTTCAACAGGTAATAAGCTAATAAACAACTTTAATATGATTTCTAATAAAAACATAAAAAATTTAGATTAGATTAAAAAGATCAGATTTTTCAAAAGTTTAGATAAAGTAAAAAATTAGTTATCAGTAAGTTATTGGTTCTTTTTTATCCAGAAACATAAAAAAATGTAAAAAATAAGAAAATATTAGATAAAAGGAAAGGAAAAAAGATGATGTTTGAGAATTAAAACTCAACATCAATATGATAAAGTTAAAATAACCGGAAGAACAGTTGTGATAACGAATTTACTAAAATTTAAATAAAAAAGAGAAAAGGAAAGGAAAAAGGATGAGTAAAAGCACTAAACCCCACCTAAACCTCGTTATCATGGGGCATGTAGACCATGGAAAATCTACTACAACTGGACATTTATTATACGCAAATGGATCAATTGATGAAAGAACCATAAAGGCGTTTGAAGAGGAAGCAGCCAAAATGGGAAAAGGCACTTTCAAATATGCTTGGGTATTAGACAATTTAAAAGAAGAAAGAGAAAGAGGCGTAACAATAGATCTACGATTTCTCAAATTTAACACTAAAAAGTTCGATTTTACTGTAATAGACGCGCCAGGACACAGAGACTTCGTAAAAAATATGATCACCGGCGCAAGTCAAGCTGATGCTGCAGTACTATTTTGTTCAGCTAAAAAGGGAGAATTTGAAGCAGGGATAGGCCCTGGTGGACAAACTCGAGAACATGCATTTCTAGCGTTCACATTAGGAGTCCGTCAGATAGTTGTAGCAATAAACAAGATGGATGATAATACAGTATCCTGGAAAGAAGAAAGATACACTGAGATTAAAAATGAAGTCATTCGCATGCTTAGAATGACAGGATTCAAAGTTGATAAAGTCAATTATATACCTACTTCAGGATGGACAGGAGATAACTTAGTCAAGAAAAGTGAAAACATGCCATGGTATAAAGGACCAACCCTGATTGAAGCACTCAATAGTCTAGAAGTACCAGCAAAACCCACAAACAAACCATTACGTATCCCAGTTCAAGACGTATATACAATAACTGGTATCGGAACAGTTCCAGTTGGCAGAGTTGAAACAGGTATTCTTAAACCGGGAATGAAAGTAGTTTTTATGCCAGCAAACAAAATAGCAGAAGTTAAATCCATTGAAATGCATCACACATCAATCCCTATAGCTGAACCAGGTGACAACATCGGTATGAGCCTAAGAGGAATTGCAAAAAATGAAATACATAAAGGAGATGTCGGAGGACCAGTAGATAATCCACCGACAGTAGCCAAAGAGTTTATTGGTCAAATAATTGTAATTCATCACCCAACAGCAATAGCAGCAGGATACACACCAGTTCTTCACTACCATACTGGACAAATTGCTTGCAGATTCACAGAACTAATTAAGAAAATAGATCCAAGAACAGGCCAAGTCGTCGAAGAAAATCCAAGCTACCTAAAAACTGGAGACGCCGCATGGATAAAACTAGAACCACTACACCCAATTGCAGTAGAAACATACAAAGAATTTCCAGAGTTAGGAAGGTTTGCAGTTAGAGACATGGGAACCACAGTAGCTGCAGGTGTAATCAGAGAAATTACTAAAAAGGGACCTTAAACCCCTTCCAAATTTTGTTTTATTGATTTTTATTTAAAGATTTGTAATATCCAATTTTTGTAAATGTTCAGCATTAATTATTACTAATAATAATAGTTACTAAAAAAGTAATAAATTTTTGAAAACGAAAGTAAGATAAACAACAAAAACATAACCGCAACTCTAGAGTTGTGTTTATGTCAGGAACTTATTAGTGGCGATATCTCCCGCAATAATTTCCCATTTTTTTTTGAATTTTAGCTTTACTCTACCCAAGAAAACTTACAGAATCGGTCTTAGGTTTAGGACTAGCAAGACCTAAAAGACAAATAATCCTTCACTAATGGCTATGAGAAAAAACCAAGCAGCAATAATAGCACTTACTTGTGGAGTAATAATATTTTTCCTAAAGTTAGTTGC
>JAUWJK010000065.1 GCA_030607735.1 Candidatus Bathyarchaeota archaeon
CAATTTTTTTTCAGGCTACAGGATTACCTTTTCTTTGCGATTCAATCGGTTTTAGTCTTTTGTCAGTTGCAGTTTGGTGGACCAAAAAATTTGGAGTCGTTATTGTTATAGGTCTAGTAGCCTCGGGAATAAATTTCATCATTAATCCTGGTGGAATTTATTTTCTCGGATTTGTTGCAGCTTCTATAGTTTTTGACATAATTATTTGGATGTTTGGATACAATCGATCTTTTAGAGCAAAATCGTTAATTGTTGTAAGTCTAGGTTTAGCTTCAATTTTTAGTGCTGGAGTTGCAGGTTATTTGATAGGTAGTTTTTTGATGCCAACTATGGCGTTGACAAGACAGGGCGGAGTTTTGGTTTGGGCTGGACTTCACGCTGTTGGCGGAGTAATTGGAGGAATAATTGGAATTGGATTGATATTAACCATTAGAACCAGATTAAGTATAAAGGACACAAGGTTTATCCAACAAGATCAATTTAATTAATTTTTAGTGTACTATATTTAATAAGAAAACGGGTGCAATTAAAAAAATTAACGGCGTAAAAAATAAGTGAAAAGTTTTTGTAATCGCAAATTTGTATCTAATAGTGGTTAGTTGCTATTGAAACAATACGATTTAATAGTTATAGGAACTGGATCTGGGATGAGTATCGCTGATGCTGCAATTAGTGAATCTCCAGATCTTAAAGTTGCTGTAATCGACAAAGATGACCCAGGAGGAATATGTCTCACCAGAGGATGTATACCTTCAAAGCTTTTGATTTATCCTGCAGATATTGTAAGATTAATTCAGAAAAGCAATGAGTTTGGAATAAATGCTCAAATTAAGAAAATTGATTTTATGCAGATAATGAGTCATATGAGGTCTATTATTAAAAAAGATATAGATGCAATTAAATCCGGTTTAAAAAATTCTAAGAACATAGATTATTACTCTACACAAGCAGAATTTACAGCTCCATACACCTTAAAAGTGGAAAATCAGCTCATAACTTCTAAATTGATTTTATTATGCACCGGATCTAGACCTGCCTTTCCACCAATAGAGTCACTTGAAAAGACAGGCTATCTTACAAGTGATACACTTCTTGAACTAACTAAACTTCCAAAAACTATCGCTATTATTGGTGGGGGATATATAGCTGCTGAGTTTGGTCATTTTCTTTCAGCTATGGGGTCAAAAATCATTATTATTGGAAGAAATCCTCAGTTTATTTCTACAGAAGAGCCAGAGATTTCGTTTGTAGCAAAAAAAGAGCTGGAAAAACATCTTACCATTCTCACTAATCATGAGGTTCTAAAAACTCAAGTTTCTTCTAAAGGTAAGGAGGTGGTTGCAGTAAATCGTGATAATGGAGAAAAAACTCATTTTATTGTTGATGAGATACTTGTAGCAACTGGGAGAAGTTCGAATTCAGACATTCTTCATCCTGAATTGGGTGGAATTAAGATAGATGAAAAGGGTTTTTTTATTGTTGATGAATACCTACAGACATCTCAACCTGGTGTTTATGCATTAGGTGATGCTAACGGGAATTATTTGTTTAAACATGTTGCGAATCATGAAGCAAAAGTAGTTTATTTTAACACTTTTGGAAAAACAAAGATGAAAGTTGATTATCATGCTGTTCCTCATGCTGTTTTTAGTGAACCAGAAATTGCAAGTGTCGGAATGTTAGAAAAAGAAGCGGTTGAAAAGTTAGGTAAGGAAAATGTACTAATCGGATTTTATAAATATGAAGATACGGCAAAAGGTGAAGCTATTAGAGTGACAGAATATTTTGTAAAAGTAATAATTCAGAGAAAATCAGGTAAAATTCTGGGTGCTCACATAGTAGGACCCCAAGCATCAGTGCTAATCCAAGAAATTATTAATATGATGTATACTAAAAATCAAAGTTCAGAGCCTCTAATAGAGGCAATGCATATACATCCAGCTTTGCCAGAGGTTGTAGATAGAGCATTTAGATCTTTAAGAACAGTAGATCAATATCATCATTTACTAAAAGATCACTTAAATCTTCCAACTTCCTAATAATTCAAAATTAGCAATTAGTTTGTTGTTCTTGATGATGTTGCTAGTTTTATTTTTTAAGGCTAATTGTTATTCGCGAAAAAAAAGCAGTTCTGAAGCATCAATTTTAGTAACTTTTCTCACTTCAAAATAATATAATCTCGTTCTTCAGTTAACATATCAGGTACACTGCATTCAAAAAACACAAAATATATCTTTCCCTTAGCAGAGTTTGGCTTAATTTCGATTAGTTATTTTCTTTTCTGTTTAACTGGTTTTCTTGTGACAAATTTAATTACGTCTTTGTGATTTAGAGTGTGTTCTTTGGGAAGTCGAATACCTGTTTTTGCATCTATTGCGAGAACATAATTTTCAGCTAGTTTTGTATGAACGTGTTTGGCCAGATCAATTGGTGTTGTTCCTTCTGGAAGCAAATGTACATCGGGAAGAATATTGTTTTTATGATCAGTATATTTGTGTTCATCGCTTACTGGATATAACATATTGGTTTTGAGGAGTTTAAAAACAACTATGTTTAAAGCTTGTTGTATTCCAGTATTAAAGTATCTATTCATCACCCTTTTTTGGATATAATTAAGTGCTGATTGTTGTTGGGGATTAAGTCTTGCTTTTTTGTTAATTTTGAAAATTTCTTGACCTGGCGTATATTGAACTAATCCTGCTTTTTGAGCTCTTCGAAGGATCAATTCTGATTTGGCTGAACATGCAGCAACTAGTTTTTGTCCATAATAACTTGCAAGTGTCTCAAAGTATTTTTCAGAGGTCAAGATGTCCATTTTGTTTGCTACAATAAGTGTTGGTTTTATTATCGGAAGTAAATTTGCTGAAAAACGCAGAGTTTGGTCAAGTTTCCAGCTTTTAAAGCTTACTTTATGGAGATTTGATTGAATAATAGCCTTTTTCACATGATAAGATTTGACTTTCAAAGCTGACAGATTTTGTGCCATTGCTTCTTCCAATGACAGAGAATTAGTTTGATGGATTATTGCTTCAGTATTTCTTTCAATTATGTCAGCTATCCATTTATTTAGTTCAAATTCTATGTCCATAGCATCTTGTATTGGATTTCCATTTCCAGGTTGAGTTATTTGACCTTCAGCATCAATTGATCCAGAAGCATCTACTACGTGAATAAGTGCATCTGCTTGGCCTATAGCTGAAAGGAATTTATTCCCAAGACCTCTACCTGTCCAAGCATCTCTGAGAAGACCAGGGATGTCAATTAAGCGTATAGGAGCATATCGCCAACCATCTATGCAAGTTGAGTTCTGAGGATTATCGTTCACTCCAAGTTCTTTGTGAACACAAATATCACACACATATGCCGTGCCCATGTTTGGTTTTTTTGTGGTAAAAGGAAAGTTAGAGATTTTTTCGTCTAGAAGAGTTGCTGCATTAAAAAAAGTTGTTTTTCCAGTATTAGTTTTCCCAATAATACCTATAGTTAACAAGAAATCACCAATATTAAATAATAATTAAGTAAATTATAAGTTAGTCGCTAAGACAATTTTATTAATGGAGATTATTTTTAATCTTCTATTTCAAACTCTAGAATTTCCAAGGTTCTTAAGATGGGAATAATTAGTAACATTAGAGAAGTAATCATCAGGGTAATAATTATAGTATTGAGGTTCCAATATTCCGCTGTCCAAGTGTAGCTTAAACTTACACCATATTGAGGGAGCGTATTTTTTATAATATCATCTATTCGTAAAAAGAAACTAATTGAAAATATCATATATATTGCAGCTACTATTGGAATCAAATTACCTGTCCATTTAGAAAAAGTTGTTGGTTGTTTACTATGATCAAAATGAGGAAGTATTGAAAGCGCACAAAGAACTGTTGTGCCTACGAGAAAAGTTAGAAGCATATCTTTGTTAAACCAATAATCATTAGCCCAAAGTGAATCAAATTGCAGACCATATGAGTAAAGGTCTTCATGAACAAACCAGTCAATTCTCAAAACTACTAAAAAAGATAAAGAAGATAAAATAATAATAACAATTAGAACAATTACCGTTTTGAAGTTAAATAATCCATTATTGCCCATATTTATCATCTGCAGATATTCATTTAAATTTTGTTTGGTTTAGTCCATATAAATAAACAGTTATCTAATGGTCGTATTAAACAATAATACATATTAACCACAGTTTGTCTACAGGTCACATATTATGTCTTATGGTTTTATACATCATATTACTAAGTTATTTAAAACACTTTTCTCACTTGTCCAAAAAACTAAGTCTGTTAAACATCCAAATAGGAATCTTTCTAATTTACGTTTGTTAGAATTCAAAAAAAGGCAAAACACATAAAGCAAAAATTGAGCTATCACCCGCAATTCTTTCCCTTTTTTTAATAAATGACAGTTAACAACTTTAGAAAAAAATAGAAAGGAATCATTGTTTGCTGGGATCTTTAGACAATTTTAATCTTAGGAGAATAAAAATCAAACGAATGATAACTACGCTAAATAAGCTGTTAATTCATTTTTTATCCAAAGATCCTTTCAGCCAACTTCTGATTCATACTTTCAAATCTGTTAGAACAGTGAACTGTTTCATTGTTAAATAAAAAGTTTTTGAAAGTCTTTCCCTTTTTTTTAATGGTTTAGGATTTCTCTGCTTCTTGGATATTGGTTTCACTTAGAAGCTTCTTAAAAGATGACCTCATACAAAACTACACAATAGAGGAAATCGTCGAAAAATACCAAGAATGGGTAACCCAAGACACATACATGATACTAACCAAATGGAACAAAGAAAAATGGAAAAATGATGTCTTCGCAGTAAAATGCTCAAAACGAGGAAATGACGTCTACAAAACCAGAGTAAAAAGAAAATTCGACGGAGTAGGCGAACTCTCAAAAAACATTATTTTCTTCAACCCAAAAGATAGAAAAAACAACAAAAAACTCCATAGGACGGAATTCTATAATAAAATATAGAAAAATAATTTTGAATTCTAAAATCAAGACGTCTGAATTACAACCCACCTTCTGTGACGTTAAACCCTGCCTTATTAAACAGTAATTATTAACTAAAGCATTATTTTAATTAAAAAAAATTTCTTTTAGTTCTAAATTACTAAAGGAATCTATGTTTCTGAAGATGACTTTAAAATTTTTTGAATTTGTTCGATATTGTCCTCAAAAGCTTCGTCTCCAAATCTAACTCCTCGTTTTGAGGTATCTAAAATGGTCGTGTACCCTTTTTCTGCAAGCTGTTCTTGAAGTTTTTTGTTTGCACTACCTTTTCTTATTGCAAAAGTAGAGAAAATAATTGCTTTTTTATTGTCTGTATTAAGAAGTTTTTCTACAAAAGAAGAGATAACTTTTGCTGGAGCCATACCATGGACTGGAGTTCCAATAATCAGGAGGTCATATTCTTTTACTGCTAGGGGGTTCATGTCTTCAATATTGAAGATGGGAAAATTTAGAGAGGTCGATATGGCTTGTGCAAATTTTTTAGTGTTCCCTGTGGCTGAGAAATATAGAATACACGCATTCATGAGTTCAAAGATAAAGAATTAGCAATATAATCTTTTTTTATTCTGACTATTGTTACATGTTGATGTTATTTGAAATGATCTATTTTGAGGTGTCTATACGGTTGCTTTAAATTTTTTGTCTAAGTATTATTTCTTATGTTAGTTGAAACATCTGTAGTAGGGAGTTTTCCTAAGTCTAATGATTCTTTAGAGTTATCAATTAAAAAAGTTGTTAAGATGCAGTTGGATTGTGGAATTGATGTTATTACTGATGGAGAACAGCGTGGGAGTATGGTTTCATATTTTGAACAGCTTTCGGGTTTAGAAAGATCAGGTGAGAGTTTGAGGATTATTGGCAAAGTTGGTCCTATGAAAGGTGAAGTAGATGAATTCTATAAAATTGTGGATTACAAAAAGGTTAAAGCATTTCTTGAAGATTTGAATCACAATGATGTTAAAATTAAGGTGACATTTACTGGTCCTGTAACTTTGGGTGCTATTTGCGCGTTATCAGATGCTCAAAGTGCTGAAAAATATTATGATTTAGTTGATATGAAAAAGTTGTATTTTGATTTCTCTGCAGCTTTGTTGCCGTTGGTTCTAAGAACTTTGGAGTTAGGTGCTCTTGTACAGATTGATGAACCTTTACTCTCAACTGGTAGTATTGGGCTTGGTCCTGCAAAAGAAGTTTTAGAGGATTTCTTTTTGAAGTTACCTACTTCTTTTGCTAATGATGAGAGGATTAGCCTTCATATTTGTGGATCAATAAAAGCAGTTCCAGGACTCTTTGATGTTTTATTGGAATTACCTGTTAAGGTTTTGAGTTTGGGATTTAGTGGTGAAAAAGAGAGAGAGAATATGGATATAATTTCCAAAAAGGTATTTGAGGATCATAAGAAAAAACTTGGAGCTGGTTTTATTTCCAATATTAGAGTTGAAGATCAAAAAACTATCAGAGACAGATTTTTTGAGATAAAGAAGCGGGTGGGAAAAAAGAATATTAAATATTTACATCCTGATTGTGGATTTGCATTAGTATCACCAAATAAAGTGAAGCAAATACTAGAAAACATGAAAGTTGTTTCAAACTTGGTTATTAGTTAATCTTAAAAGTAGTTTTCTGGACATTGTTATTTGTTTCTTTGCAAGGTTATTTGTTTACCAATTCTTCTGAATTTTTCTCCTGACAAATGGAGTAATGGGTCTACTTGGTCTATGGTCTCTTGTGTTTGAGCACAAACTATTTCACCGACTAGAATTATGTGGTCGCCATTATATTCTAATATTTTTTTGGTTTTGCATTCCAGAATGGAATGAGATTCTTTGATTCTTGGGACCTGCACTTTTTCTGATTTTTGCAGATGCAAGTTATTTTTTTCCCAGAGTTTATCCCCGGGCTTGTGGAGTTTTTCACAGTTGATTGCCTCTTGTCCAAAACTAGGGGACACCACACAGATTACAAATTCGCCGGTTTTTTCGGCATTTTTATGACTTTGCTTGTTTTTTCCAACACCTACACCTATTAGAGGTGGATTAAAACTCAGGGGAAATATCCAAGAATAGGGCGATGAGCTTAATTTTCCTTCGCTATCCATAGTATTAACTAAAACAGTTAGTCTAGGAGATATTATACTAGTTGATTTTGAGAGTGGAACATTAATCATTATTTTTGCCTACATTCAATTGATTTGTTGGGCTATTAGTTCTTTTAGGCGGTTAGTTATTATTGATAGCAGGTTTTCTCTTATGTTTTTTGATGAGAGATTTGATGTTGTAATGTCTATTTGGTTAGATAATTGTTTATCTTTGAGAGTATTGCGTATCCATTTTTGGAAGTCACCTCGTGGATAATGAAAAAGTAAAGATTGCTCATCCACAATTATTAGTTTTGATTGGAACTCTATTAGGCTTGTCGCGGTTATTCCAGTATAGTGCCCATAGGTTTTGTAGAAGTGAAACCCTTTTTCGTAGGGAAGTTTTCTTAGGATTACGCGAGTTAAGTTTATTTGTTCTAATCTTGGTTGAGATTTTGGCGAAATGAGGGACGGTCTAGGTTTTTTTGGGATTAATGAGAGTAATGGCCTCTTATCAGGTAGTTCTTTTATTGGATTTTGAGGAGTCAAAACTTCACTAATAAAGAGTAGATTGTCTGATTATTAACTTTACTTAGTTAGCGATGTATTTTATGAGATTGTTTTTATTTTAGGTTTGATTATATAATTTTGGTGTAAAATATGGTAAATGCTACTCTAAATACGATTAAGAAGAGAAGAAGTATTACCAATTTTTTATCTAAATCTGTAAATGAGAAAGTTTTGCAGGATGTTTTGGAGGCTGGCAGGTGGGCTCCTTCTTGGTTAAATAAGCAACCTTGGAAATTTATAGTTGTAAGTGATGAGTCTATTAGATTACGTGCCAGTGATATTGTTCCTACGGTTTTTAGCTCCACAGTAAGGGTGGCTCCTGTGATTATTGCTATTTGTGTAAATCCCGATTTGAATCCTTACCATTACATTGAGGAGGGAGCTGCTGTGACTCAGAATATGGCTTTGGCTGCTCACAGTATGGGTTTGGGAACAATCTGGATTGGTACTTTTTCTTTAGCTGATGAAAAAAATTCTACTGAGCGAAAACTAAAAGATTTGCTCAAAATTCCAAAAAAATGGCGATTGATATCATTGTTGCCATTAGGATATCCCAAATTTAAAGGTCAAAAAACACGAAAAGAACTAAACGAAATAGTTGATTGGAACTATTTCGTAGCTAGAGAAGAGAAATCATCAGCGCAAGAGATAAGACAAAAAGATTCTATTAAAAAAATTTTGACACCAACATCCACTCCACCAATTTAGAAAAAAACTTATCCAAAGAAGAAAGAAAAAATCAGGTTTACTGTTTTGAATATTGACAAAACATTATTTAGCTTTTAAAACAAAGGAGTAATTGTAGAATTCGATTTTAGTTTGAGGTTGTGTATATGGGTGACAAAGAGCTGTTTGATGTTGATAAAGAAGTTTTGGATTTAGATCTAACAGACAATTCATCTAAAAAGAGACTAATTTCTAAGAAGATAATTGATTTAGCTATTGATTTGGGCGCATATCCAGCTAGCATTAATGAGTTATATTTTGCTCGGGGTAGAGGAGAATTTGGAGGTTTTACCGTCCCAGCAATTAATTTGCGCAGTTTGACTTATGATTTGGCTTGTGCAGTTTTTCGAGTAGCTAAGAAGTG
>JAUWJK010000123.1 GCA_030607735.1 Candidatus Bathyarchaeota archaeon
CTCAGGTAAAGTAGTAAGGAATATTAATGCAATTACAGCTCCCACTGGTTCTGCCAATCCTGAAAGCAAGGCGATTCTAAATGCAACCCATTTTGAAGCGCCACTCATACGAATCGGCAAGGCTATTGCCATACCTTCTGGTATATTGTGTAGAGCAATTATGATAGCTATAATCAAACCAATTTCTGGTGCAAGAAAATAGCCTGCAGCAATAGCAATGCCTTCTGGAAGATTGTGAAGAGAGATACCTATGGCAATTAAGGTGCCTGCTCTAAACATTTTAGGTTTTATAATTCCTTGTTCATTTACAACATGTTTGTGGGGTAAAAGAATGTCCAAGAAGAATAGTACAAGTGTACCTGCAATAAAACCCACTGCCGCTGTGAATAGTCCTGATATGTTTAATGAATCATAGAGTAGTTCCATAAATGAAAGCATGAGCATTAAACCGGAAGCCAACCCGATTAAAAACACAAACAGCTTTTCTCCAGGTTTTCGAACAAGAACAATAAGTCCACCTAGCCCCGTACCTAAACCTGCCAAAATGCTCAGCAAAACTATGCTTGCAACATCAGTCATTTCTTCCACTTACTTCTTAAATTACAAAACATGTTGTTTGTTATATGTTTGGTCTTTTGTTACACTAATTTTCTAATTTTATAATTGCTAACCTTGTGTAAGTTAGTAGAATTTTCTAAATTTCTAAATTCTAAACAATAATCTGAAGAATAAAATAGAATTAAATTTCTAAAATTTTTTTATTTATTATAAAATATAAAACATAAATTTGAAAAAAGAAAGGCAGTTTAGACTCTTTTTTTTGTGTTTACTTTTTGTTTATATAAACAAATTTTATTATCTACTAATCTTGTCTATCACTTGATCAGGAATAACAGTTGAAGCCTTATCCCAATAATGCTCGAACAAATCAAGACAAAACCTGTGAGAAAGCGCATCAGCAACAATAAAACCCTTATAATCAAATCTACCTTCAAGTGTTGGAAAGAACACTCGCCCCACAACATTACCAGAAACACCTATCGCAGCATCAATTCGATCAATCCATCTTTCCTCAAACTGTCCCTCTCTCTTTGCTTTTTTCTCAACCAAACTATATTCCTTTACACATTCTTGTTCAAAATATCCCGCAGGAAAAGACAGATCCATAGGCAACAAAACTCGTAGCTTAGCCCCATTTTCAAGAGCCTTCTTCATATGAGGTATTGCACTCACAAGATGCTGATCAGACATAAGCCAAAGAAACTTTTCTGCTTCATCCATCATTTTCTCTGCTTCAAAAAAAGTTATCATAACATCATCAACGTAACTGCAATTCAACAAATCACCAATTCTACAAAAGAACTCATGAGGAAGACGCGATAAAGAATGTGATGTAAAATAATTTACATATTTAGAAAGAAAATTAAATCCAGGAAGAAGATTCAAAGCGTTTTCACCATACGCTGTGAGTTGAAAAGATCCATTACCTCTTCTTTCCACCAGGTTAGCCTCGGCTAATCGAGAAACATTTCTCGAAGTTTCCTGAACAGTAAAATTGAGCTTCTTAGAAATATGAGCAATTTTTTGGGATTTTTGTTTTAATTGAAGAAGAATCAGCAATCGATCTTCGTTCGAGAGCTCAAACAAAAAATTACATAGCTTCTCCATTCTTCAATTCTCCTCCATAGCGTGTTAAAATAACTTTGTTATAAGTTTTTGTTCACTAATTTTTTTCGCTTCAACTTGCACACTTGTTATTTTACCCTTCAATTCTTTTGAGATATCTATTGAGATGTTTGATTCGGAAACAATGTTGACTTCCTCAAATCCTGCGTTTCTTATGGTCGCAAGATACTGGTTTTTTTCCTGAGCACCTGCAACACAACCAGCCCATGCACTCATGCTTTTCTTGACATCCTCAGGTAAAATCCCTTCAGTAACTATATCAGAAACCAAAATCCTACCACTTGGCTTTAAAACCCTGTAGGCTTCCCGGAACACCTTCTCCTTATTAGGAGAGAGATTGATTACACAATTACTAATAATAACATCCACAGAGTTATCATCAACTGGCAGATCCTCTATTTCACCCAATCGAAACTCAACATTTTTGTAATCATATCTTTGTGCTGTGGTCTTTGCTTTCTGGACCATTTCTTCAGTCATGTCAACTCCAATTATGCTACCAGTTTTTCCAACTTTTTTAGCAGCTAGAAACGCATCAATTCCCCCTCCAGAACCTAAGTCTAATACAGTTTCTCCCCCCTTTAGACTTGCTAGTGCTGTGGGGTTTCCACAACCTAAACCCATGTTTGAGGCTCCTGGAATATTATCTAGTTCATTCTTTGAATAGCCTATTTGTAAGGACAACTCTGTGGAAGAGGGCCCACAACCGCAACCACATGATGAACCACAAGATCCTGTATTTTTAGCAATTTCCCCATAACTCTTTTTTACATAATCTTTAACTTCATTTTCTTTCATTCATTTCAGCCTTTACCTATTGCATGTCCAATATATTGGTCGGAAAATATTTAAATGTATCGGTCACCCAATACATTATGGTTTAGAATGCCGACTGAAAAATGTGATAGTTGTCCACCAAATTGCTGCGACATGAGAGGAATGCTATCTTTTATGATATTATGGTTATTATCAAAAAAATCTATGTATGGACAAGAACTCGCAAAAGAAATAGGCAAGAGAAAAGGAACAAAACCGAATCCAGGAACGATCTATCCAGCACTTAAAGAATTAAAGAATCGAGGACTAATAGAGTCAAATAAGAAAGGAAGAATGACCACATATCAGATAACAGAAGAAGGAAGAAAAGGATTTCAAATAGCAGACGAATACTTTTTTAGAGCTTTTGGCGAAATTTTTCAGGACCATAATCTGATCAAAACTTCAAGAAAACT
Organism: Candidatus Bathyarchaeota archaeon; assembly: GCA_030607735.1. Classification (GTDB taxonomy): domain Archaea; phylum Thermoproteota; class Bathyarchaeia; order Bathyarchaeales; family Bathycorpusculaceae; genus AD8-1. The sequence goes on from JAUWJK010000123.1 coordinate 2,919, forward strand.
AGGTTGTCTAGAAAGTTGAAGTGCCTTAATAGATTAGCAGTTATCATTTTTCGATTGTTTTAATTATTCAACTATATTTTACTAACCTTCGTTTGGATTCTTTTTAATAAGTTGACGAATTTCATCTTTCGTTATATCAATCCTAATAATTCCATTTGCTGCTTTGATCTCCAGCATCAGGTCTTCAACCAATGATAAGGTTTTAAGTTTACCCAAGCTACCTTCAAACAAAACAGGATTGCGCCCCTTAGAAGAAAGTAAAAGTTGTAATTCAAGTCTTGGTGACATGTTTCCAGATAAAACCTTCAGAAACAAAATTGTTAAATCTGGAACAATAGGCAACTATGTTTTTGAATATAACTCTTCAAATTCTCTTAAAACAAAAAACGAAGAATTAAACAGCCATTTGCAATAATCTCCTAAGATTATTAATCTCCACAGCATTTGTCCTAGTAACTA